>JBBRGO010000277.1:0-4141 GCA_038224055.1 Actinomycetales bacterium
CGGGTGGACGCCTCGCCCGACTCCGAGCCGATCCTGCGACGCCTGGGGCTGCACCGGGTGGCGACGACGACGCCCTACGTCTTCGACCCCGCCAGGGCGTGAACGACGGCCGGTTCTGGCACACTCCAGCCGTGGACACCGGCACTCGAGACGCTGCGCCGCACCGACGACGGTCCCGGCCAACTGTCGTGGTCCTCGGGGTCGTGTGCCTCCTGGGCCCTCTCACCGGCTGCACGTCGGGCGCGTCGGCGGTGCCGCCACCGACCAGATCAGTGGCTCCCGCCGTTCCGTCCGGGGTAGTCGACCCAACGGCGGCGACCCGGACGGGCGCCGCGCCCGAGGTCGAACCGGCACCCGTGACCCGGGGACCCTCCGAGCCCGGGCCGTCGATGACGGTCATCCAGGATGCCGCCCAGTGCACGGTGCGTCGTGGGCTCACCGACGCGAGGGGCCGGGTGCCGCTCCGGGAGGTCTTCCCGGGCTCGTCGGACGGAGGGTTCTCGGACCCCAGCGAGGTCGTGCCGGGGCGGGACGCCGCCGATCCGGCGCGCTGCGCGGGCAAGCTGCCACCGGACCCCCACTGCGAGGTGATCCTGCCGTGGACCGGGCTGTCGTCCGACGAGAGCTTCATCACCGCGAGCGGTGCGCAGCGGGTCGTGGACGGCTACCTCCTGACGATGCCTCAACAGGCCGGCAACGAGGCCCCGCCGGAGAGCTCGCCCGGCACCAGGGTCGTCACCTACCGCCTTCTCGACCTCGTGGCTGGAGACCCCGGGGGCCTCGTCGACTACCTCGACCTCGCGTTCCGGACCTGCGCGCAGGCGCGCGAGAGCACGGTCGCGGGTACGGTCGCGGGTGCGGAGGCGCTCGTCGGCACTGTGCGGTCGGAGTACGGCGCCGGGTCGGCCCGGGTGGTGCTGCTGACCCGCGGCTCCCACGTCGTGTGGGCCACCATCGACGGCGGGGGCTGGAAGACGGGCCAGCGCGAGCACGCCGTGCGGGTCCTCGCCGCGCGCCTGCTCTGAGAGCCGCTGAGCCTCGCGCCCTCCGGCCCGCGGACACGCGGTAGGGCCCAGTCGTCATACGTGGCAGGATTCTCGACGGACGACGCCAGCCCCTTTCACCGCGCAGGAGATGTCTCATGCCCATCGCCACCCCCGAGGTCTACGCCGACATGCTCGACCGCGCGAAGGCAGGTTCCTTCGCGTACCCCGCCATCAACGTCAGCTCGTCGCAGACGCTCAACGCCGCCCTCAGGGGCTTCGCCGACGCCGGCTCGGACGGGATCATCCAGGTCTCGACCGGAGGTGCTGACTACCTCTCCGGCCCGTCGGTCAAGAACATGGTCTCCGGCTCGCTCGCCTTCGCCTCCTTCGCCGAGCACGTGGCCAAGAACTACCCGGTCAACATCGCCCTGCACACCGACCACTGCCCCAAGCCCAAGCTCGACGACTTCGTCCGTCCGCTGCTCGCCGCCTCCGCCGAGCGGGTCAAGGCCGGCGGCACCCCGTGGTTCCAGTCGCACATGTGGGACGGCTCTGCCGTGCCGCTCGACGAGAACCTTGAGATCGCCACGGAGCTGCTGGCGCTCGCCAAGGCGGCGAACGTCGTCCTCGAGATCGAGGTCGGTGTCGTCGGCGGCGAGGAGGACGGTGTCGAGGGCGCCATCGACGACAAGCTCTACTCGACCCCGGCCGACGCCATCGCCACGATCCGGGCCCTCGGCTCGGGCGAGAACGGCCGCTACCTCACGGCCCTCACCTTCGGCAACGTCCACGGCGTCTACAAGCCGGGCAACGTCAAGCTCCGCCCCGAGATCCTGCTCCAGGCGCAGCAGGCCGCTGCGAAGGAGCTCGGCCTGAGTGACGAGGCCCGCCCGTTCGACCTCGTCTTCCACGGCGGCTCCGGCTCGCTGCCCGAGGAGATCTCGGCGGCCGTCGACCACGGCGTCATCAAGATGAACGTCGACACCGACACCCAGTACGCGTTCACCCGCAACGTCGCCGGCTGGATGATCGGCAACTACGCGGGCGTGCTCAAGGTCGACGGAGAGGTCGGCAACAAGAAGCAGTACGACCCCCGCGCGTGGGGCGCGTCCGCCGAGGCGGCGATGGCGACCCGTGTCGTCGAGGCCTGTGCGGCCCTGCGATCGACAGGCACGCACCAGTGAGCGACAACCTGCTCGGCATCCCCGAGACCCGCCTCGCCGTCGACCCCGCCGCCCAGCTGCTGGCCGCGGGCGAGGACCCCGTGAACGTCGCGAAGGACCACCCCACGAGCTCGCTCGCCTGGGCGACGCTCGCCGAGTCGGCGCTCGCCGACGGCCGCGACGTCGAGGGCTACGCCTACGCACGCACCGGCTACCACCGCGCGCTCGACTCCCTGCGCAAGTCGGGCTGGCGCGGTCAGGGCCCGGTGCCGTGGTCGCACGAGCCCAACCGGGGGTTCCTCCGGGCCCTCGGGGCGCTCGCGCGCGCTGCCCGCGCCATCGGCGAGACCGACGAGGAGGCGCGCTGCACGCAGTTCCTGCGTGACTCCTCGATCGAGGGTGCGCGCGAGCTCGGCCTCTAGGCCGGGTCCCGTCACCGGCACCCTCACGAGACCTCATGGCCCTGTTCTGCTCCGACGTCGACGGCACGCTGCTCAACCGCGAGCGGACCCTGTCCACGCGGACGATCGCCGCGATCCGGGCCGTCCGGGAGGCCGGGCACATGTTCGTGTTCTGCTCCTCCCGGATGCCGGCGTCGCTGGAGGGGCTCGAGCGGTTGGCCGGCGTCGAGCCGGCCCCGCTCATCGCCTACAACGGCGGGCTCGTCCTGCGCCCCGACGGCTCGGTCGTGGCCGACGTCTCGATCGCGCCGGACGACGCTGCCCACATCTACGAGGAGTGCGCCCGCCGCGACCTCCACGCGAGCTTCTTCGCCGGAAGTGCCTGGTATGCGTGGGGCTGCGACGAGTGGACCGACCGGGAGGCGCGCATCACTGCCGTCCCGCCGGCGGATGAGTCGGCCCACGACTACGCAGCGGCCGGTCGGCTGGCGTCAGAGCCGCCGCACAAGGTCATGCTGATGGGCGACCCGGCTCTCATCGAGGAGCTGGAGCGGCTCCTGGCCGCACGCCCGGGCCTGGTCACCTACCGCTCCAAGACCACCTACCTCGAGATCGCCAACGCGACCTGCTCCAAGGGTGACGGGCTGCGTGCCGTTGCCGCCGAGCAGGGTGCCGACCTGCAGGACGTCGTCTTCTTCGGGGACAACTACAACGACCTGCCCGCTTTCGCGGTGGTCGGGACGGCGGTCGCGGTGGCCAACGCCCGCGAGCCGGTGCTCGCGGCCGCCACCGTCGTCACCGGGCGCCACCACGACGACGGCGTCGCCGCCTACCTCGAGGACTGGCTGGCCCGGGCGACCTGAGCGGCCGTCGCGACCTGAGCCGGGCGGCCGGAGCGTCGCACCCCTCGAGGCCGCTCACACCCGGTCGAGGAAGGCCAGCACCCGCTGCACCACGAGCGCGGTCGCGTCCGCGTCGGAGGAGGGCAGCGAGGAGTCGGTGAAGAGGTGGACGTCACCCGGGTAGACGAAGAGCTCGCCGTCGTCCAGCCCCGAGACGAGGGTGCGCGCGGCGTCGATGTCCCCGTCCCCGGCGAAGAAGGGGTCCGCTTCCATCCCGTGCACCTGGACCGGGAGCGCCACGGGCCAGTCGCCACCTAACTCCTGCGGTGGCACGCACGCCTCGAGCAGGACGGTGCCACGACAGCCCGAGCGCGTCTGCGCCAGCCGCTGTGCCAGCATGACCCCGAGGGAGATGCCGACGTAGACGAGGTCGGAGGTCCGCGACGGCACCGTCGGCCCACGCGTCGCGCGCGTCGCGCCGCCGCGTCGCCAGGTCTGCCACCCCGGCAGTGAGTCCCTGGACGTGGCTCGGTCGACGGCACCGACGAGGGCCCGGTGCTCGACTTCAACGACTTCGAGGTGGCGGCGGCCGAGTCCCGCGAGGCCTTCGAGGACCATGAGCTGTCGGCGTTCATCCGGCGCGCGAGGCTGACCCCGGGCCAGGTCGAGGGCGTCTGGGAGCGGCTCCGCGACCTCGTCGAGGAGTTCGACCGCCTGCCGAGGACGGGGGAGGTCACCTACGGACTGGC
>JBBRGO010000278.1:0-4133 GCA_038224055.1 Actinomycetales bacterium
TCGAGCGCAGCGACTGCTTCAGGGCGGAAACCCTTGAAGGTCATCCAGATCCCGACGCTGAGCTCCCAGGCTGCGATCGGCAGGGTGAGCAGGAACGAGGCCGCGGAGACTTGGTCGAACGCGCCGAAGAGGTTGGCGACGAAGGCGGTGAACAGCAGGGGTGCGCCGATGAGACCGATGGTCGGGATGATGCGGGGCACCAGGCGAGAGCGGTAGAGCAGGGTGCCGAAGAGCAGGGCGTTGAAGACGGGCATCAGGCCGGGGCCGAAGAGGAAGGTCCAGTTCCGGACGTCGACGAGGGCGTTGGCCGTGATCGTCAGCGTGGCGGCGTCGGCACCGGAGCCGGCGAAGTCCTGTCGCATCGTGACGACTGCGAGGAGGCTGACGACGCCGATCATGACGACGGCTGCCTCGACGAGGCGGGAGGTCACGAAGCCGAGGGCCAGCGACCCGCTCTGGCGCTTGACCACCGAGTACACCGCCACGGCGGAGCCGATCGCGGTCAGGGCGTTCACGGTGTCGAGCAGGCAGCCCCAGAGCACGCGGGTGTCCTGGCCGGCACCGGTGACGTAGGCGGCGTCGCTCAGCACCGGCCCGAGCAGGATGAGTGCCGGGATCGAGGACACGAAGGTGAGCAGGTAGAAGATGCCGGCGGCACGGGCGTGGTGACGCGTGGGACGGCGGCGGGCAACGGGGGCGGTGTCGGCGGGTGCGGTGATGGTCATGTCAGGCTCCTCTGGTCGAGCTGTCGGGGTGGTGGGGGCGCGACTCGGCATCGGTCTCGACCTGGCGGACGGAGACCAAGGGCAGGCCGATGTCGCGGAGCCGGTGCAGGAGGCCGTGCAGCGCGGCCTGGTCGACGACGTGCCCCGCGAGCAGGGTGAAGCCGTCACCGGTGGTCAGAGTCATGCCTGCGAAGCAGGCTGACCAGCGGGGATCGAGCCGCCCTTGGAGGCGGATCTCGTACCATCCGGACCCGTCCGGGTTGGTGTCTGCGGTGTTCATGTCCGCAAGTTAGGCGCCGAGGTGGTGAGCGCGGATCACATCACGTGGTGAGCGAGATGGTGATCCTCGGTGAGGGGACCTCAGAGCAGTCCGAGCTCACCGGCCCTCGTGACCGCAGCCCGGCGCCGGTTGACGCCGAGCTTGGCGTAGACGTTCTTCGTGTGCGTCCGCAGGGTGTTGAGCGAGATGTAGAGTTGGCGCGAGATCGCCGGCCCGTCGAGGTCGGTGGCGAGGAGCCGGAGCACGTCCAGCTCGCGCGCGCTCAGCGGTTCGACGAGACCCTGGTCCCTCGGTGTGGGCGTGGCGTGATCGAACGCTGCGAGCAGGCGGCGTGGGTAGTGCCACGAGGGGTCCCGCTGGACGAGGGCCGCGAGGAGCGACGCCATCGGCCCACCCTCGCTGACGAAGATCCGCACGTAGCCTTCCGGCTCCGCCAACCGGAGCGCGTGCTCCAGAGGGACGAGCGCCCCCGGGAGACCGCGCCGCCCGTGCTGAGCGTGGTGGGCGAGCGCCTGCACGGCGAGGATCTCGATCAGGGTGCCGGACCTCCGCCCCTCCTCGGCCGCGATCCGCAGCCGGTCGAGCAGCCCGTATGCCGTGCGCAGCGGCTCGCCGGAGGCGTCCTGCTGGTGCATCAGGATCCGGGCGAGGGTGAGGTGCTCGTGCTCGCGGACGTACGCCAGCTCGTCGTCCGGCGCGAGCTGCCGGGCCCGGGCCCAGTCACGGGCCTCGTCCAGGCGGCCTTGCGCCACCAGCAGCCGCGCCCGCCGACTCGCGACGGGGCACACGTTCGGGGAGTAGTCACCGACGTAGACCCGTTCGGCCTCCTCGAGCAGGTCCACCGCCCCGGCGAGGTCTCCCTCGGCTTCGCGTAACCGCGCGCGGGCGACCCGCCACCGGTAGGGGAGCTGGGGCAGACCGAGGCGCTCGCCCAGGGCGGCGACCCGCTGCAGGTGAGCCGCGGTCGCGACAAGGTCGTTGCGCTCCAAGGCGATCTGGCTCAGGCCGACCATCATGTCTGCCATCCCGCGCAGGGGTCCGTCGGCCTCGTGGTCGGCGGCGAGCTGGAGCGCGTCCTGATAGGTCCGCAGGGCGGCCCCGAGCCGGCCCCGGGTGATCTCCAGGTCGCCCAGGGTGATCGAACAGCCGAGCACGTCCGAGATGTTCCCGGCTCGTTCCAGGCCCTTGATCGCCACCGAGTAGCCGCGGTGTGCGGCCTCCAGGTCCCCGCCCCCCCAGGAGGCGAGCCCAGCCAGGGCCGACGCGGCCGCGATGGTGAGGTCGTCGCCGGGCGCCGCTCTGCTGACTGCCCTGTCGGCGTGGACGACGGTGCCGGCCGGGTCGCCGGCCACCAGCGCGAGGGCTGCTCGATAGGTTTCGATGCTTCCCGGCACGCGCGCCAGATCGCGCTCGTCGAGGACCACCATGTCCGCGGGCGGGTCGGCCAGCAGCACTTCGAGATCGTCCAGGCGGCCCTCGACCGTCTCGAAGTCACCCCTCGACATCAGTGCCCCGATGAAGCCGACCGCGAGGACCGGGCGGCGGCGCACCAGCTCATCCGGGATGTCATCGAGCCAGCCGCGGACGGTCGCCTCCTGCCGCTGACGCAGCACGCCGATGACCGAGCGCTCCACGAGGTCGGCCGCCAGGTCGACGTCACCGGCGTCGAGCGCGTGCCGGACGGCGGGCACCGGCTCGGCCGCCGCGTTGTACCACTCGGCGGCTCGCCGGTGCAGGCCCGCGATCTCCTCCGGCCGTTCCTGCCGGAGGTGGGCCCGTAGGACGTCGGCGAAGAGGTGGTGGTAGCGGTACCACTGACGACTGTCGTCGAGGGAGATGACGAACAGGTTCGAGCGCTCCAGCGACTCGAGCATGGCCTTGCCGTCGCTCCCGTGGGTGACCGCGTCGCACAGGGAGCCGCTGAGCCGGTCGAGGATCGAGGTGTCGAGCAGGAAGGCCTTGACGGCATCCGGCTGTCGGCCCAGGACCTCCTCGACGAGGTAGTCGACGACGTAGCGGTCGTCCCCGGCGAAGCCCGCGATGAAGCCCGCTGCGTCCTCACGGCCCTGGAGCGAGAGGGCAGCCAGCTGCAGTGCTGCGATCCAGCCCTCGGTCCGGCCCTCCAGCATGGCGATCTCGCGACCGTCCAGGTCGAGCCCGACGACGCCGTTGAGGTATGCCGTCACCTCCTCGACCGTGAAGCGCAGGTCGGCGGCGCGGATCTCCGCCAGCTCACCCCGCGCTCGCAGGCGGGCCAGGGGCAGGGCCGGGTCGGCACGCGTGCTGATCACCAGGTGCACGTCAGGGGGAAGGTGCTCGAGCAGGAACGCGACGTCGCCGGCGATCTCGGGCCCGTCGGCGAGGTGGTAGTCGTCGAGGACCAGGTCGACGCCGTCAGCCAGGGCAGCGAGCCCGTTGAGCAGGGTGGCGAGGACCGACTCCATCGGCGGGTGCGGGGCCTGCAGGAGGGGCAGCACCCCGGCTCCCAGGCCCGGCACCGCGGTTTCGAGGGCCGTGACGACGTAGGTCCAGAACGACGCTGGCTGCTGCTCGGTCTCCTCGAGCGACACCCACGCGACCGGGCGGTCCGCGGCCCCGGCCCACGCCGCCAGCAGCGTCGTCTTCCCGAAGCCCGCCGGCCCGGAGACCAGGGTCAGCCGGGGCTGCGCGGTTCGGCTCAGACGCTCGGCCAACCTCGAGCGTGGCACCACGACGTGTCGCGCCCGGGGGACGTAGAGCTTGGTCCAGACCAGGGGACTCGGCATGCCTGCTCCCCTCGGCGGCCTTCGTTGCGGATCGTTTCGACACTAGAGCACGAGCCCGGCGCAAGGCCCTCGCCCCTGCGGAGGGTCGAGGCGTTCGCGCGCGTCCCCCCGTCCTCGTGATCAGGTCGAGTGGGGCCCCTGCTTCGCTGACAGACGATGAGCGATGTCGACGGCCAGCCCGATCTGGTGATCAAGTGCCGGGGCACTGCCCCACCACGACCCCGACGCGACGACGAGCCCTTCGCCAGTGACCCTCATCGACGACAGCTCGGCAGGTCGCACGACACCGTCGCCGTGCTGGGCAGAAGGCCAGTTCTCGATGCGCCGCCGTAGGTCGTCGTCGAGGATCCCATCGGGATCGGT
>JBBRGO010000279.1:0-4102 GCA_038224055.1 Actinomycetales bacterium
TGCTGATCCCCAACCGCGACGTCTACAAGTCTGTCATCACGGTGCGCACCCACTTCCCCAGCCGGCGCGTGAGCTTCGTCGTCGGCATCGCCTACGAGAACGACGCCAACGAAGCGCGCCGGGTCATCCAGGCCGCCCTCATCGATGGCCTTCCCCGCCTGGAGGCCACGCCCGAGCCGGAAGCCGTCGTCACTCAGCTGGGCGTCTCCACCGTCGACATCGAGGCCCGCTTCTGGTGCGGGCCGGCGCAGCACGACGTGGTCCTGGCCAGGGACGCGGCCATCCGCGCGGTGAAGCGCGCCCTGGACAACGCAGGCATCGAGATGCCCGCCGACATCATCGCCTTGCAAGCGACACCGAGCCTGCGAGCCGCCATCTCGGGCGAGGCGGAGGTGACACCCGGCGGAGGCGTCCGGCCCACACTCCGGTAGCTGCGCCGGCAGGGCCGCACCCGAGAACGTTGAGCGAGGATGCCTCGACCCGACAGGCTGCGGGTCGACTTCGTTGGGTTCAGCAACGACGGCTGAAGGTCTAGTCGGTGGGATGAATGACCGGGAGCGACCACTCCCGCCCCACGCTCTCCGTTCCGGCGAGTCTGCGATGAGCTTGACGCTGGATCTCCTTGAGTACAGCGTCGACGCCATCGGGCGACAGACGGGCGCGATTCCCCGAGACCGTTTGCTCGTCAGTCGACGCGTCGATGAACGCAGCCGCCGGACCTTCAAGGATGTTGTTTCCGTCATTGAGATACTGACCTCTCTGACGCCATTCACTGCTACCGCCGGAACGCCACTCCAGCTTGAGCTCGAGCCGTTGTGGTTTCGGACGAGACGTGATTGCTGACCAGCCGGACAGGCCGCCCGAGGCATGGCAGCAAACGAACGGCGCCAGCCTCTCACCTCCCGCCGGGGCGGTCGAAAGGACACGACCATCCGCAGGCAGGACGTGCTGGTTTAGCCAAGCGACCAGGCCTACGGTTACTTCGTCGGTGTCTAGCGCTGCTCCCACGGCTCCTCCTCCGGCAATCGCGGTTGATGAGACGCCCACGGGCCCCGACTCCGGAACAGAAGACCCAACGGATACGACAGTTTTGGCCCGCAGACTGGGTAGCTGGCGGCCTCGTGTTCGCGGTGCCGAGCGGTGTCTCACCTCTTGGCGATTACCTCTAGGTGAGCCTTCTCGTCCTAGCCCGGCCTTCCGCAGTACGACTTGGGGCGTGCATCCCCCGCGACCTACCGCCGATGGCGGGGCCGTCCCTACCGGGACAGGGACGTCGAACGGCACGGATCAGCGTTGGCCACGTGTCGGGCGTTCGTCGGCGTGACCGCGAAACGCACCCTTCAGCTCGGGTCGGCGGAGATCGACCCACGTTCTGTGCACCGTCGATGCCTGAGCCGGGGGGGGACCTCCGCCGGCAGGATCACGCACGCCCCACCCTGACGGCTACCGCTGCACGACAGGGGTACCGTCCGCGTTGACGAGCAGGGTCACGCAGGCGGCGAAGCCATCCCAGGTCTGCAGGTAGCAGACCCCGGTCTCTCGATCTCGCAGGATCCGGGTCCGCGAGCCAAGACCCTTCTTCTGCTCGTAGACGACGTCGAAGCGGTCCTTTTCGAGGCTCATGGGCCCCGAACGTACGGCATGGGGCCCGGCCGCCTCGCTGACGACTCCGAGGAAGCGCTCGGTGGCACCCTTGTCCGTCGCCAGCGTCGGTATGCCGCTCGGCACCCGCTCGTCCTGTCGTGGGGTCTCCCGGGTGGGGTCTGCGGTGAAGCCCTCGACGCGGTCGCGACGACCTGCCCGCGCCCGGGCCGTCAGTCGCTCCGAGGATCATCTGCGCCGGCCACGGGGACGGCGGTAGGTTGACCACGCCCGCGAACCCCCCCCGCGGCAGTGAGGACGTCTGCGTCATGTCGGTTCAGGACCCTCTGTGGGCCGCGTCGTACGGACCCGGTGTGCCGCTCCACCTCGACCACGGTGACACCACCCTGACCGACCAGCTCGAGGCCACCGTCGCGGGCTGGCCGCGTCGCCGCGCACTCGACTTCCTCGGTGCCGGCACGAGCTGGGCCGAGGTCGGCGACCAGGTCAGCCGGGTGGCCGAGGGACTGCGCCGACTCGGCGTCGGCCCCGGCGACAGCGTCGCCCTGCTCATGCCGAACTGCCCGCAGAACGTCATCGCCTTCTACGCGGTGCTGCGCCTCGGGGCCACGGTCGTCGAGCACAACCCGCTCTACACCGCGGGCGAGCTCCGGCACCCGTTCGTCGACCACGCGGCCAGGGTCGCCATCGTCTGGGACAAGGTCGTGCCCGTCGTCGACGCGCTGCGCGACACCTCGAGCGTCGAGCACGTCGTGGCGGTGGACCTCACCACCGAGCTGCCGCTGCTCAAGCGACTGGCGCTCCGACTCCCGCTCGCCAAGGCCCGCGCTGCCCGCGGCCAGCTGTCCACGCCCGCTCCGGGCGTCATGGCCTGGCGGGAGCTCGTCGCCGCACCCCCGCTCGACGCCTCGCACCCGCGGCCCGACGCCGACGACGTCGCCCTGCTGCTCTACACCTCCGGCACGACGGGCCTGCCCAAGGGCGTGCCTCTGCGCCACCGCAACCTCGTGGCCAACGTCGAGCAGGGACGGGCCTGGGTGCCCGGCCTCGGGGAGGGCAGCGAGACCTTCCTGCTCGCCCTCCCGCTCTTCCACGCCTACGGCGTCACCGTCGGGATGCTCGTCGGCACGCGGCTGGGCGCCACCCTCGTGCTGCTGCCCAAGCCCGAGACCGGCCTGATCATGGAGGCCATCGAGCGGAAGGTCCCCACCTTCGTGCCGGCGGTGCCGCCCCTCTACGAGCGGATCGTCACCGAGGCCGAGCGGCGCGGCGTCTCGGTGCAGGGCATCCGCTACGGCCTCTCGGGCGCGATGCCGTTGCCGGCCGCCCTCGTCGAGCGCTGGGAGGCGGCAACCGGGGGCCTGCTCGTGGAGGGCTACGGCCTGACCGAGACCTCGCCGGTCATCGTCGGCAACCCGATGAGCGCCGAGCGCCGACCCGGCTCGATCGGGGTGCCCTTCCCCGACGTCGACGTGCGCGTCGCCGACCTGACCGACCTCGACCGTGAGGTCCCGCTCGGCGAGCGCGGTGAGCTGCTCGTGCGCGGCCCTCAGGTGTTCGACGGTTACCGCGGGATGCCCGAGGAGACGGCAACCGCCTTCCACGACGGCTGGTTCCGCACCGGCGACATCGTGACGATGGACGAGCAGGGGTTCCTCACGGTCGTCGACCGGATCAAGGAGATGATCATCACCGGCGGCTTCAACGTCTACCCCTCCGAGGTCGAGGCGGTCCTGCGCACCCACGACGCGGTCGATGACGTCGCTGTCGTCGGTATGCCGCACAGCAGCGGGGGCGAGGAGGTGGTCGCCGCCGTCGTGCTCGTCGACGGCGTCGACCAGCTCCCCGACGACCTGCACGCGCACGCGCGCGGGTCGCTCACGGCATACAAGGTCCCCCGGCGCTTCGTCATCGTCGAGAAGCTCCCCGTCAACGCGATGGGCAAGGTCGTGCGCCGCGACGTGGCCACCGCGCTGACGTCCCCGTGAGGTAGGTGGAGAACCCAGCCCGGCCTGTCGGTGGCGCCTGCAAACATGGCCGAAAGCGCCAGGCACGGGAGGTCACGATGGGACGCAACAACCAGCAACGGCGAGCAGCCAAGGCCCGGGAGTGGGCCGAGCGGGCCGAGCGGACAGAGGGGGTCGACCGGGCGTCCGCGGCCCACCCATCCGGCGCCGCCTTCGGATGCAGCGCCGGAGCGGGTGGGTCGGAGGCCTCGGGTGACTCCCCCTGGTTCCCACCCCCGACCGCCCGGCAGCCCACGATGGAGCAGCTCGTGGCGGCGGAGGTCGTCGATGCCGTCGTCGCTCTCCGCTCCCGAGACCATCACGGCGCGGAGCGCGCGCTGGGCGGCGTGGTCCGTCTCGCGGGCACTGCAGAGGGTCGCCGCCTGGTGGTGCGTGAGGTCGTTGCGGTGCTCGACGAGTGCGTGGACACGCTGTGGCATCACGGCTGGTCGCCACGCGAGGCCCACCGGGTGGTGGGTCGCGAGCTGGACGTG
>JBBRGO010000280.1:0-4097 GCA_038224055.1 Actinomycetales bacterium
GAAGACCTCGAAGGAGACGAAGGAGGAGACCGGGTTGCCCGGGAGGGCGAAGAGGGGGACCTCCCGACCGTCGGAGGTCGTGAGGTGGCCGAAGCCCTGGGGCTTGCCGGGCTGCATGGCCACCTTGACGAAGTCGATCCCTCGGTCGCGCAACGCGCTCTTGACGACGTCGTAGGCACCCATCGAGACGCCTCCGCTCGTGATGATGACGTCGGCGACCTCGACGACCTCGTCGAGCACCCGGAGCAGCTCCTCGTCGGTATCACCGACGGCAGCCCGGATCTCGGCCGACGCGCCGGCACCGATGGTGGCAGCCCAGAGCATGGCGGAGTTGGAGTCGTGGATCTGGCCGGGGCCCAGGGGTTTCCCGGGAGGCACGAGCTCGTCACCCGTCGACATGACGACGACGTGCGGCCTGCGGTGGACCTCGACGCGGTCGTGGCCGCACGCGGCGAGGAGGGCAATGGTGCGGGCACCGACGACCTCGCCGGCGGACACGATGACGCTGCCCTGCGCCACGTCCTCACCACGGGGACGGACGAACCGGCCCCGAGCGGCGGTGGCGCGGCACACGACCTCGCCGGAGGCCGCGCCGTCGGTGTCCTCGACGGCGATGACCGCATCCGCACCCTCGGGCAGGGCCGCGCCGGTCATGATCCGGGCAGCCTCACCCACGCCCACCGAGAAGTCGGGCTCGCTCCCGGCGGCGACCTCACCGACGATGTGCAGGGACACCGGCTCGCTGCCGGCGCTCTGGAGCGACTCGGAGCGCACGGCATACCCGTCCATCGAGGAGTTGTCGAAGGCGGGCAGGTTGACCTTGGCCCGCACGTCGCGCGCCACGACGAGACCGAGGGCATCGGCCAGCGCGGTGGGCGCCGTCGGTGCCGGCTCCAGGGAACCGAGGATCGCGCGGAGCTGGTCGTCGACCGAGCGGAGACCGGACGGGTCCGTCCGGGGGGGCGCCACCGGGGTCGCGGGGTCACCGATGACGGCGTTGTCGAGGACCCGGCGGAAGCCGTCGACGAGCACGTCTCCGACACAGCGCACGTTGCGGCCGAAGACCGGGTCACCGATGACGCGCAGGCTCGTGCACTCGACCATCGACGGCACGCCGTGCGGGAAACGCTTCTCGAACCCCGGGACGAAGCGATAGGCCGAGTCGAGGTCGACGTAGGGCTCGGCCCGCTCGGAGGTCGCGCGGACGTGGTAGCTCTCGTCGAGGGAGAAGAAGTCGGAGCGGAGGACGAGGAGGTCGTTCGTCGTCTTCACCGGGCGAAACCGGGTGCGCGGCACGAGGATCGCCTCGGAGCCCTCGAAGACCTCGATCGCCGTCCCCATGGCGGACTCCATCTGGATCACCTCGGGCGAGGTCGAGTCGGCGGGGTCGACGTTCTTGTGGTTGACGATGATCGGCAGCCCGAGCACGCCCCCGCGCGAGCGCATCCTCTCGTCGAGGACCTCGAGGTTGATCCAGACGTTGTTGGCGTTGAACGTCGTGTGCCGGTGGATGTCGCGGAAGTAGCGCTCCTCCCCCTCGGCCACCATCGCCGTGTCGCGCAGGATCAGCCGACCGTCTGCCTTGCGCACCGCGAGGTGGCCGCCCTTGCGGTCGCTCTTCGTCCGCTCGCAGACCTCGGCGACGAACGGCAGGTCGTGCTCGACCATCCACGCCGCGACCTCGGGGTCGCAGGTCGCGCCGAGGTTGTCGGAGTTGGACAGGAAGGCGAAACGGATCCCCTTGGCCAGCAAGGACGCGAGCACCCCGGAGGTGGCGAGCGAGACGTAGATGTCGCCGTGGCCGGGCGGGCACCACTCGAGATCCGGGTCGTCCGGCCACTGCACCGGCATGAGGTCGTCGGGCCGCAGCTTGGGCTCGGCGTTCTGGATGAAGTCGAGGGGCAGCCCGTCGACGGGGAGGTCGGGGTACTTCTCGAGGATGCGCAGCGACTCCTCGGACGTCCGGAAGGAGTTCATCAGCACGAGGGGCAGCTCGACGTCCCACTCCTTGCGCAGCGAGAGCACCTGCAGCGCGATGATGTCGAGGAAGGTGAGTCCGTCCTTGACCTCGAGTGCCGACTTCGCGCCCTTCATGCCCATGCCGGTCCCGAGTCCACCGTTGAGCTTGATCACCGCGGTCTGCGACAGCGCCGCCCGGGCGTCGTCCCGGGAGACCTCGACCTCTCCCAGCGCCTTGACCCCCCGGAGCGGCTCGATGGAGTCTTCCGAGATGGTGCCCTTCGCGCCGCCCTCGAGCTGGTCGAAGTAGTGCTCGAAGACGCGGATCGCCTCGGCGCCCAGCCCCCGCCCACGCATCAGCTCGACGGATGCAGCCAGCCCCTGATGACTCATGGGCCTCACCCTACGATGGGCGGATGGCTCTGCGGTCCGGTCCGGCGGTGAAGCGATGACGAGTCCGCCCGCCAAGCGTGACCTCCGTCACCTCGCCCGTCGCGGTCGCGCCTCCCTCGCGGCCGGGCTCGACCCGCGCGCCGCCGGCCCCGCCGTCTCGAGGGCGGTGCTGCCGCTCGTCCCCGCGGGCGGCCGCGTCGCCGCCTACGAGTCGCTCCCCGACGAGCCCCCCACCGGCCGGCTCATCGCGGACCTGCTCGCCGCCGGTCACGAGGTCATCGTCCCGGTCGTGCTCGACGACTGGAGCCTGGACTGGCGGTATGCCGTGAGCGGCGCGGTCGGTGACCGCGCGACCGTGACCCGTCCCGCCCGACTGCCCCGGGACCCGGCCACCGACACGGTCCACGCAGACGACAGCGACGGTCTCGGCCCCGACGCCATCACCGGATGCGCGCTCGTCATCGCCCCGGCCCTGTCGGTCGACCGGCACGGCAACCGGCTCGGTCAGGGCGGCGGCTGCTACGACCGGGCCCTCGCGCTGCGCGCCCCGGACGCCCTCGTCCTCGCCCTCCTGCACGACGGCGAGGCCAGCGGCGCCGAGCTGCCGGCCGAGGCTCACGACGAACGCGTGGACGGCTGGGTCACCACCTCGGGAGTCGTCGAGCTGGTCGGTCCGGTCAGCGAACCGGTCAGTGAACCGGGCAGTGAACCGGGCAGTGAACCGGTCAGCGAACCGGGCAGTGAACCGGGCAGTGAACCGGGCAGTGAACCGGTCAGCGAACCGGTCAGCGAACCGGTCAGGGGGCCGGGCGCGCCGGGGTCACCGGGCTGAGCGTCAGCTCGTCCTGCGCCGACTCCTTGACGGCGGCCTCGCTGAACGGCCACGGGAACGGGTCGTTGGCGACCCAGGCGTCGACCTGGTCGGCGTAGTGCGGGTTGTAGGCGTGCCCGGACTGGCCGGTCGAGTTGAGCCAGTGGGAGGCATCGAGGTTGCCGAGGTCGACGACCATCCGCATCGACGGGCCGGCGGTCACGGCATACCCGGGCTGCGAGGCGTTCCACGAGTTGGCGTCGACGATCGAGTTGCCGCCGCCGAGCTCGATGCCGCCCCGGTTGAAGACGTCACGCACGACCTCGGGGATCGTCTCGTCGCGCATCAGCGGGTGGGTGAGGGTGAGCTGGTGCAGCCGGCCCCAGCGCCAGGTCGCCGGCACCTTGCCGAGGGCCTTGGCGAGGTCGAGGCGGGCGTCGACGAGGGCGCGCTTGAGGATCTCGCCCGAGCCCTCGACCACGCCGGGGGTCGTCTTGTCGTCCCACCAGTCGTTCTTCGGGTCCTTGAGCAGCTGCTCGATGACGATCATCCACCGGCTGCCCCCGTCGGGCGCCATGTCGGGCGGCAGCTCGTCGAAGGTGTACTGGAGCAGGTGCTTCCACACGGCGTTGTAGTAGGCGGCCGACGCGGCGTCGCGGCCCTTGTCACCAGGTTGGGAGCCGTCCCAGTTGCGGAGCAGGCCCTGGGCCTGGGCGGTGAAGTCGTCGACCTGCACGGCGAGCAGTCGCTCGACGAGGGACGGTGCGTAGGTGTTGCGCACGTCGCCCTGGATCTGCGACATCAGCTCGGGCGAGACCTTGGGCGTGGACGCGAGCAGGGTCCGGATCCGCTGGGCCCGGAAGCCGTAGTCCCACTCGGAGGTGAGGAACGGCTTGGCGCTCGCGGTGACGGCCTGGTTCGCCGTGACGATGAA
>JBBRGO010000281.1:0-4046 GCA_038224055.1 Actinomycetales bacterium
GTCGGTGCACGACCTGGGGCCATGAGTCACATGTCACGTGTCAGGGGACAGGGATGTCGACGCACGAAGCCGTTCGGACCGTCGAGGGCGAGGTCCGGGAGCTGATCCGGCGCTCCGGGCTGGACCCCGCCCGGGACTCGATCGAGGTGCGCCGGCTGGTCCAGGACGTGGTGCAGGACTACGACGAGCGGTCCCTGCACGGCGGGCTCCCGCCCCTCGGCGATCCCGCAGCGGCCGTCCACTCCGTCCTGGCGGTCGTGGCGGGGTACGGGCCGCTGCAGCAGTATTTCGACGACCCCACCGTCGAGGAGGTGTGGATCAACGACCCCAGCAGGATCTTCGTGGCCCGGGGTGGGGTGGCCGAGCTGACTCCCACCATCCTCACCGCCGACGACGTGCGCGACCTCGTGGAGCGGATGCTCAAGTCCTCCGGTCGGCGCGTCGACCTCAGCAGCCCGTTCGTCGACGCCACCCTCGCCGACGGCTCACGCCTCCACGTCGTCATCCCGGACATCAGCCGCACCCACTGGCAGGTCAACGTCCGCAAGTTCGTCGTCAAGGCCGACCATCTGGAGGACCTCGTCCGACTCGGGACCCTGACGAGGCAGGCGTCGACCTTCCTCGAGGCGGCGGTCGCGAGCGGCCTCAACGTCCTCGTGGCCGGAGGGACGCAGGCCGGCAAGACGACGCTGCTCAACTGTCTCGCAGCCGCGATCCCGCCCCGCGAGCGGGTGGTCACCTGCGAGGAGGTCTTCGAGCTGAAGATCCCGCTCCGGGACGTCGCCGCTCTCCAGTGCCGCCAGCCGAGCCTCGAGGGGACGGGGGAGGTGCCGCTCCGTCGGCTCGTCAAGGAGGCGCTGCGGATGCGGCCGTCGCGGATCATCGTCGGCGAGGTACGGCAGGAGGAGAGCCTTGACCTGCTGCTCGCCTTGAACAGCGGCGTTCCCGGGATGTGCACCCTGCACGCCAACAGTGCCCGGGAG
This sequence comes from Actinomycetales bacterium, assembly GCA_038224055.1. GTDB lineage: Bacteria > Actinomycetota > Actinomycetes > Actinomycetales > Dermatophilaceae > JBDSSS01. The sequence continues at coordinate 984 of JBBRGO010000281.1, forward strand.
GCGGTGACCAAGATGTGCACGCTTCCCCTTCTGGCGGGGGAGAACGTCTCGAGCCGGTTCGTCGTGCCGACGGTGGCGGCTTCGGTCGACCTCGTCGTCCACGTCGCTCTCGAGCGCGACGGAAAGCGCCGGGTCCGCGAGATCGTCGCCGTCCCGGGGCGCGCCGAAGGTGACGTCATCGAGATCGCCGACCTCTTCGTGACCCGGGCCGGAGTCCTCACCCGGGCCGATGGCTACCCGCCGCACCGGGAGGCCTTCGAGCGCGCCGGCTACGACGTGATGTCACTGCTCGGGCAGGGCGGTGAGTGATGTCCCCGCTCGGCGTCGGTCTGCTGCTGGGCGCCGGAGTGTTCTGCATCTACTGGTCGTTCTGGCCGCAGATCGAGGCACCCGCGCGTGCGGGGCGAGCCAGAGGCGTCATGCTCGACCTGCGCGACCACCTCCACCAGGCCGGGTTCTCGTCGGTGACGCCGGTGAACCTCGTCGCCGGCTCGACCGTGCTGTTCGTGCTGGCCTTCCTCGGCGTCTTCGTCCTCACCGGGGTGGTCCCCGTCGCCGTGTGCTTCGCCGTCATCGCCGCCTTCGCGCCCGTCTCGCTGGTCCGGATGCGGGCGAGGGAGCGGCGTCAGCGCCTGCGTGACCTGTGGCCGGATGCCGTGGACAACATCACCTCGGGGGTCCGTGCGGGACTGGCCCTGCCGGAAGCACTGTCGCAGTTGAGCGTCCGCGGTCCGGAGGAGCTGAGGCCGGCCTTCGCGGCCTTCGCGGAGGACTACCGGGCGACGGGACGCTTCAGCGACTGCCTGGACCGGTTGAAGGACCGGCTCAGCGACCCGGTGGCGGACCGCCTCGTCGAGTCGCTGCGGATCGCCCGCGAGGTCGGCGGCAGTGACCTCGGGAGGTTGCTCCGGACCCTGTCGGTGTTCCTGCGCGAGGACGCGAGGACCCGGTCCGAGCTCGAGACGAGACAGGGGTGGACGGTGAATGCCGCGCGGCTCGCCGTCGCGGCGCCATGGATCGTGCTCGCGATGCTCGGGCTCAAGAGCGACTCCCTCTCCGCCTACTCCTCACCGGCCGGCTGGGTCATCCTCGCGGTCGGAGCGGGCCTGTGCATGCTCGCCTACCGGACCATGGTGTGGGTCGGCCGGCTCCCCGAAGAGGAGCGGGTGCTGCGATGACCGGCGTGCTCGATCCCGTGGCCGGGCTGGCGTCGACCGGGTGGTCCTGGGCCGGGGCCGGCGCGGGACTGCTTCTCGCCGTCGGCCTCCTGCTCGTCCTTGCCGGGCTTCCCGTGATGCGACGACCGACCCTCGATGACCGCCTCGAGCCCTACCTGCGCGACACGCCACGTCCATCGACGCTCCTCGCGCGGCCGTCTGCCCCGAGGGGTCCGTTCGGGTTGGGGGAGCTGCTCGCGCCCGTCGTCCGGTCGGTCGGTCGCCGGGTCGAGCGCGCCCTCGGCGGTTCCACCTCGGTGGTGCGGCGGCAGCAGCGCGCGGGGCTCCCGGCGGACCTCGAACGGTTCCGGGCCGAGCAGGTGCTGTGGGGCGCGCTCGGCCTCGTCGCCGGCCTCGCGCTCACGGGGCTCATGGCCGTCGCCCGGCACCAGTTCTCGATCCCCATGCTCGTTGGCTTCGTGCTCGTCGGCGGGCTGGGCGGCATCGCGGGGCGGGACTACGCCCTGAGTCGGGCCGCAGCACGTCGTGAGGCGAAGATGCTGATCGAGTTTCCTACAGTCGCAGAGCTTCTCGCCCTGGCAGTCAGCGCGGGCGAGGGCGCAGCCGGCGCCCTGGAGCGGGTGTGTCGCCTCTCCAACGGCGAGCTGTCCGACGAGCTCCGTCGCTGCCTCGCTGATGCCCGCGCAGGGGCGAACCTCCCGACCGCGCTGCAGGGTCTCGCCGAGCGCACCGGGCTCGTGAGCCTCAGCCGCTTCGTCGACGGCATCATCGTGGCCGTACAGCGCGGGACGCCGCTGTCCGAGGTGCTGCGGGCCCAGGCCCAGGACGTCCGCGAGGACGGTCGTCGCACGCTCATGGAGCAGGGCGGCAAGAAGGAGATCCTGATGATGATCCCGGTGGTCTTCCTCATCCTGCCCGTCACCGTGCTGTTCGCCGTCTATCCCGGTATCGACTTTCTCAGCTTCCGTTTATGACACCGAAGTCCATGTCCGACGCAACGATTCAGAGATGACAGGGAGACACCATGACCGCACTGATCAATGCTGTTCGCCGACAGCGGCGGGACCTCGTCGACGGCCTTGTCGGCAGACTCGGCGGCCGCCGTGATCGCGGTGACGTCCCGGGCTGGGTCCTCATCACGATCATGACCGCGGGGCTCGTGACGGCGCTGTGGGCTCTCGCCGGGCCCCAGCTCGGCCAGCTCTTCACCGACGCGATCTCCAACGTCAAGGGTCCGTGACCTCCCTGAAAGGGCTCATCGGATGGACCGGACCGACCCAGTCCGAGGAGCGTGAGCGCGGGTCCGCGGTCGCTGAGTTCGTCATGGTCGCAGGCCTCGTCGTGCTCGTGGCCATGGCCGTGTTCCAGCTCGGCGTCGCCCTCTACGTGCGCAACACCCTCATCGCCTCGGCCTCCGAAGGGGCGCGCTACGGGGCCCGGTTCGACGCCGTCCCCGGTGACGGGGTCGCTCGGACCCGGGAGCTCATCACGACTGCGGTCGGCGCGTCCTTCGCCGGCGACGTCTCGGTGTCGACCGGCACCACGGTGGCCGGGGTGGAGGCCGTCGAGGTCACGGTGAGGGCGCCGCTGCCGGTGCTCGGCCCCATCGGGCCATCCGGCGTGCTCATCGTGAGCGGGCGCGCCTTCCGCGAGTCCCAGGTCGTCGGTGGCCCGCCGTGAGCAGGGTCGACGTGGACCGCCTCCGGCCCTCGGAGGACGGCCGGGCCGTGGTGGAGTTCATCTTCCTCGGGGTGCTGCTCCTGCTGCCGCTCGTCTACCTCGTCCTCACGGCGGCACGACTGCAGGCCGCGGCGTTCTCGGCCTCGTTGGCAGGGCGGGAGGCTGGTCGCGCCTTCGTGACGGGAGCGGATGACGCCGACGCCGG
>JBBRGO010000282.1:0-4012 GCA_038224055.1 Actinomycetales bacterium
ACGACGTCGACTGGGCGCTCGCGCAGGCCGCCGAGCGCTTCGGCCGCGACGTCCCGGTCTGCCTCGTCGGACACTCCCTCGGTGGGCGCGCAGCGCTGCTGGCCGCGAACCGGCCGCAGGTCCGCAGCGCCGTCGCCCTCGCCCCGTGGGTCTATCCCGCGGAGGGCCGGATCGACCTGGCCGGTCGGCAGGTCCTCCTCGTCCATGGTGACCGGGACCGGGTGGCGAGCCCGGCGAACGCCGCCGCCGTCGCGCGCGACCTCGCCCGCACCGCCGAGGTCGGCCACGTCACGGTCGAGGGCGGCAGCCACGCGATGCTGCGCCACCACGCGGTCTTCGACGGTCTCGCCGCCGACTTCGCGGCGGCGACGCTCCTGCGATCTGCGCCGTCCCCGACCATCGCCCGGGTGTTCGCCGGCGAGCGCTGGCTCGAGGTCTGAGCCGACCCCCGGTCCGGCCTCATCTGCCCACCACCGAGCCCGGTCGTCCCATCTGCGCGCCAACTCCTGAGACCTGAGTGGCGCCGCGGTCGAGGCCGCCTTACCGTTGCAATCGGTGGATAGACCCCACCGAAACCGGACCAACCCGATCAACCTCGTGCCCAGCCAGGAGCTTTGGATGGCGACCAAATTCGCATCCGTCGACGACTACGTCGAGTCGTTCGTCGATGACACCCGCGACGCACTCGGTGAGGTCCGCGACGTCATCCGGACCGCCGCCCCCCAGGCCGAGGAGCGGATCAGCTACGGCATGGCCTGCTACCGCATCGACGGCAAGCCGCTGCTCTACTTCGCCGGCTGGAAGAAGCACCTGGGCCTCTACCCGGTGCCGAGGGGCGACGCGGCCTTCGAGCGTGACGTCGCGCCCTACCGTCAGGCGAGGGACACGGTGGGCTTCCCGCTGCGGGACCCGATGCCCCTCGACCTCGTCGACCGGATCGTCCGAATGCTGCTGAAGCGCAACACCGTCGACGCCACAGACGGCCGTCGCCGGACAGGGTCCGGCCGACACTGACAACGCCCACGCTGCTGCGGTCGGCGCAGGTCCGACCGGGCGGGATCAGGCGCTCGCCGGACGGTCGGCACGCACCAGACGCAGGGTGACGATCTGGAAGGGCCTCAGCTCCAGCTCGACCCGGCCGTCCTCCGCGACCCCGACGACGGCCCGGCGACCGTCGAGGGCCGCGGTCTGCGCGTCCTCGAGCAGATCGACCTCGTGCACCGCGCGCACCGAGAACCCCGGCCGGAGCCCCACCCGCCGCCGTCCGCCGAGTGCCTCGTAGAGGCGCACGACGACGTCGCCGCTGCCGTCCTCGGCGAGCTTGACCGCCTCGACCACGGCGCCGTGGCCGTCGACGGTGAGGAAGGTGCCGGCGACCGCGTCCCGCCGGGGGCCGGCCGATCCGGAGAGCGGGAGGTGCACGGCATACCCGTGCTCGATCGCCTCGTGGAGGTCGGCGCCGGGGACGATGCCGAAGCGCAGCACGTGCTCGCCCACCTCTGCCGAGCTGTCCGTCGTCGGGTCGGGGAACGACGGGGACCGCAGCAGCGTCAGCCGGACGGTCGTGACCGGCTCGCCCTCCTCGGTCACCGACCGACGGACGGCGTGACCGTAGGTCGACTCGTTGACGACGGCGAGACCCCACCCCTGCTCGCCGACGTGCAGCCAGCGGTGCGCGACCATCTCGTGCCGCGCCGCCTCCCACGACGTGTTCTCGTGGGTCGGGCGCCGGAGGTGGCCGAACTGGATCTCGGCGCTGCTGTGGGTCGCGAGGACGGAGACGGGCACGTAGGCCGCGAGGGCCCGTTCGCGCTCGCACCAGTCCACCCGGATCTCCACGTCGACGCGCGGGGAGTCCGCGGTGACCGTGGTGCGCTGGACGACGGTCGAGGTCCCGACGGTCGTGCGGGCCTCCACGACGGCCCGGAGCGGACCCGCTTCCACGACCTCGACCTGCGCGGGCTCCGGCGAGGTCCAGGTGCGGGCGTGCGGGCGGTCGAGGTCCCAGGCGTCCCACTTCGCCGGCACGTCCGGGTGGAGACGCAGCTCGGCCGCGCGCTGCCCCCGCGGCAGGACGTCCCGGCCGCCGACGCGCTCGGTCCCGGTGGCCCGGTGGTCGACGAGCCGGTCGATCGAGCCGTCGTCGGCGACCCGGACCGTGACGAGGCCGTTGGCCAGCGTGAGGCCATCGACGGTCACCGGCCGCGAGGGCTCGATCGGGCTGCCCGGACCGACGGAGAGCGCCGCGACGAGGACGAGGTGCGGCGAGCCGTCGATCTCGACGACCTCGCGGCGCGCGAACGGGCCCGCGTTGAGCAGCCCCCCACCGAGCGCCGCGAGACCTTCCGCGACGAGCGCCTCGAGCTCGCGGGTGATCCGGTCGAAGTCCGCGCGCGCCTCACGGTGGACCCAGGCGATCGCGCTGCCGGGGAGGATGTCGTGGAACTGGAGCAGCAGCAGCCGCTCCCAGACCGCACGGAGCCGCTCACCGGGCCAGTCCCCCAGGCCGCGGACGGCGACCATCGTCCACACGAGCTCGGCCCCCCGGAGCAGGGCCTCGCAGCCGCGGTTGCCGGCCTTCATCGCGCGCTGGCTCGTCAGGGTGCCCCGGTGCAGCTCGAGGTAGAGCTCGCCCGACCACGTCGGGGCGTGGGCGGCATACTCCTCGCGGACGGCGTCGAAGAACGACTGCGCGGTCCCGACCTCCACGGCGGGCGACCCCTCGAGGGAGCGGAGCCGACGCGCCCGCTCGAGCATCTCGCGCTCCGGACCGCCGCCCCCGTCGCCGAAACCGAACGGCACGAGGGCCCGTCGCGACCGGCCCTTCTCGCGGAACTGGCGGGCGGAGCGGTGGAGGTCGGCGCCACCCAGCTTCGACTCGTAGGTGTCCGCGGGCGGGAAGTGGGTGAGCACCCGGGTGCCGTCGATGCCCTCCCACCAGAAGGTGTGGTGCGGGAACGTGTTCGTGTCGTTCCACGACAGCTTCTGGGTGAGGAACCACTGCGCGCCGGCGAGCTTCGCGATCTGTGGGTATGCCGCCGAGTAGCCGAACGAGTCGGGCAGCCAGACGCCGGTGCACCGACGGCCGAGCTCCTGCTCGAAGAAGCGCTGACCGAGGACGAGCTGGCGCACGAGGGACTCGCCGCCCGGCATCACCCCGTCCGCCTCGACCCACATCCCCCCGACCGGCTCCCAGGACCCGGCCGCGACGGCATCGAGGATCCGCTGCCAGACCGCGGGCTGGGCGTCCTTGACCCACGCGTACTGCTGCGCCGACGAGCAGGCGAAGACGAGCTCCGGGTAGTCGGCGGCGAGCGCGGTCACGTTCGCGAAGGTGCGGGTGCACTTGCGGACCGTCTCGCGCACCGGCCAGAGCCACGCGGAGTCGATGTGCGCATGGCCGACCGCGGTGAGCCGCTGGGCGCTCCCGGTGGCCGGCGCCGCGAGGACCGCAGCCAGCTCGGCGCGGGCGGCGGGGGCGGTCTCCCCGATGGCGTGGACGTCGAGCACGGCGAGCGCGTCGCCCAGGGCCACGCTGACCTCGTGCCTGCGGTAGTCCCCCTCGGGGAGCTCGGTCGCGAGGTCGATGAGCACGTCGAGGTCCATCGCGAGCGCGAACACCTCCGGGTCGAAGACGGCGAGGTCGACCGCGCCGAGGCGGTAACGCGGCTCGCTGCCCGCCGTGTGCCGGTCGCCCAGGGGGGTGGGCCGGAAGCTGTCGTCCATCAGGGCCGGGTTGCCGGCCGCCTCGAGGTAGAGGTGCACGGTCTCGCCACCTGCGGCGGCCCGGCTCACCCGGTGCCACCGGTTCTGCGGGTGGATCCCCTTGAGCGGCTCGCCGTCGGCGTCGTGCAGCAGCCCCTCGGCCTGGAAGCCCGGCCCCTCACCGGTGAAACCGAGGTCGACGACGACCTCGACGACCTCACCGGCGAAGGCCGCCGGCACCTCACCCGTGATCTCGAACCACCACGTCGACCACGGCGCGCCCCACGGGTGCCCCGGTGCCACCGGA
>JBBRGO010000283.1:0-3985 GCA_038224055.1 Actinomycetales bacterium
GCCCGCACGGTACCCGTCAGATCGCGGGTGCCGGGTCGGGCTCGATGACGCTGGTGCGGTGGGTGACCCGGGCGTAGACGGTCTCACCCGTGGCAAGGGCGAGGTCGGCGGCGTCCCGTCGGGTGATCTGGGCGGTGAAGCGCTCACCCGAGCTCGTCCTGAGGTCGACCCGGACCTCGAAACCGAGGCGCACGACCCGCTCGATGACCGCCTCGATCACCCCCGGTGAGTCGGGGACCAGTGCATCGAGAGCACGCGCCACTCCGCGGTCCCGCTCGAGCGCGATGTCGTGGGGCCGGACCAGCTGCCCGCCGAGCAGGGCCACCGACCCGAGGAAGCTCATGACGAAGTCGTTGGCCGGTTGGTCGTAGAGGCTCATCGGGGTGCCGATCTGCTCGATACGACCCTCGTTGAGCACGGCGATGCGGTCAGCGACATCGAGGGCCTCCTGCTGGTCGTGGGTGACGAGCACGGTGGTGACTCGGACCTCGTCGTGCAGCCGGCGCAGCCACAGGCGCAGCTCGGCGCGCACCTGGGCGTCGAGGGCACCGAAGGGCTCGTCGAGCAGCAGCACCTCCGGGTCGACGGCGAGCGCTCGGGCAAGGGCCATGCGCTGACGCTGGCCCCCCGACAGCTGCGCGGGATAGCGGTGCTGGAAGCCGGCCAGGCCGACGATCTCGAGCAGGTCGTCGACCTTCGCCGCGGTCTCCCGCTTGGGGCGCTTGCGGATGGTGGGACCGAAGGCGACGTTGTCGCGCACCGTCATGTGCGTGAAGGCGGCGTAGTGCTGGAAGACGAAACCGATGCCTCGTCGTTGCGGCGGTTGTCTCGTCACGTCCCGCCCCGCGATCCGCACGACTCCGGAGTCGAGGGTCTCGAGGCCGGCGATCGAACGCAGCAGGGTCGACTTGCCGGACCCGCTCGGGCCCAGCAGCGCCGTCAGCGAGCCCGCCGGTATCTCGATGGACACGTCGTCCAGGGCGGTGAAGGAGCCGTAGCTCTTCCGGGCGGTGGTCACGGTGATCATCGGTCGCTCCTTCGGCGGTCGATCAGGGTCATGAGCAACAGCACGACGAGCGCGATCCCCATCAGCAGGGTGGCGGCGGCATACGCGCCGTAGGTGTTGTGGTCGTCGATGTACCGCGTGTGTACGAGCAGGGTCAGGGTCTGCGAGACTCCCGCGAATCCCGACGACACCATGATCACGGCCCCGAACTCGCCGAGGGCCCGCGCGACGGTGAGCACGACGCCGTAGGTGAGCCCCCAGCGGATCGACGGCAGGGTGATCCGCCAGAAGGTCTGCCAACCCGTGGCGCCCAGGGTCGAGGCGGCCTGTTCCTGCTCCCGCCCGATTTCGCGCAGCACGGGCTCGACCTCGCGCACGACGAACGGCAGGGTCACGAAGATCGTCGCGAGGATCATCCCGGGCAGGCCGAAGATCACCCTGAAGCCCGCCCGGTCGAGCACCCCGAACCAGCCGTTGACACCCCAGAGCATGATGAGCGCGACCCCCACGACGATCGGGGAGACGGCGAAGGGCAGGTCGACGACGGCCTGGAGCAGGCCGCGCCCGCGGAACCGGCCACGCACGAGCGCGAGCGCCGTCGTCACCCCGAAGATGATGTTGACCGGCGTGACGATGGCGACGATGAGCAGCGACAAGGTCAGGGCCGACTGGGCGGCGGGGGTGCTGATCGACCCGATGAACTCAGCGAGCCCGGGTGAGAAGGTCCGGTAGAGGATGACGCCGATCGGCACCCCGATGAGGGCGAGGAGGTATCCGAGACCCACGACGCGCAGGGACAGCCGAGCACGACGAGAGGTCCTCATGGGGACTGCTCCTCGCGGCGTCGGGCGCGGCCGGCGAAGACGCGGAGCGCCAACAGCGTGATGAAGGCGATCGCGAGCAGCACCACGGAGACCGCGGCACCCGCTTGGGGACGATCGGTCTCGATCTGTTGCTGGATGTACTGGGAGGCGACCTGTGTCTCGCGCGGAATGTTGCCTCCGATGAGGACGACGGAACCGTACTCACCGATGGCTCTCGCGAACGCGAGGCCCGTGCCGCTCATGATCGCGGGGGCCAGGGCCGGCAGGACGAGTCGGCGGAAGGTCGTCCAGCTCGACGCACCGAGCGACAGGGCTGCTTCCTCCACCTCGCGGTCGGTCTCGATGAGCACCGGCTGCACGGAGCGAACGACGAAGGGCAGGGTGACGAAGAGGAGCGCCACGATGAGGCCCCACCGAGTCGCATTGAGGTGAAGTCCGATCGGGCTGTTCGGCCCGTAGAGGGAGAGCAGCACGATGCTCGCGACGATCGTCGGCAGGGCGAAGGGCAGGTCGACGAGCGCGTTGACGAGTCGCTTGCCGGCGAAGTCGTCTCGAACGAGCACCCACGCGATGAGGGTGCCCAGGACGGCGTTGACGAGGGCGACGGCGACGGCGACGAGCAGTGTCACCCACAGGGTGGCGATGGCGGCCGGGGCGGAGATGGCATCCCAGAAGCCACTCGGCCCACCTCCGAGGGACGCCATCGTGAGCGCGGCCAGGGGTAGGAGCACGATGACGCTCAGCCAGAGCGTGACGGTGCCGATCCCGAGGGTCTGCCCGACCCGGAACCGGCCGGCGCGCCGGCCGGCGGGCTGTGCCGACCGTGTCGCGCGGGGGTCCCTCCACGGTGGTGGCGCGTCGGTGTCGCTCCTCGTGACGGATTCGATCGTCACCTCGTCACCTCGTCGCCTTGTCGTAGATGGCGGCGATGTCGCCCACGTCCTTGGTGAAGAGACGGGCGTCCACGGACTTCCAGCCGCCGAGGTCGGCGATGGTCCAGAGCTTGGCCGGCGTCGGGAAGGTCGCGGCAAACTGCGCGGCCACCTTCTCGTCGATGGGCCGGAAGCCGGCCTCGGCCAGGAGCTCCTGTGCCTCGGGTCCGTAGAGGTAGTCCGTGAAGGCCTTCGCGGCGGCGAAGTTCTTGCTGCCCTTGAGCACCGCTGCGGGGTTCTCGATCTGGAACGTCTCCGAGGGCGTCACGTGCTGGACGGGCTCGCCCTTCTTCTCGATGAAGAGCGCCTCGTTCTCATAGCTCAGGAGGACATCGCCACTGCCTTGGAGAAAGGCCTCGGTCGCTTCGCGTCCGGACTTCGGCTGGATCTTGACGTGCTGGGTGATGAGAGCGTCGACGAACGCGAGACCGGCAGCACCGTTCGTGCCCCCCGCACTCTTGACGGCATACGGCGCGAGGAGGTTCCACTTGGCCGACCCCGACGAGAAGGGGTTGGGGGTGATGACTTCGACTCCGGGCCTCAACAGGTCGTCCCACGTGGAGATGGCCTTCGGGTTGCCCTTGCGGACCACGAGGGTCACCACGGAGCCGAAAGGGACTCCTCGGTGCGCGTCGCGGTCCCACCCGGGGTCGACCAGGCCCACGTCGACGAGTCGGGTGATGTCGGGCTCGACCGAGAAGCTGACGACGTCGGCCTCAGCGCCCGCTGCCACCTTGCGGCTCTGGTCGCCGGATGCGCCGTAGCTCTGGCGGAACTGGACGCCCTTCCCCGGCGCCGTCTTCTGGAAGGCAGGGATGAGGAGGTCGAAGGCGGCCTTGGGCACGGCGTAGGCGTAGAGGCTGATCGTGCTCGTCGAGCCGGCGGCGGCGTTCACGACACCGGGCTGCTCGACGACATCGCTCGAACCGCGGGTGCAGGCGGACAGGCCCAGCGTGGCGGCGAGGACGACGGAGACGGTTGAGGTGACGAGGCGGCTCATGGAGCTCCTGTGGGGAAGGCGCGGGCGCACTGACGGATGTTTTCCTATGGGATAAATAGGAGTTTGCCACAGGCCACCCGGGATCCGCACCGGATCGCGGAACCGTTTCCGGTGTCCGGTTGAACCCGTCGCGCGCATCGGCGCCCGGCGCGCGTCCCGTCAGTCGTCGGCCGCAGCCAGCGTCAGGTCGAGCAGCGCGATCGCGCCGGCCTTGTCCAGCGGT
>JBBRGO010000284.1:0-3967 GCA_038224055.1 Actinomycetales bacterium
GGATCGGGGGCCTGTCTGCTGCTCCTTCGAGCATCACGTAGCCCCGACGGGATTCGAACCCGCGCTACCGCCTTGAGAGGGCGGCGTGCTAGGCCGCTACACAACGGGGCCGTGATCGCCGAGCGCGTCGGCAACGGAGAGGAATCTACCGCATGGGAAGACGTTTCTCCGAATCGGTCCGCCTTTCGACGGACAGAAGCTGGGGTACCAGGACTCGAACCTAGAATGACGGAACCAGAAACCGTTGTGTTGCCAATTACACCATACCCCAAGGGGTTTCACGCCCAGCGCGCCCGAGGGCCTTCTGCGATGTGAACCGAAGAGGATACTACCGGTCCAGCCGCGGTGACCCAAATCGGCGGTGGATTGCAGCAGTCAGCTCACTCAAGCTGGTCACGGAGGCCACCGACTCGGCCGTCCCCCGACCCTCCCGGTCCAGCCAGACGGCCTGGAGACCGGCAGCCCGCGCACCCAGCACGTCCCACTCGAGGCTGTCGCCGACGCACACCGCCCGCTCAGGGGCCACGCCGAGCTGCGAGCACACCTCGCGGTAGACGCGGACGTCGGGTTTCCCGAAACCGAGCGTGTCGGTCGTGACGACGACCTCGAAGGTCTCGTGGAGGTGGAGCGCCTCGAGCTTGACGCGCGTCGGCTCGTGGGCCGAGTTGGTGAGGAGGGCGACCGGGAGCCCGACCGCGCCGGCAGCGCCGAGCAGGGCGGGGACGTCGTCGAAGAGTCGCTGAGCCGCCCGGAACTCGGGAGCGTAGGCGGCCTCGTAGCGCGCCAGGTCGCCCTGCGCCAGACCCACGTCGAAGGCCTCGGCGACCTCGCGCAGCCGCTCCTCGCGCATTCGCTCGAAGGCCAGCTCCCCCGAGGCGTACCGCCGGAACCAGCGGCCCGGGTCCGCGTGGTAGCGCTCCGCCATCGCCACGTGATCGGGCGCTCCGGGCCACACCGCCGCGGCCGCAGCGGCTCCGGCCGCAACCATCGCGCCACGGGTGTCGATGATCGTGTCGTCGACGTCGAGCACGAGGCCTCGGGCGCCGTCGAGCGCCTGCTCGACGGGGGTCAGGACCTCGCCTCCAGACCGAACAGCGGGAGCGCCTCGTCGACGCCGAGGAGCTCGACCCCCACCCCCCGGCCGGAGGCGACCCACGCTGCGCGTTCGAGCCGGACGTGCCTCAACGTCTCCCCGCTGTGCGGGAGCACCGAGGTGCGGGCCTCGGTGTAGCCGAGCGAGCGTGAGACCCCGAGAGAGGCCGCGTTGTCGAGGACCGCCGAGCTGATCGCGGCCTCGGCGCCGAGGCGCCCGAACGCGAGCGCGAGGACGGCCCGACGCATCTGCACGCCGAGACCGCGGCCCCGAGCGGCGGTGACCAGCCAGGACGCCGAGTCGACGGTGCGGCTCGTCGGGTAGTCCGGTCCCTCGAGCCACTGGACCCCGACCAACCGGCCCTCGAGACTGGCCACGAAGGGCAGCGCCCAGTCCGCCGGGGACCAGAGACCCATGGCCCGCCAGTAGGACTGGGCCAGCACGGCGGACCGGTTGGCACCCGCGTCGAGGGCGGCATACCCCGTGGCCGCGGGGTCCTGGCCCACGTCCGCCGGGAGCAGGGCGGCGAGGGCGTCGAGGTCGGACTCCCTGACGACCCGCAGGTGGAGATCTCCCGCACCCAGGCGCAGCCCGTGGAGCGGCCAGACGTCAACCACCACCACCCCTCAGAGGGAGTCGCGGAGAGCGCGCAGCCGGCTGAGGGTCGAGGTCTTGCCGAGGATCTCCATCGACTCGAAGAGCGGCGGGGAGATGCGGGCGCCGGAGACCGCGGTGCGCAGCGGACCGAAGGCCAGCCGTGGCTTGATGCCGAGGCCGTCGACGATGGCGGCCCGCAGCAGCGCCTGGATCTGGTCCGCGTTCCAGGCGCTGCCCGTGCCGAGGACGCCCGTGCCGTGGTCGTCGAGGTCCCCCAGGACGCGGAGGGCCTCGTCGAGGACGGCCGGGGCGTCATCCTTGAGCTGAGCGCGCGCATCGTCGGCGATCTCCAGCTGGTCGTCCGCGATGAAGAAGGGGCCGACGAGCGCCGGCGCCTCGGTGAGCAGGGCCATCCGCGTCTGGATCAGCGCTGCAACGAGCTCGAGCCGGCCGAGCTCGCCGAGCGACGGGCTGCCCGACAGCACACCGGACTCCTCGAGGTAGGGCAGCAGCCGCGAGGCGAACTCCCCCGGCGGCAGGGCTCGGATGTGCACGCCATTGAGCCACTCGAGCTTCTTCAGGTCGAAGATCGGCCCGATCGGGTTGACCTTGGCCCAGTCGAAGGTGGCACTGAACTCCTCGAACGTGAAGACCTCGACTTCGTTGCCCTCGTCATCCTGCTGCGGCGGGTAGGCAAGCAGGGCAAGGAAGTTCACGAGCGCCTCGGGCAGGTAGCCCTCCTCGCGGAACCACGTGAGGCGCGCAGCGGGGTTCTTGCGCTTGGAGATCTTCGACTTGTCGGTGTTGCGCAGGAGCGGCATGTGCGCGAACTTCGGCGGGGTCAGTCCGAGCCACTGGTAGAGCAGCACGTGCTTCGGCGTCGAGCTGATCCACTCCTCGCCGCGAACGACGTGGGTGATGCCCATCTCGTGGTCGTCGACGACGACCGCGAGGTGGTAGGTCGGGAAGCCGTCGGCCTTGAGGATGACCTGGTCGTCGGGGCGGGGCGCGGAGACCTTTCCGCGGATGATGTCGTCGAAGACGAGCGAGACGTCCTCGGGGACGAGCATCCGCACGACGGGCGTCTCGCTGAAACCGGGGAGCTCGGCCCGCTCCCCGCGGGTCTTGCCGACACAGAGCCGGTCGTAACCGGTGGGCTGCTTCGTCTTCTGCTGCACCTCGCGCATCTGCGTCAGCCGCTCGGTGGAGCACCAGCAGTGGTAGGCGTGGCCGTCAGCGAGCAACCGCTCGACGTACGGACGGTAGGTCTCGAGCCGCTCCGACTGCCGGTAGGGAGCGAAGGGACCGCCGATGTCGGGCCCCTCGTCCCAGTGCAGCCCGAGCCAGCCGAGCATGTCGTAGAGCTGCGCCTCGCTGTCCTCGCGGAAACGCGCCCGGTCGGTGTCCTCCACCCGGAGCACGAACTGCCCGCCCTGCTGGCGCACGAAGGCGAGGTTGAAGAGCGACATGTAGGCCGTGCCGACGTGCGGGTCGCCCGTCGGCGACGGAGCCACCCGGGTCCGGACGGGGCCCGACCCGTCCGATGTCGACACCCGAGGGGTGGGAGCGGGTCGTACCTCCACCTCCGCCTCCGCGGCCGGGTGCGAGGAGGGGGTGGACGGCATACCGGCAGTGGTGTTCGTGTCGCTCATGGTGACGCCAGCCTACTGGCCGGGGCACCCGCCACCCACGGGGTCGGTCGGGGTCAGTCGGGGTCGGTCGGGGTCAGCGGCGCACGAAGGTGTTGGTGAGCGCGCCGATGCCCTCGATCTCGACGGTCACCTGCTGGCCCGCCTCGACGAGTCCCACCCCGGCCGGTGTGCCGGTGAGGATGACGTCCCCGGGCAGGAGGGTGAAGACGGCGGAGGCGTACTCGATGATCGCGGCGATGCCGTGGACCATGTCCGCGGTGGAGCCGTCCTGCATCACCTCACCGTCGAGCGTCGTGACGATGGACAGGCTCGCGGTGTCGAGCTCCGTCTCGACCCACGGGCCGAGCGGGCAGCTCGTGTCGAAGCCCTTGGCGCGGGCCCACTGGCCGTCGCTGCGCTGCCAGTCGCGCGCCGTGACGTCGTTGGCGACGGTGTAGCCGTAGATGCAGTCCGCGGCGTCCTTGGCCTTGACCCCCTTGGTGATCGTCTTGATGACGACGGCGAGCTCTCCCTCGTAGGAGATCTCGCTGCTGCCGGCGGGGAGGACCACCGGGTCGAAGGGGCCGACGACCGCGGTGTTGGGCTTGAAGAACATCATCGGCTCGGCCGGTGCCTCGCCGCCCAT
>JBBRGO010000285.1:0-3954 GCA_038224055.1 Actinomycetales bacterium
ACCGTCGAGGTGCTCGGCTGGGGAACCGGCGTCCGCGCGACCTTGACCTCGATCTCGGTGCCGAAGTCGACGACGTCGCCGGCCTTGGCGACCTCGAGAACGGTGTCGTTGGCCTTGTCGGAGGAGTCGACCTCGACCTTCTTGTACGTGAGCTTGAGGTTGGTCAGCGTGTTGACCGCCTCGGCCCAGTCCTTGCCGACGAGGGTGTCGGGGACCTGGACCTTCCCGCTCGCGACGTACAGCTCGATCGTGGAGTCCTTGGCGACCGTCTGGTTCGCGGCCGGGTCGGTCTTGGTCACCCGGTCCTTCTCCCGGTCGGCCGTGTCCTCGAGGTTGACCTTCGTGACGACGAAGCCGAGCCGCTCGAGCTCCGCGCGGGCCTGGTCCTGCGGAAAGTTCGTGACGTCGGGGACGGTGACCGAGTCCGCCCCGGTCGAGATGCTGAACGTCACCGTCGACTGCTGCGCCACCTCGACACCCGGGGCCGGGTCCTGGTCGAAGACCTGACCCTTGACGACGTCGGCGTTCGGGGCCTCGACCGGGTCGGCCTGGAGCTTGTTCGTCGTCAGCGCCCGGGTCGCCTCGACCTCCGTCAGGCCTCGTAGCGTGGGGACCGCGACCTTGACGACGTCGGCC
The DNA here is from genome assembly GCA_038224055.1 of Actinomycetales bacterium. Taxonomy (GTDB): domain Bacteria; phylum Actinomycetota; class Actinomycetes; order Actinomycetales; family Dermatophilaceae; genus JBDSSS01. Next base: position 637 of record JBBRGO010000285.1, read on the forward strand.
GACTGGTTGCCGAGGAGGGCCACCGCGCCCCACCCCGCGAGGCCGAGCAGGGCCAGGACGAGCACGGTGACCAGGGCCGTGCGGGCTCCGCCTCTCTTGCGGTCGTCCTCCTCCTCGTCGTAGCCCACGGCGGGCAGGCCGGCCGTGTTGTCGTAGCGATCGAACCGCGCGGTGACCGGGGGCTGCACCGCGGTCGGTCCGGCGCCCTGCGGCATCGTCTGGGTCGCCGCCGCGCCGACTGCGGCCGCGGTCCCGAGCGCCGCGTCGCTGATCGGCTGTCCCCGGCGGACCCGCTCGAGGTCCTCCCGGAAGGCCGTCGCGTTCTGGTAGCGGGCCTCACGGTCCTTCTCGAGGGCGTGCAGGGTGACGGCGTCGAGGTCGCCGGCGACCGCGTCGTTGTGGATGCTCGGTGGCTGGGGGGACTCGCCCACGTGCTGGTAGGCGATCGCGACGGCCGAGTCCCCGACGAAGGGCGGCCGGCCCGACAGCAGCTCGAAGAGGAGGCATCCGGTCGAGTAGAGGTCGGAGCGCTCGTCGACGTTCTGGCCCTGGGCCTGCTCCGGCGAGAGGTACTGCGCGGTGCCGACGACGGACTGCGTCTGCGTCATCGTGGCCCCGCTCTCGGCGATGGCCCGGGCGATGCCGAAGTCCATCACCTTGACGTGACCGGAGTCGGTGATCATGACGTTGGCCGGTTTGATGTCCCGGTGGACGATGCCCATCCGGTGGCTGTAGGCGAGGGCGTCGAGAATGCCCTCGGTGACCCGGATCGCCTCGGCCGGCTCGAACTGGCGCGCGGCCGTGAGCTGCTGGCGCAGGGTGTCACCGTCGACGTACTCCATGACGATGTAGGGCAGCGTGGTGCGGGTCCCGTTGGGTCCCTCGACGAGCTCGTCCTCCTCGCCGCTGTCGAAGATCGCGACGATGGCAGGGTGGTTGAGACCCGCCGCGGACTGCGCCTCACGCCGGAACCGGGCGAGGAAGTTGGCGTCGCGGGCCAGGTCGGAGCGCAGGATCTTGATGGCGACCGTGCGCCCGAGCCGGGTGTCGTGCCCGAGGTGCACATCGGCCATCCCGCCCCGACCGATGAGGTCGCCCACTTCGTAGCGGCCGCCGAGGACCCTGGGTGTCGTCACGCTGTCCGCCTCTGGTTGTCGGCCTGTCGGGTGTTCGCGGTCGTCGCCATCGGTGTCGCCCTCGATCGTCGCGTCACGTGCTCTTCCCCTTCGGCTTGCCGGGCCGGGAGTCCTTCTTGCCCTTGGTGGGCTTGGTGGCCTTGGTGGTGGCTGCCTTGCCCTTGGTGGCCTTGGTGGCCTGGGTCGTCGGTGTCTTGGGGGTGGGTGTCTTGGGGGTGGGTGTCTTGGTCGTGGGTGCCTGGGTCGTGGGTGTCTTGGGGGTGGTGGTCGTGCCGGCCACGGCCCCGGACACCACCTTCGCGGCGGCCGGGGCGGTCGTCGGCCTGCTCGTGGGTGCCGACGAGGGAGCGGTGCTCACCCGCGGCGCGACGCTCGTGGCCGGGACCGATGGAGCGGGCGTGGCCGTGGCGCGGTCCGTGCTGAGCGTGCCACCGAGCGCGAACGCTCCCCAGGCGAGCGCCGCGGCAGCCGGGACGGCGAGCCACGCGGCCCGGCGCCGGGAGGTCGCACCCATCGCCGGGCGGGACTCATCCCGGGCTGGGACCGCTCCCGTGAGAGCGCGGGTGACGTCGCGCTCGGGGCCCGCGGTGAGCGGCATACCCGGTGGGCGATGCTGCGCTCGGTGGGAGGACAGCAGCGAGGGGACGGCACCGCGCAGGGCCTCGGAGACGGCCCGTGCGTCGCGGGGGCGGTCGTCGGGCTCCTTCGCGAGACAGGCGCCGATGACCTCGCGCAAGTCGGACGGGACCGTGTCGGGGAGGGCGGGCGCCGGGTGGTTGACCTGGGCCAGCGCCGTCGCGACGGGGGTGCCGCGGTCGAAGGGTTTGGTGCCGGTGAGCATCTCGTGCCCGACGACACCGAGGGCGTAGAGGTCGCTCGCGCTCGTGGCTGCCCGGCCGAGGGCCTGCTCGGGACTGAGGTAGTCGGGGGTGCCGAGCACCTCCCCGGTCAGCGTGTGACCGGCGCCGTCCCCCGTGCGGGAGATGCCGAAGTCGGTGAGCTTCGCCTGACCATCGGGGGTGACCATGATGTTCCCGGGCTTGATGTCCCGGTGCACGACCCCGGCCCCGTGGGCGACGGAGAGGGCGACGGCGGCCTGGTCGAGGAGGGAACGGACCCGCTCGGGCGGAAGCCCGCCGGTCTCGCGGATGAGGTCGGACAGCGGCCGGCCCGGCACGAGCTCCATGACGAGGTAGGGCAGGCCGTCGTCCTCGCCGTAGTCGAAGACCGTGGCGATGCCCGGGTGGTGCAGGGAGGCGCTCGCGCGGGCCTCGTCGCGGAAGCGCGCCAGGAAGCTGGGATCGCCGTCACCCCCGGTGCTGCCGCCACCGCCGCGCAGGACCTTGACCGCGACGTCGCGACCGAGAACGTCGTCGGTGGCCGCCCAGACGTCGCCCATCCCGCCCGAGGCGATGGGCGCCGAGATGGTGTAGCGCCCCCCGAGGGAGCGGCCGGGCTCGAGTGGGTTCACGGCTTGACCACCGCCTCCATGACGGCCTTGGCGATCGGCGCGGCGATGCGTCCGCCACCGACCTCGCTCCCGGTCACCCCGCCGTCCTCGACGACGACGGCCACGGCCACCTGCGGGTTGTCCGCGGGGGCGAAGCTGATGAACCAGGCGTGCGGCGGCTTGGCCGGGTCGTGCTGCGCCGTGCCGGTCTTGCCCGCGACGGCGACCCCGTCGATGCGGGCGCGGGCGCCGCTGCCGTTGTCGACGACGGACACCATCATCGAGGTGAGGATCTGCGCCGTCTGGGGCGAGATCGCCTGCGAGAGCTCGACGGGGACGGGGGTGGACTCGATGACGTCGAGGTCGGCGCTGCGCACCGAGTCGATGAGGTAGGGGGTCATCACGCGGCCCTGGTTGGCGATGCCGGCCGCGACCATCGCCATCTGCAACGGGGTCGTCTTCACCTCGTACTGCCCGATCGCGGACTGGGCGGCCTGCGGGGCGTTGAGCTCGGCCGGGACCGAGCTCGGGGTGACCCGCATCGGGATCTGGAGGCTGTCGCCGAAGCCGAACTTGGCGGCCTGCGCACGCAGCTTCTCGCCGCCGAGCTCGAGACCGAGCGAGCCGAAGGCCGTGTTGCACGAGATCTCGAGGGCGTGGATGAGGGTCGTCTCGTTGTTGGGGCCGCAGGCCTGGCCGTTCTCGTTGGGCAGTCCGACCGAGGTGAGGGGC
>JBBRGO010000286.1:0-3950 GCA_038224055.1 Actinomycetales bacterium
CGCTGGACCTCGCGGAGCAGGGCGACGTCGCGGCCGCTGTAGCGGCGCCCGCCGCCGCGGGTCCGCGATGGTGAGACGAGGCCAAGCCGGTCGTACTGCCGCAAGGTCTGCGCGTGCATCCCGGCGAGCTCGGCGGCGACCGAGATGACGAACACGGGGGTCTCGTCGTCACTACCCATCGGGTGCGCGCCCCGACCGCCGACCATCAGCCTCGCGCCTTCTCGAAGAGCTCACCGCGCGGGTCGTGCCCCTCCTCGGCGGATGCCATCTTCTCGATCGCCTCGCGCGCCTCGTCGGTGAGGCGCTGCGGGACGACGACCTGGAGGCGCGCCAGCAGGTCGCCCGTCGTGTCGCCACGCTTCACGCCGCGACCACGCACCCGGAGGACCCGACCGCTCGGCGTACCCGGAGCGACCTTGACCCGGACGGACGTCCCGTCGAGGGTGGGGACGGCAACCGTCGCCCCGAGCGCCGCCTCGGCGAACGTAACCGGGAGGTCGACGGTGAGGTTGTCGCCGTCGCGCCCGAAGACCGGATGCTTGTCGACCGAGACCGTGAGCATGAGGTCACCCGCTGGTGCGCCGGGATCGCCGCGACGACCCTTGCCGCGCAGTCGGATCCGTTGGCCGTCCTTGACACCTGCCGGGATGCGGACGTTGATGTTGCCCAGCTCCGGCGAGCTCAGGCTGACCGTCGACCCTTCGACGGCGTCACGGAAACCGACGCGCGTGGCCGCCGTGACGTCCTGGCCCGAGCGAGGCCCGGTCGGCGCGCCGAAGCCGCCGTAGCCCTGGGGCCCCGCCCCGCCGCCGAACATCTGGCCGAGCAGGTCCTCGAGATCGGGCTGCCCGGCCCCCGCCGCGCCGGCGCCGCCCGCGCTCCCGGGACCGAACCGGACCCGGCCGCCACCAGGCGCGCCCCCTCCGCCTGCGCCGAAGCCGGAGAAGATGTCCTCGAAACCCGCGCCACCGCCGGGCCCGCCCGCGGTGAAGCGCGCCCCACCGTGGCTCATCGCCCTGACGGCGTCGTACTCCCGGCGCTTGTCGGGGTCGGAGAGGACGGCATACGCCTCGCCGATCTCCTTGAAGCGCTCCTCGGCGCGGGTGTCCCCGACGTTGTGGTCGGGGTGCATGGTGCGGGCCTTCTTGCGGTACGTCCTCTTGATCGCCGCGGCGTCGGCGTCCTGGGAGACACCGAGGATCGCGTAGAAGTCCTTCTCGAACCAGTCCTGGCTAGCCATCTCGGCGCACCCCGTCCTTCGTCGGCTGGGTTTTCACAGTGTCACGGATGCCGCCGGCCCGGCTTCCCGACCCGGCGACCACACGCTCACGCGGGGTCGGCAACCGACACCCGCGCAGCACGGACCAGCCGCTCGCCGATACGGTAGCCGGGCTGCAGCACCTGCACCACGGTCGTGCCGGTCGCGCCCTCGGGCAGCTCGGCCTCGACGTGCATGAGGGCCTCGTGCACGTTGGGATCGAACTCCTCGCCGGCGTTGCCGACGCGCTCGACGCCCTGCCGACCCAGCACCGACTCGAGCTTGTCGGCGATCGACGCGAAGGGGCCGCCCACGAGGTCACCCGCCTGACGGGCCATGTGGATGTCGTCGAGCACCGGCAGCAGCGACTCGACGACACCGGAGATCGCGGTCGCCCGGATGACCTCGCGGTCACGGTCGACACGCTTCTTGTAGTTGACGTACTCCGCCTGGAGCCGCTGCAGGTCGGCGAGCAACGTGGCCGCCATGGTGTCCTCCTCGGCGAGAGCCTCGCCTTCGGATGCCGCCGCTTGGGTGGAATCACCTCTTGTGTGGTCGAACTCGTCCTCAGCGCCGGGCTCGGACGATGCGCCCGGGCCACCCTCGGCGTAGGAGTGGTGACCGCGACGCTCGCCCCCGGCCGCCGGGGCGGCGGAGTCCTGGGACTCCGCCCCCCCGGTGGTGAGGTCGTCCACCGCGGCCTGGTCGGCCTCGGTGCCCTCGGGCTGGGGGCCGGCGGTCACTTGGTGCCCTCGGCCTCGTCGTCGTCGACGACCTCGGCGTCCACGACGTCGTCCTCGGAGCCGGCGTCAGCGGCGCCTGCGTCGGCCGAGTCACCCTCGGCCCCAGCGGAACCCGGCGCACCAGCGGAGGCCTGCTCAGCGGCATACACCGCCTGGCCCATGGCCTGGGACTTCGTGTTGAGGTCCTCGATCTTCGCCTTGACGTCCTCGGCGCTGGCCTCGGAGCCCTCCGCGATCGCCGACTTGAGGTCGGCGAGTGACTCGTCCACCGGCGTCTTGACGTCGGCGGGGATCTTGTCGCCGGACTCCTTGAGGAAGGACTCGGTCGAGAAGACGAGCTGCTCGGCCTGGTTGCGGACCTCTGCCTCCTCGCGACGCTGACGGTCCTCGTCTGCGTGCGCCTCGGCGTCCTTGACCATGCGGTCGATCTCGTCCTTGGACAGGGCCGAGCCGCCCGTGATCGTCATCTTCTGCTCCTTGCCGGTCCCCTGGTCCTTCGCGGAGACGTTGACGATGCCGTTGGCGTCGATGTCGAAGGTCACCTCGATCTTCGGGATGCCGCGGGGCGAGGGAGCGATGCCGGTCAGCTCGAACGTGCCGAGGGACTTGTTGTGCTGGGCGATCTCGCGCTCACCCTGGAAGACCTGGATGAGGACGGACGGCTGGTTGTCGTCGGCCGTCGTGAAGATCTCGGAGCGCTTCGTCGGGATGGCGGTGTTGCGCTCGATGAGCTTGGTCATCAGGCCACCCTTCGTCTCGATGCCGAGCGCGAGGGGGGTGACGTCGATGAGCAGGACGTCCTTGCGCTCGCCCTTGAGGACACCGGCCTGGAGGGACGCGCCCATGGCGACGACCTCGTCGGGGTTGACGCCCTTGTTGGGCTCCTTGCCGCCGGTCATCTCCTTGACGAGGCTGCTCACGGCCGGCATGCGGGTCGAGCCGCCGACGAGCACGACGTGGTCGATCTCGCCGACCTTGATCCCGGCGTCGTCGATGACCTTCTGGAACGGGGCCTTCGTCCGGTCGAGGAGCGACTTGGACATCTGCTCGAACTGGGCGCGCGAGAGGGTCTCGTCGAGGTGGATCGGGCCCTCGGGAGTCATCGAGATGTACTGCGCGTTGATCGAGGTGCTCGTCGCGGTGGAGAGCTCCTTCTTGGCGCGCTCGGCCTCGTCACGCAGGCGCTGCATGGCGATCTTGTCCTTGGACAGGTCCTGACCGGTCTTGTTCTTCACCGCGGTGATGAGGTGCTGGACGATGACGTCGTCCCAGTCGTCGCCACCGAGGTGGTTGTCACCGTTGGTGGCGCGCACCTGGATCGTGGCGAAGCCGTCCTCGGCGTCCTTGCCCACCTCGAGGAGGGACACGTCGAACGTGCCGCCCCCGAGGTCGAAGACGAGGATGAGCTCGTCCTCCTTGCCCTTGTCGAGGCCGTAGGCGAGCGCCGCAGCGGTGGGCTCGTTGACGATACGCAGGACGTTGAGGCCCGCGATCTCACCGGCCTCCTTGGTGGCCTGGCGCTCGGCGTCGTCGAAGTAGGCCGGCACGGTGATGACGGCGTCGGTGACCGACTCGCCGAGGTAGGACTCTGCGTCCCGCTTGAGCTTCTGCAGCGTGCGCGCGCTGATCTCCTGGGCGCTGTAGGTCTTGCCGTCGATCTCCGGGCTCTTCCAGTCGGTGCCCATGTGACGCTTGACCGAACGGATCGTCCGGTCGACGTTGGTGACGGCCTGACGCTTGGCGACCTCACCGACGAGGACCTCGCCGCTCTTGGTGAACGCGACGACGGAGGGCGTCGTGCGCCCACCCTCGGCGTTCGCGATGATGGTCGGCTCGCCGCCCTCCAGGACGGAAACAGCCGAGTTGGTGGTACCGAGGTCGATTCCGACCGCACGTGCCATGGGTGTTCTCCTTGTGTGATTCGGTGTCCCGGCCGGGACCGTCCGGCG
>JBBRGO010000287.1:0-3934 GCA_038224055.1 Actinomycetales bacterium
TGATCTGCTTCGGGTGGGTCCGCTCGAAGGGAGTCATCGAGCGCACCATCGCCTCGACCCGGTCGAACTCCTTGTCATCGAACGCGTCGAGCTGCTCGCGCATGCCCTGCATGCCCGGCATCATCTTGAGCATCGCTTTGAGCGAGCCCATCTTCTTGATCGCGTTCATCTGCTCGAGGAAGTCCTCGAAGGTGAAGTCCTCCTCGGCGAGGAACTTGCGTGCCATCTCGTCGGCGTGGCCCTTGTCGAAGGCCTTCTCGGCCTGCTCGATGAGGGTGAGCACGTCACCCATGTCGAGGATGCGGCTCGCCATCCGGTCGGGGTGGAAGACCTCGAAGTCGCCGACCTTCTCGCCCGTCGAGGCGAACATGATCGGCTCACCGGTGATCTCCGCGACCGAAAGGGCGGCGCCACCGCGGGCGTCACCGTCGAGCTTGGACAGGACGACACCGGTGAATGCCACCCCTTCGTGGAAGGCCTGGGCGGTCTCGACCGCGGCCTGCCCGATCATCGCGTCGATGACGAAGAGGACCTCGTCGGGCGAGATCGCCGCGCGGATGTCGGCCGCCTGCTGCATGAGGTTGGCATCGACGGCGAGGCGGCCCGCGGTGTCGACGATGACGACGTCGTGGTGCTTCGCCCGGGCGTAGTCGATGCCGAGGCGGGAGACCGCGACGGGGTCGCCGTAGGACCGGGTGCCCTCGACGCTGTCGACGACCGCGTCGTGGCCGCCCATGTTGCCGCGCTCCGGGGCGTAGACCGGCACGCCGGCCCGCTCCCCGACGACCTCGAGCTGGGTGACGGCGTTGGGTCGCTGGAGGTCGGCGGCGACGAGGAGCGGGGTGTGCCCCTTGTCCTTGAGCCACTTGCCGAGCTTGCCGGCGAGCGTCGTCTTGCCGGAGCCCTGCAGACCGGCCAGCATGATGACCGTCGGCGGCTGCTTCGCCATCTCGAGCGTCCGGGTCTGCCCGCCGAGGATCGTGACGAGCTCCTCCTGGACGATCTTGACGACCTGCTGGGCCGGGTTGAGGGCCTGGCTGACCTCCGCCCCGAGGGCCCGCTCGCGCACGCTGGAGGTGAACCGCTTGACGACGGGCAGCGCGACGTCGGCGTCGAGCAGGGCCAGCCGGATGTCACGGATCGTCGCGTTGACGTCGGACTCCGTCAGGCGGCCCTTGCCGCGCAGGTTCTTGAAGGTGGCGGTCAGCCGGTCAGACAGGGAAGCAAACACCCGGCAACTTTATCCGCTATCCACCGGGCCGCCGACCGTTGCCCACGTCATCGGCGCGTATGCCGGTCGGCCCGGTCCCCAGCGCGGTCCCAGCCAGCCCCTCCTCCGGCTGGGACCCGCACCCGTCCGACGTCGCGCCGGCGACCTCGGGTCAGGCGGCGTCGCAGGTGTCGATGATCATCGACACGGCCTGCGCGGCGCGGGCCGGCGCGAGCTGCCCCCCACCGAACTCCGTCACGTAGAAGGTGTCGAGGGTCTGACCGGCATACGTCGCGATGTGGGCCGAGCGCACCGACAGCGAGGCGCGCGCGAGCGTGATCCCGATGTCCTGGAGGAGACCGGGCCGGTCGGTCGCCCGGACCTCGATGACGGTCGCGGTCGCGGAGGCGCTGCTGATGACCATGGCGCGCGCCGAGTCCGGCGACCCCGTGCTCGCGCTGCGCACCCCGGGCGCCTTGCGCTTCTGCAGCCTGCCGAGGGGGCCTCGATCCCCGGAGGCGACACGGACGAGGTCACGGGCGACGACGTCGGTCATCGGCGTCTCCCCGCCCGGTGAGTCGACCCACCACTCGTTGACGGCGAGCCCCTCGACGGTGCGCACGATGGCCGAGCGCACGATGAAGCCGTGCGCCGCGAGCAGTCCGGCCGTGTCGGCGAAGAGACCGGCGCGGTCGCGGTCGATGATGTCGATCCGATGGGCGCCGCCGAGCGAGGTCACCGTGACATACGGCTCCCCCGAGGCGATCCTCCCGAGCGCGTCGGGGCTGAGGGGCAGGGTCTCGATCGGCTCCACGGCGGGTGGGCCCTCTCCCTCGGTGCGGGCGGTGAGTGCGGACCGGCAGGCGTCGTAGAGCCTCGTGACGAGTCCTGCCCGCCAGTCGCTCCAGGCCTTGGGGCCAGCAGCAGAGGCGTCCGCCTCGGTGAGGGCGCGCAGCAGGTCGAGCGTCGCGACCGAGCCGTCGACAGCCTCGGAGAGGGCCGCGATGGTGGCGGGGTCCTCCGGGTCGCGGCGGGTCGCGAGGTCGACCAGGGTGAGGTGGTGGCGCACGAGCCGGACGACGATCTCCCGGTCGGCGTCGACGACGCCCATGCGCCGCAGGATGCGGTTCGACAGCTCGGCACCGGTGGCGGAGTGGTCCCGCGCCCCGGCCACCTTGCCGATGTCGTGGAGCAGCGCAGCGAGCATGAGCAGGTCCGGACGGGCCACGTCACGCACCATGCCGCTCGCTGCGACGACCGACTCGATGAGGTGGCGGTCCACGGTGTGGCGGTGGATCGCGTTGCGCTGCGGGCGGCTCCGCACCGCCGACCACTCGGGCAGCCACCGTTCGACGACGCCCGAGAGGTCAAGACCCTCCCACACGGTGACGAGACCCGGGCCGGCGGCGAGGAGGTCGGCGAAGAGGTTGCGCGCGACCTCGGGCCACGGTTTCGGCAGCGGCGGCGCGTGCTCGGCGAGGTTCTTCACGGTCGTCGGCGAGAGCGGGATGCTGCCCCGGGCGGCGACGAGTGCGGCCCGCAGCGGGATGACCGGGTCCGACGCCAGGTCCGCCGACGGACCGAGCACCGCCTCGCCGTCGTGCCGGTAGAGGCCGTAGCCGAGCGGCGCGAGCTGCGGGCGACGTGGCCCGACCCGCAGCGTCCGGGCCCGCTGGGACTGCATCGCGCGACGCAGCGTGCCGTCGACGGCATACGCGATCGTGCGGGCGGAGGTGGAGACGTCGGTGAGCAGCTCGTCGGCGTCGGTGTAGCCGAGCAGGGCGGCGCAGGCGTCCTGGTCGTCCCGGGTCAGCCGGTCGCGCCCCCGGCCGGTGACGACGTGGATCGCGTCACGCACGTCGAGGAGGCGGTCGTAGGCCACGTCGACCTCCCCGTGGGGACGGTCGGTGAGCCATGCGGCCGTGAGGGCCCGGAGGACCGACATGTCGCGCAGGCCCCCGCGCGCCTCCTTGAGGTCGGGCTCGATGAGGTGGGCGAGGTCTCCCTGGCGGCTGTGCCGGGTGAGGACGGACTCCTGCATCTCCGACAGCCGCGTCCGGGCGTTGGCGCGCCAGTCGTGGGCCACGGTGGAGCGGGCCGCGTTGACGACATCGGCGTCCCCGGCGACGTGGGTGAGGTCGAGCAGTCCCACGGCTGCCGTGAGGTCGTCGGTGGCGACGGCACGACACTCCGCGACCGTGCGGACGCTGTGGTCGAGGCGTACCCCGGCATCCCAGACCGGGTACCACAGCTTGTCCGCGAACGCGCCGACCTCCTTGCCCGAGAGCCCTCGCGGGTGATGCACGAGGACGAGGTCGTAGTCGCTGAGGGGCCCGCTGTCACCGCGGGCCAGCGAGCCGACCGCCGCGAGGGCGACGCCCTCGTGGCGGCGGCCGGCACAGGCCACCCGCCACAGCTCCTGGAGCCAGTCGAACCCGAACTCCGCGAGCGCCCGACGGCGGATCTGGCCCGCGCCGGGCGTCGCGAACGTCCTGGTGCCGGCCAGGTCCAGACGTCGTGCGGTCACATCGGACATGTCAGATCTCGCCGACCCCTTCGGTGTCTGAGCTGGGTTGGTGCTTACAGGGCGTCGGCGCCGCGTTCGCCGGTGCGGACGCGGACCACCTCGTCGACCGGGACGGACCAGATCTTGCCGTCGCCGATCCGGCCCGTCTGGGCGGCCTTGAGGATGACCTCAAGCACGTCCTTGGAGTCGACGTCGTC
>JBBRGO010000288.1:0-3907 GCA_038224055.1 Actinomycetales bacterium
AGCTCTCCCCCGGGGCGAGGCGCACCTCGCCGGGCGCGAGCAGCTCGCCGCCGCCGAGGACGGACGCGTGCCGACCGGCACCCTCGGGCAGCATCTCGACGAGGTGCTCGTGGTTGCCGCTCCAGGCGGTGTGCACGGCCCAGACCTCGCCGTGACGCCAGCCGAAGCCGGACTCACCCGCGACGAGGAGCAACGTGGCGTCGTGCCCGGTGCGTCCGCGGCGGCTCGCTCGCAGGTGCGTGCCGTGGTCGAGCCGGCTGCGTTGCGGCGACCGCTCCCGGCACCAGCGTCCGGTGAGGTCGAGCACCTCGTCGGCCCTGCTGGGCAGCGGCAGGATGGCGCGCAGCGCGGCGACGTCGAGGGGCTCGAGGTCGCCGCTCGTGTTCGTCACGGACACGTCGACCCGGAGCACCCCGTGGGCGTCGAGGGCGTGGCGCAGCTCGAGGGCGAGGCCGCTGGATGAGCGCGCGCTCGTGGTCAGGACCCCGTCGCGAGCCTCGCAGGTGACGTCGGCCCAGCGGACCGCGCCCGCGCCGCCCGCCCGGTGACCGGCATACCCCGGGGTGCCCGACCACCCGTCCGCCTCGCCCGGCAGGAGGGTGAGCGGCCAGGGCTGGTCGAAGAGGCTGTGCGCCACGGGCCGCCCGGTCGCCAGGGGCAGCGCGTCGTAGGCCGCCCTGCCACCCTCGAGCGGCGAGCCCCAGTGGAGCACCTCCGGCAGTCCACCGCCGACCGCCGGCGCCACCACGAGGGCGGAGCCGGCGGACTCGATGACGATCAGCGGGTTCGTTGCTGTTGCAGTCACACTCATCCCTTGGTCGCGCCGAGCGTGAGGCCCGCCACGAAGTGTCGTTGGAGCACGAAGAAGATGACCAGGGTCGGGATCGCGACGATCATCGAGCCGGCTGCGACGAGGTTGTTGTCGGTGAAGAACTGCCCTCGGAGGTTGTTGAGCGAGCTCGTCACCGGGAACTTGTCGCCCGACTGGAGCAGCACCGTGGCCCAGAAGAACTCGTTGTAGATCCAGGTGGTCTCGAGCACGGCGAGGGCGGCGAGGGCGGGGCGGCACAGCGGCAGCGTGATCGCGAAGAACTGGCGCAGGACACCGGCCCCGTCGAGGACCGCGGACTCGTAGAGCTCGCGGGGCAGTGCCTTCATGTAGTTGCTGAGCACGAACGCGCAGAAGCCGGTCTGGAAGGCGACGTTGACGAGGATCAGCCCCGTGAAGCTGTTGAGCAGCGTGCCGGAGTCACTGACCCAGAACGGCACCTCGATCGAGCGGAACATCCGGTAGACCGGGATGAGGAGCGCCTGCGGTGGCAGCAGGTTCGCCGCCATGAAGAAGCCCAGCAGGGCCAGGTTGAACTTGAAGGAGAACCGGGCCACGACGAACGCGACACAGCAGGAGAGGAACAGCGTGATGAGGACCGCAGGCACCGTGATGATGAACGAGTTCCAGAAGTGGATCCCGAAGTCGGCCTGCTCCCAGGCGGTCGTGTAGTTCTGGAGGGTGAAGCCGCCCCACGACACGTAGCCGTTGGCCGCCGTGTAGGCGTAGTCGCGGAAGGAGTTGACCAGGGCCAACAGGATGGGACCCAGCCAGATGAGGGAGATGACGGTGAGGATGACCGGCATCAGCCAGCTGCGGCCGGAGCTCGGGCCACCCTCCGTGGGCCGCATCAGCTGCTGCTCCCGCTTCTCGACGGGGTTGGTGGCCATGGCCTGACCTGACGTCTGACCGGACATGGTCAGTCCTCCTTCATGGCGATGCGCAGGTAGACGAAGACGAGCACGCTGGAGATGGCGAGCATGATCGTGGCGAGGGCCGAGCCGAAGCCGATGCGGCTGGCCTCGCCCACGACGTTCTGCGTGACGAGGGTCGAGATCAGCTCGAGACCGTTGCGGCCCTTGTTGATCACCCAGACGAGGTCGAAGGCGCGCAGCGACTCGATGAACGTGACGATGAGGACGATGATGTTGATCGGCCGCATCACCGGGAAGATGATCTTGAAGAACGTCGTCCGCTCGCTCGCCCCGTCGACCTTGGCGGCCTCGCGGAGCGAGGGATCCACGCCCTTGAGGCCGGCCAGGTAGAGCAGCATGATGTAGCCCGAGTGTCGCCAGCTCGCGGCGACGAGCGCCGCCCAGAGGTTGACGCTCGGGTCGCCGTACCAGTCGGTCGTGCCGCCGGTGATGGCGTTGAGCAGGCCCTGGTCGCGGGAGTAGATGAGCTGCCAGATGAACCCGATGAGGGCGAGCGACAGCACGACGGGGAGGTAGATGCTCGTCTGGTAGAAGCGGGTCCCGGCGACGCCGCGGTCGACGAGCACGGCGAAGAGCATCCCGAGCGGCGTCGCGATGAAGAACATCACCCCGAGCCAGATGAGGTTGTGCTGGATCGCCGGCCAGAAGGGCGGGTAGATCGTCGCGATGTCGACGTAGTTCTTGAAGCCCACCGGCTTGATGCCGGAGAGCGGCCCGATCCCGTCCCAGTTGGTGAACGAGAGCACGACCGAGCCGACCGCCGGCAGCCACACGAGCCACGTGACGATGAGGGACGGCACGAGGACCATCAGCCCCACGACGACCTTGTCGCGCGTCGTCAGGTGGTCGATGCCCCGGTACTTGCCTCTGGTCTTGGTTGCCATGCTGTCCCTCCTCCCGCTCAGGTTGCGAAGATGCTCTTCTTCTGGGCCTCGATGCTGTTGCACAGGCCGTCGATGTCCTTGGGGTTCTTGAGGAAGGACTGGATCGCCGGGATCATCACCGTCGAGGCGAAGTCCGGTCGGGTGTCGCGGTCCATGAACTGGGCGATCGACGTGGCGGACTTGACGAACTCCACCGACTTCTTCTGGAGCGAGGTGTAGCCGGCGGTGTCGGCGCCGTCGTTCGTAGCGATGACGCTGGGGTCGGCCTTGACGACGATGTTCTGCGCGTCCGGCGAGCCGAGGAAGGCGAGCAGCTTCTTCGCGGCGGCCTCGTTCTTCGGCCGCTTGCTCATCATCCACCCGTCGATCGGTGCCTCGATGGCGTCCGTGCCGATGGTCGAGTCGATCTCGGGGAAGGTGAAGAAGTCGAGGTCCTCCTGCTCGGCTCCCGTCTTGAACTGCTGCGCGAGGAAGGAGCCGAGGACGTACATGCCCGCCTTCTTCTGCTGGAGCGCCTGGGCTGCCTCCTGCCAGGTGCGGCCGAGGGCGTCAGCCTGGTGGATCGGGAGGAGCCCGGCCCAGGTGTCGAAGACCTTCTTGACCTTGGGGTCGGCCCACGACTCCTTGCCGGCCATCAGGCTGATGTGGAAGTCGTAGCCGTTGACGCGCAGGTTGAGCTGGTCGAAGGTGCCCATCGCGGGCCAGCCGTCCTTGTCGCCGAAGGCGATCGGGACGAGGCCGTCCTTCTTCATCTGGGCGCCGAGGGCGTTGAGCTCGTCGAGGGTCTTGGGGGCCTCGTACCCCTTGTCCGCGAAGACGCTCTTGCGGTAGAAGACCGCCCACGGGTAGGTCGTGGCGGGGACGAAGTACTGCTTGCCGTCGTCGCCGGTCGACGCCTTCTTGAGGGCGTCGCTCATGCCGTTCATGTTCTGCCACACGTCCGAGATGTCCCCGGCGAGGTCCTTACTGGCGAAGAAGCGCATGCGGTAGCCGGCGAACCAGGTGTAGATGTCGTCGGGCGAGCCCTGGAGGTAGTTGTTGATGTTCTCCTGGAAGGAGTTGTGGTCGATCGTGTTGATCTTGACCGTCGTTCCGGAGTTCGCCTTCTGGAAGGCGTCCATGACCGACTGGATCGCGGCCTTCGGCACGGCGTCCGACTGGTTGGAGCCCGCCGAAACGGTGCCGGTGACGGGACCGGTCGGGACCCCGGCCGTGCCCCCGCTGCTGCTCCCGCAGGCCGCGAGCGCTCCGGTTCCGAG
>JBBRGO010000289.1:0-3892 GCA_038224055.1 Actinomycetales bacterium
GGTCAGTGGGCGGCGTCGTGCCAGGAGTGGCCGACGCCCACGTTGACGTCGAGCGGGACGTCGAGGTCGGCCGCCGCGCCCATCTCGCGGCGCACGATCTCCTCGACGGCCTCCCGCTCTCCCGCGGCGATCTCGAGGACGAGCTCGTCGTGCACCTGGAGCAGGACGCGGGAGCCCGCCTCGGCAGCGGTCAGCGCCCGGTCGACCCCGATCATCGCGATCTTCATGATGTCGGCGGCCGAGCCCTGGATCGGGGCGTTGAGCGCCATCCGCTCGGCCATCTCCCGGCGCTGGCGGTTGTCCGAGGTGAGGTCGGGCAGGTAGCGGCGCCGGCCCGACATCGTCGCGGTCCAGCCCGTCCCGCGCGCCTCGGCCACGACGTCACGCAAGTAGTCGCGCACCCCGCCGAAGCGCTCGAAGTACCCGTCCATCAGCCCGCGCGCCTCCTCGGTGCCGATCGTCAGCTGCTTGGACAGCCCGAAGGCGGACAGCCCGTACGCGAGGCCGTAGGACATCGCCTTGACCTTCGAGCGCATCGCGGCCGTGACGTCCTCCGGCTCGACCCCGAAGACCCGGGAGCCGACGAACTTGTGCAGGTCCTCCCCCGTGCGAAACGCCTCGATGAGACCGGCATCCCCCGAGAGGTGGGCCATCACCCGCATCTCGATCTGGGAGTAGTCGGCCGACATGAGCGACTCGTAGCCGTCGCCGACGACGAAAAGCTCGCGGATGCGGCGCCCCTCCTCGGTGCGGATCGGGACGTTCTGAAGGTTGGGCTCGGTCGAGGACAGCCGCCCGGTGGCCGCGATCGTCTGGAGGTAGGTGGTGTGGATGCGACCGTCGTCGGCCACCGACTTCTGCAGCCCCTCCACGGTGACCCGCAGGCGCGCGGAGTCGCGGTGGCGCAGGAGAGCCTCGAGGAAGGGGTGCTCCGTCTTGGCGTAGAGGTCGGCGAGCGCGTCGGCGTCGGTGGTCCAGCCCGTCTTCGTCTTCTTCGTCTTGGGCATGCCGAGCGTCTCGAAGAGGACGACCTGCAGCTGTTTCGGTGAGCCGAGGTTGATCTGCTCACCCCCGATCGCGTCCCAGGCCTCGCCCTGCGCCTGGGCGACCTTGGCCGCGAAGTCCTGCTCGAGGCGGTCCAGTCCGTCGACGTCGACGGCGATGCCGGTGCGCTCCATCCGGGCCAGGACGTCGATGAGCGGGAGCTCGACCTCGGCGAGCAGCTCGGCCCCGCCCGTGGCGTCCACCTGGAGGTCGAGGGCCTCCGCGAGGTCCCGCACGGCCGTGGCTCGCACCATCTCCTGGCGCGCGGCCGCCTCATCGCCGTCGCCCTCGAAGTCGAGCATCCCCTGACCCGAGTCGTCGGAGGCGGTGAGCTCGCGCTGGAGGTTGCGCAGGACGAGGTCATCGAGGTGGTAGCTGCGCTGGTCGGGCTTGACCAGGTATGCCGCGAGCGTCGTGTCGCTCGTCAGCCCGCGCACCGGGAACCCGCGTGAGGACAGCGCCTCCAGCGGGCCCTTGGCATCATGCATCGCCTTCGGTCGGGCTGCGTCGGCGAGCCACTCCCCGATCGCAGCCTCCGCGGCGGGGTGCAGGGCGGTCAGGTCCACCCAGGCGGCGACGCCGTCGGGCGCGGCCACCGCGAGACCGGTTGGGTCCCCCGTGCCGCGCGCCCACGTGCCGCTCACCGACAGCCCGGCCCGGCCGTCGCCGGCGAGGTGCTCGCCGACCCAGGCCGCCACGGCGTCGGCGTCGAGGACCTCGCCGTCGACGGCGAAGCCGTCCTCGGCCTCCGGGGCCGCGGCCTCGACGGTGGCGAAGAGCCGGTCCCTCAGCACCCGGAACTCCAGGCCGTCGAAGACGGTGTGCACCTCCTCGCGGCTCCACTGGGCGCGCGCGAGGTCGTCCACGGTGACGCCCACCGGACTGTCCAGGACGAGCTGGTTGAGCCGCCGGTTGCGCAGCACCTGGTCGAGGTGCTCACGGAGGGACGCGCCGGCCTTGCCCTTGATCTGGTCGATCCCGGCGACGATGCCGTCGAGGTCACCGAACTGGGTGAGCCACTTCGCCGCCGTCTTGGGGCCGACGCCCGGCACTCCCGGCAGGTTGTCGGAGGACTCCCCCACCATGGCCGCGAGGTCGGAGTAGCGGGTCGGCGGGACGCCGTACTTCGCCTCCACCGCTGCCGGCGTCATCCGGGCCAGCTCGGACACGCCGCGGATCGGGTAGAGCACGGTGACGTTGTCCGACACGAGCTGGAAGGTGTCGCGGTCGCCGGAGCAGATGAGCACCTCGAAGCCGGCCGCCTCCGCCTGCGTCGTGAAGGTGGCGAGGACGTCGTCGGCCTCGAACCCCTCGAGCTCGACGTAGGTGATCCGCAGGGCGTCGAGCACCTCGTGGAGGAGCGAGACCTGGCCCTTGAACTCGTCGGGGGTCTTCGCGCGGCCCGCCTTGTACTCGGCGTACTGCTCCGTGCGGAACGTCTGACGGGACAGGTCGAAGGCGACGGCGACGTGGGTCGGTTCCTCGTCGCGCAGCACGTTGATGAGCATGGAGGTGAAGCCGTAGACCGCGTTGGTGTGCTGGCCCGTCGTCGTCGAGAAGTTCTCGACCGGGAGGGCGAAGAAGGCCCGGTAGGCCAGCGAGTGTCCGTCGAGGAGGAGAAGTCGGCTCACACCCGCCACCCTAGTGTCCGCCACCGACAGCTCCGAGGGCGCCGTCGACACCGGCGGCCGCACCACCCGAGGTCAGCCAGCGGGTGTCCCGGGGTGCACGGGGCGGAGCGCCCGTGGGTCGGCCTACGATCACGGGCATGACTGTTGACCAGCCCGACCCGGCCCTGCTCGCCCTGATCGGATCCACGGCCGGCACCCTCATCGAACGGATGGGAATCGAGCTCACCGAGGTCACCCCCGAGCGTGTCGTCGCCACGATGCCGGTGGCGGGCAACACCCAGCCCTACGGCCTGCTCCACGGCGGGGCGAGCGTCGTGCTCGCCGAGACCCTCGGCTCGATCGGTGCGGCGCTCAACGCCGGACCGGGGCGCATCGCCGTTGGCCTCGACATCAACGCGACGCACCACCGAGCGGCCCGAGCAGGCCTCGTCACCGGGACGGCGACGCTGCTGAGCGCGGGCCGCACCCTCGTCAGCTACGACGTCGTCGTCACGGACGAGGACGGCAAGCGGGTCTGCACGTCACGGATCACCTGCCTGCTGCGCGACAGCGCGCCGGGCGCCTGACGCAGGCGGCCGGCCCGGTCAGCCGGTCCGCCCTGCGGTCTCTGGTCAGCCGGCGATCTGCGGCGGCTGGGCCGCGGCGCGGGCCCGGACGTCACGGCGGCGCTGGAGGACCTGGTCGAAGGAGTAGCGCTGGCCGCGCGGCTCGCCCGACAGCCGCCGCTGGAGCGTCGCCACCGCGGTGACCCGGCGGACCGTCTCGGAGGCGAACCCGAGGCGGGCGAAGAACCGGTTGGCCTCTCGGTCCTGGGCCGGCACCGTGCTGGCGAGGTGCTCGGCGCCCTGCCGGTCGGCATACCGGGAGGCGGCCGTCAGCAGCACCTTGCCGACGCCCTGCCGACGGAAGTCGGGGTGCACGAAGAGCATGTCGATGGACACGCAGGGGGCGGTGATGAGCAGGCTGCGGGTCGAGTCCGCGAGCACGACGTAGCCCGCGGGGGCCTCGTCGACGAACGCGATGAACGCCTCGATGTCGGGGCGCTCCAGCGCGGCGCGCAGCGTGCCGTCGAGGGCCAACCGCTGGGCCGCCTCGGGGGTCGTCCCGCCCTCGACCCGGTGGATGATCCAGAGCTCGACGAACTGCGAGTGCAGGGCGGCGTCGACCCGCTGGACCCGCTCCACTGATCTGCCCATGGCACTTCCTCCTCATCACCG
>JBBRGO010000290.1:0-3880 GCA_038224055.1 Actinomycetales bacterium
CTCGTGCTCGGTGGCATCGCCATCGTCGGTGGCATCTTCGCGCTGGGGCAGAACATCGCCTTCCTCGTGGCCCTCGCGTTCGCCGTCGCGGCGAGCGCGAACCTGCCGACGATCCTCTACTCGCTCTTCTGGAAGCGTTTCAACACCAGGGGCGCCCTGTGGAGCATCTACGGCGGTCTCGTCAGCGCGATCACCCTCATCGCGTTCTCGCCCGTCGTCTCGGGCAAGCCGGTCGACGCGGTCACGGGCAAGAGCCCGTCGATGCTCCAGGGCGTGGACTTCCACTGGTTCCCGCTCGACAACCCGGGCATCATCTCGATCCCGCTCGGCTTCATCCTCGGCTACATCGGGACGGTGACGAGCAAGGAGTTCAACAAGGCGAAGTACGCCGAGATGGAGGTCCGCTCGCTCACCGGGCACGGCTCGGAGAAGGCCGTCTCGCACTGACGCGCTGACGCGCTGACGTCGCAGGCGACTGCCGGGGGGGGCCCGGCCCCCCACCGGTGACCGTGGCCTCCCACCGTGCTGAGCGGCATACGCCGTCGTGGGTCGGGCCCTCAGAGGACGACGAGGTCGTCGCGGTGGATGACCTCCCGCTCGTACTCCGGCCCGAGCTCGGCCGCGAGCTCGCGGGTCGAGCGCCCGAGCAGGCCGGGCAGCTCGGCCGAGTCGTAGTTGACCAGGCCCCGCGCCACGACCCGCCGGTCGGGGGCGCACACGTCGACCGGGTCACCGTCGTGGAAGCTTCCCTCGACCGCCGTGATGCCGGCGGGGAGCAGCGACTTCTTGCGGCGCACGAGGGCATCGACGGCGCCGTCGTCGATGACCAGCCGGCCGCGCGCGGTCGTCGCGTGCTCGAGCCACAGGCGGCGTGAGCGTCCGCGCACCCCGATGGGCAGGAAGAGCGTGCCGACGTCCTCGCCCGCCAGCACCGCGGACACCCGGTCGGCCGAGGTGAGCGCCGTGACGACGCCGGCCGCGGTCGCGATGCGGGCCGCCTCGACCTTCGTCACCATCCCGCCCGTGCCGACCTTCGAACCGGTCCCCCCGATCTCGACGCCGTGCAGGTCCTGCGGACCGGCGACGAGCGGGATGCGCACGCTCCCGGCTCGGCTCGGCGGCCCGTCGTAGAGCGCGTCGACGTCGGAGAGCAGGACGAGGGCGTCGGCGTCGACGAGGTGGGCGACGAGGGCCGCGAGCCGGTCGTTGTCCCCGAAGCGGATCTCGCTCGTCGCAACGGTGTCGTTCTCGTTGACGATGGGCAGCACACCGAGGTCGAGGAGCCGCTCGAGGGTGCGGCGCGCGTTCGCGTAGTGAGACCGCCGCGTCACGTCCTCGGCGGTGAGCAGCACCTGGCCGACGGTGATCTCGTGCGGCGCGAAGGCGAGGGAGTAGGAGGCGAGCAGCGCCCCCTGGCCGACCGACGCCGCGGCCTGCTGCGTCGCGAGGTCTCTGGGCCGGGACGCGAGCCCGAGGGGGTGGATGCCGGCCGCGATGGCGCCGGAGCTGACGAGCACGATCTGCGTCCCGTCACCGTGCTTGCGGGAAAGGGCGTTGGCGAGCGCGACGAGCCTGCCTCGGTCGAGGCCGCCGTCCGGCCCGGTGAGTGAGCTCGAGCCGACCTTGACGACGAGGCGTCGCGCGGAGCTGATCGCCGATCGGGGTGACACAGGCCCGACTCTAGTTCCAGGGAGCGAGCGCAGGGGACCGGTCCGCGAGGCGGGCACCTACGCTGGGACCATGTCAGAAGCCGTGGCCCCCGCCGTCGTCGCGCACGTCCGAGACCTCGCCGAGAAGGCGGGAGTCGCCTCGAGGCGGCTCGCACTCATGTCGCGCGCCGAGAAGGACACCGCCCTGCTGCGGCTCGCCGACGCCGTCGAGGAGGCCACTGCGCAGGTGCTCGCCGCCAACGACGAGGACCTCGAGCGCGGCCGGGACTCGGGCATGTCCGAAAGCCTCCAGGACCGGCTGCGACTCGACGCAGACCGTGTCGCCGCGGTGGCGCAGGCCCTGCGTGACGTCGCGGCCCTGCCCGACCCCGTCGGGGAGGTCGTCCGGGGGTCGACCCTGGCCAACGGCCTGCAGATCCGCCAGGTGCGGGTCCCGATGGGGGTGATCGGGATGATCTACGAGGCGCGCCCCAACGTCACCGTCGACGCCGCCGGCCTCTGCCTCAAGTCCGGCAACGCCGTCATCCTGCGCGGGGGCTCGGCGGCCGGCAGCAGCAACCATGCGCTCGTCGAGGCGATGCGCGGGTCGCTCGCCGACCAGGGCCTGCCCGTCGACGCCGTGACCCTCCTCGAGGAGGGGGGCCGTGACGCGGCCCGCGCGCTGATGACCGCGAGGGGACTCGTCGACCTCGTCATCCCCCGGGGAGGCGCCGACCTCATCCAGACCGTCGTGCGCGAGTCGACCGTGCCCGTCATCGAGACGGGCATCGGCGTGTGTCACGTCTACGTCGACCGCGCCGCCGACCTCGACCGGGCCCGCGCCATCACCCTCAACGCGAAGACCCACCGCCCCAGCGTCTGCAACGCCGCGGAGTCGCTCCTCGTGCACCGTGACGTCGCCGCCGACTTCCTGCCGAAGACCCTCACCGACCTCGCCGCGGCGGGCGTGCGGCTGCACGTCGGGCCGGAGGTGCGGCCGCACGCGGAGGCAGCGGGAGCGGCATACGACCTCGCGAGCGAAGCGGACTTCGGCACGGAGTGGCACGGCCTCGAGATGAGCGTCGCCGTCGTCGCCGACCTCGACGACGCGATGGAGCGGATCCGCCGTTTCGGGACCGGCCACACGGAGGCCATCGTCACCGAGGACCGCGCGGCGGCCCGCCGCTTCACCGCCGAGGTCGACGCCGCCGCCGTCATGGTCAACGCGAGCACCCGGTTCACCGACGGCGCCGAGTTCGGCTTCGGTGCGGAGATCGGCATCTCCACCCAGAAGCTGCACGCCCGCGGTCCGATGGCCCTCCCGGAGCTCACGACGACCAAGTGGATCGTCGAGGGCGACGGCCAGGTGCGCTGAGGGGCACGCCCCCGCCCCACCCCGCACCGACCCGGCGCCGAGCCCGCGCCCAGCCTGCGCGGAGCGGGCCGGGCGTACTGGCATGATGACGACCCATGGAGGGCGCCGAGGTTCGTAAGCTGGCCGAGCTCGAGGACACCAACTGGTGGTACCGCGAGCGCCGGCACCTGTTGGCGACCTCCATCGCCGGGCTGACACCCGGCACCGCACTCGACGTCGGCGCTGCCGGCGGCGGCAACACCCGCGTCCTGCGCTCGCACGGCTGGGACGCGACGGCCCTCGAGTACGGCGCGGAGGGCGCCGAGGTCGCCCGCGGCCGGGGGCTCGCCACGGTGCGGGCCGACGCGACGAGACTGCCGCTCGCTGACGACTCGCTCGACCTCGTCGTCGCCTTCGACGTCCTCGAGCACATCGCGGACGACCTCGCCGCGGTCGAGCAGGTGCGCCGCGTCCTGCGCCCCACGGGCACCTACCTCGTCGCCGTCCCCGCGGACCCCCGACTGTGGTCGGACCACGACGTCGCCGTCGACCACGTGCGTCGCTACACCCGGGAGGGGCTGGTCGACGTGCTGGGCCGCGGCGGCTTCGAGATCGAGGACGTGCGGTCGTGGAACGTGCTGCTGCGCCCCGTCGTCCAGGTGCGCCGACACTTCCGGTCAGGCTCGGACCTCGGCGAGACCCCGAGGCTCGTCAACGCCGCCCTCGGTCTCGTCATCGCCGCGGAGCGGCACCTACCGGTGCACCGGCTGCCCGGCGTCAGCCTCTTCGTCCGGGCCCGACCCCGGGGCTGACGTCGCCGCCGGTCCCTGCTCCGAGCCACGGGACCGACCCGTGACGTCGGCCGTGGGGGTGATCG
>JBBRGO010000291.1:0-3869 GCA_038224055.1 Actinomycetales bacterium
CAGGCCGGGGCGTGGGACGCGATCAGCTCCGGGCACCACTGCGTCGTCGTCGCCCCGACCGGGTCGGGCAAGACCCTCTCGGCCTTCCTCTGGGCGATCGACCGGATGGCGAGCCAGCCGGTGCCTGAGGAGCGGCTCGCCCGCTGCCGCGTCCTCTACATCTCACCGATGAAGGCGCTCGCCGTCGACGTCGAGCGCAACCTCCGCGCGCCACTCGTCGGCATCGGCCACGCCGCGACCCGGCTCGGCCAGCCGCAGCCCGACATCGCCGTCAGCGTCCGGTCGGGCGACACCCCCGCCAACGAGCGCCGGGCCTTCGCCCGCACCCCGAGCGACATCCTCATCACCACGCCCGAGTCGCTCTTCCTCATGCTCACCTCCTCGGTGCGGGAGGCGCTCAAGGGCGTCGAGACCGTCATCATCGACGAGGTTCACGCGGTCGCCGGCACGAAGCGCGGTGCCCACCTGGCCCTCAGCCTCGAGCGGCTCGACGCCCTGCTGCCGAAGCCCGCCCAGCGCGTCGGGCTGTCGGCGACGGTGCGGCCGGTGGAGGAGGTGGCCCGGTTCCTCGCCGGGGGTCGACCCGTCGAGATCGTCCAGCCCGTCTCGACGAAGCAGTGGGACCTCGAGGTCGTCGTCCCCGTCCCCGACATGGGTGAGCTGTCCGGGGCTCCGGCCGAGATCTCGCCCGGTGTCCCCGACCTCTCCGGTCCCGCGGCCGGCGCCGCCCCGCAGGCGAGCATCTGGCCGCATGTCGAGGAGCGCGTCGTCGACCTCATCGCCGGGCACCGCTCGACGATCGTGTTCTCCAACTCGCGCCGGCTCGCCGAGCGCCTCACCAGTCGGCTCAACGAGATCTGGGAGGACCGGCTCGCCCTGGCCGAGCTGGCGGCCGAGCAGAAGCAGGCCGAGCTCGACGACCTCGACGGGTCCGGCGGCCAGCAGGACCCGGTGGCCATCGGCGGCTCACGAGCCCAGCGGCATACCGCCGTCGGGGCGCGCACCCCCGCCGAGATGATGGCCCAGGCGGGCGCCTCCCGGGGGGCGCCCGCGGTGCTCGCCCGCGCCCACCACGGCTCGGTCAGCAAGGAGCACCGCGCCTCGATCGAGGAGGACCTCAAGGCGGGCCGGCTGCCGGCGGTCGTCGCGACGAGCAGCCTCGAGCTCGGGATCGACATGGGGGCCGTCGACCTCGTCATCCAGGTGGAGAGCCCGCCGAGCGTCGCGAGCGGCCTCCAGCGGGTCGGCCGCGCGGGCCACCAGGTGGGCGCCGTCAGCGAGGGCGTGATGTTCCCGAAGTTCCGGGGCGACCTCGTCCAGACCGCCGTCGTCGTCGAGCGGATGCGGGCCGGCGCGATCGAGTCGCTGCGGATCCCCGCCAACCCCGTCGACGTCCTCGCCCAGCACAACGTGGCGATGTGCGCGATGGACGACTGGACGGTCGCCGACGTCGAGGCGCTGGCCCGGCGCTCGGCGAGCTTCGCCGGGCTGCCCCACTCCGTGCTCGAGGCGACGCTCGACATGCTGGCCGGTCGCTACCCGAGCGACGAGTTCGCCGAGCTGCGTCCGCGCATCGTCTGGGACCGCGTCACCGACACCCTGACGGGGCGGCGCGGGGCGCAACGGCTCGCGGTGACGAGCGGTGGGACGATCCCCGACCGGGGGCTGTATGCCGTCTTCCTCGCCTCGGGGGAGGGCCCCGGTCGCCGGGTCGGTGAGCTCGACGAGGAGATGGTCTACGAGTCACGCGTCGGTGACGTCTTCACCCTCGGCACGTCGACGTGGCGGATCGAGGACATCACCCACGACCGTGTGCTCGTCACCCCGGCGCCGGGACAGGCGGGCAAGCTGCCGTTCTGGAAGGGCGACCAGCAGGGCCGGCCCGCCGAGCTGGGTCGGGCGCTGGGTGGGTTCGTCCGCGAGGTCGTCGGGCTCGGGCCGGAGCGGGCTCGGGAGCGGGTGCGCGCCGCGGGGCTCGACGAGTGGGCGGCCGACAACCTCATCGGCTACCTCGAGGAGCAGCGGCAGGCCACCACCCACGTGCCCGACGACCGGACCATCGTCATCGAGCGCTTCCGCGACGAGATCGGTGACTGGCGGGTCGCGGTGCTCTCGCCGTTCGGCGGTCAGGTCCACGCGCCCTGGGCCCTCTGCGTCGCGGCCCGGATGCGTGAGCGGTTCGGGGTCGACGTGCAGGCGATGCACGGCGACGACGGGATCGTCTTCCGCCTGCCCGACCTCGAGTTCGACGACGGCGACGGCACGGGCACCGGGGGCGGTGGTGGCGGCGCGATCGGTCAGCAGCTCGTCGAGCTGGTCACCCTGGAGCCCGACGAGATCACCGAGCTCGTCACCACCGAGATCGGCGGCTCGGCCCTCTTCGCGGCTCGGTTCCGGGAGTGCGCGGCCCGGGCCCTGCTGCTGCCGCGCCGTCGACCCGACAAGCGTCAACCGCTGTGGCAGCAGCGGCAGCGCGCGGCCCAGCTGCTCGAGGTGGCGAGCCAGTACCCCTCCTTCCCCATCGTGCTCGAGGCCGTGCGCGAGTGCGTCCAGGACGTCTTCGACGTGCCGGGTCTCGTCGAGCTGATGACCGACATCCGGGCGCGTGCCGTGACGGTCGTCGACATCGAGTCGAGCCAGCCGTCGCCCTTCGCGAAGTCCCTCGTCTTCGGCTACGTCGCCCAGTACCTCTACGAGGGTGACTCGCCGCTGGCGGAGCGGCGGGCCGCCGCCCTCGCCCTCGACCCGAGCCTCCTCGCGGAGCTGCTCGGACAGGGGGAGGCGCTCGCGCTGCGTGACCTGCTCGACCCCGAGGCGGTCGCCCGCACCGAGGCCGAGCTCCAGCGGCTGACCCCCGAGCGCGGCGCGCGCGACGCCGACGACGTCGCCGACCTCCTCCGGGTCCTCGGCCCGTTGTCGACGGCGGACGTCGTGGCGCGCGCCACAGACGGATTCGCCCCGGACGCGGTCGAGGCGGCGCTCGCCGCCCTGACGGACGCCCGGCGGGTCATCCCCGTGCGGGTCGCGGGGCAGGACCGGTGGGCGGCGATCGAGGACGCGGCCCGGCTGCGCGACGCGCTCGGCACGTCCCTGCCCGTCGGGGTGCCGCAGGCGTTCCTCGAGTCCGCGCCCGACCCGCTCGCCGACCTCGTCGCCCGCTATGCCCGCACCCACGCCCCCTTCACCATCCACACCGTCGCGACGTGGTGGGGGATCGGCCCGGCCGTGGCCCATGACGCCCTGCGCCGCCTCGTCTCGGGCGGGCGCGTCGTCGAGGGCGAGCTGCTGCCCACCGAGAACGGCGGCGGGCACGGCCCGGAGTTCTGCGACGCCGAGGTGCTCCGACTGCTGCGCCGCCGCTCCCTCGCCGCCCTGCGCCACGAGGTCGAGCCGGTGGGCCGGTCGGACCTCGCGCGCTTCCTCCCGCAGTGGCAGGGGGTCGGCGGCGGCCAGCGCGGACGCGAGGGACTGCTCCGTGCGGTCGAGCAGCTGACCGGTGCGGTCGTGCCGGCGAGCGCACTCGAGACGCTCGTGCTGCCGGCCCGGGTGTCCGGCTACCGGCCGGGCCTGCTCGACGAGGTGATGAGCTCGGGCGAGGTCGTGTGGCGCGGGCACGGGTCGCTGCCCGGCGACGACGGGTGGGTCAGCCTGCACCTCGCCGACACGGCCGCGCTCACGCTGAGCCCGCCCGAGGATGTCGCCCTCACCGACCCCGAGCAGGCCGTCGTCGACGCCCTCGCCGGGGGCGGCGCCTACTTCTTCCGGTCGCTCACCGACGTCGTCGGGCTCGACGACGGCCTGGTCCACGACGCGCTGTGGTCTCTGGTCTGGTCGGGCCGGATCACGAACGACACGATGGCGCCGCTGCG
>JBBRGO010000292.1:0-3862 GCA_038224055.1 Actinomycetales bacterium
CCTGCCGTTGTCGGGGACGATCGCGTCAACCACAGCGGTCGACCGCAGCGCCTGTCCCATCCGTCCTTTCCGTTCATCGTCCGCCCAAGGGGGCCCACCGCAATGCCGATCTACGACGACGTCACCAAGCTGGTCGGCAACACGCCGCTCGTCCGTCTCAACAAGGTCACGGACGGGGCCGGCGCGACCGTCGCGGCGAAGCTGGAGTTCTACAACCCGGCCAGCTCGGTCAAGGACAGGATCGGCGTCGCGATCGTCGACGCCGCCGAGGCGAGCGGCCAGCTCGAGCCGGGCGGCACCATCGTCGAGGCCACCTCCGGCAACACGGGGATCGCGCTCGCCATGGTCGGGGCCGCCCGCGGCTACAAGGTCGTCCTCACGATGCCCGAGTCGATGAGCAAGGAGCGTCGGGCGCTGCTGCGCGCCTTCGGTGCCGAGCTCGTCCTCACCGACCCGTCCACCGGGATGAAGGGCGCCGTGGCCAAGGCCGACGAGATCGTCGCCGAGCGTGGCGGGGTGCTCGCCCGCCAGTTCGCCAACGAGGCCAACCCGGCGATCCACCGCAGGACCACCGCGGAGGAGATCTGGAAGGACACCGACGGCAAGGTCGACATCGTCGTGGCCGGCATCGGCACCGGTGGCACGATCACCGGCGTCGGGCAGGCGCTCAAGGAGAAGAACCCGGCCATCACGATCATCGCCGTCGAGCCCGAGGAGTCCCCGATCCTCAACGGTGGACAGGCCGGGCCGCACAAGATCCAGGGCATCGGCGCCAACTTCGTCCCCGAGATCCTCGACACGGAGATCTACGACGAGGTCATCGACGTGAACGCCGAGACCTCCGTCGCGTGGGCTCGACGCTGCGCCACTGAGGAGGGACTGCTCGTCGGACTGTCGTCCGGCGCGGCCGTCGCGGCGGCCGTGCAGGTCGCCCAGCGCCCCGAGAACGCCGGCAAGACGATCGTCGTGATCATCCCGTCCTTCGGTGAGCGCTACCTCTCGACGATCCTCTTCGAGGGTCTCGTCGACTGACGTCGGCGGACAGGACAGGACAGCCCATGAGCACCGCGGCGAAGATCGACCCGTCAGACCCCGTCCCCCCGGTGCTGGCGCTCGTCACCGGGCAGCAGTCGAAGGAGGGCGACGTGCGCGAGCCGGCCCAGCGGCATACCGAAGACGACTCGGCGTATGCCGGACCGCTGGCTCGCGTGCGCAAGCTGGCCGACCGGGCGCGCGAGGACCTCGACGCGGCGATGGAGCGCGACCCGGCAGCGTCGTCCCGGCTCGAGATGCTGATCACCTCGCCCGGCATCCACGCCGTGTGGGCGCATCGCGGCGCGCACGCGTTGTGGGCCCACCGACGGGGGCGGCTGCCCGCGCGGCTGCTCGCCCAGGTGACCCGCTTCGCGACCGGCGTCGAGATCCACCCGGGGGCGACCCTCGGGCGGCGCTTCTTCATCGACCACGGCATGGGGGTCGTCATCGGCGAGACCGCCGAGGTCGGCGACGACGTCATGCTCTACCACGGGGTCACGCTCGGCGGGCGTTCGCTCGCGCGGGTCAAGCGGCACCCGACCGTCGGCAACCGGGTGACGGTCGGTGCGGGCGCCCGCATCCTCGGTCCGGTGCGGATCGGCGACGACGTCCAGGTCGGCGCCAACTCCGTTGTCGTCAAGGACATCCCGGACGGCGGGGTCGCGACGGGTATCCCTGCGATCGTGCGCTTCCCGAAGCGGGACGCGAGCAACCAGTGGCTCGACCCCGCGCTGTACATCTGAGCTGCGGTCACCTGCCGAGATCGATCGCCGCCCGTGCGCGGTCGTGCGACCGTGGCTAGAATCGGCGACGCACCAGGAGGGCTCGCATAGTGGCCGAGTGCGGCGGTCTTGAAAACCGCTATGGGTTCACAGCCCATCGTGGGTTCGAATCCCACGCCCTCCGCCATCACCCCGGTCCGGGTCCGCGACGGCCAGACCTGGTGACGTGTCTCGTCGGCCACCAGGGCGTCGGCCCCCGAGAACGGCTGCCCGGACCGGTGCACACCTGACCGAACCAATCACCATTTGTCTGATCACGGCTAGATATCGTTCGTTCCGAGAGTCATTCCGACACAAGGAAATCCGGAACTCATTCCCCGGACAGTGATGACCGTCGTGAGGATACTTCTCTGACAGGGGTCGTCTCACAGGGGAGGGTTCATGTCTACGTCCGGGGTCCGCAGTCCACTCCATCGACGGTCGGTTCGCGTCGGGTTCGCCATCGCCACGCTCGCGGGCCTCATGGCCACGGGCAGCACCCCGTCGCAGGCCTCGGTGCCGTCGCATTCGCGCGCCGCCGCCTCGGTCGCCCCTTCCCAGCGCGATCCCGCGCCCCCGCCACCCGGTCCCACGAGCGCCGCCAAGCCCGCGCACAGCACGGTCGGTCCCGGCAGCTCCCGGACCGACATCGAGGTCAAGTTCCGTGAGGGCTCGGGGTTGAGGCTGCGGGGTGGCACCCTCACGGCCGTCTCGACATCGCGGCTGCCCCGGGGGCTCGCGTCCCAGGGACCGACGGCCGATGCGTCAGACATCGCGAAGGTCCGCGACATCGTCTCGACACATGCTGGCTCCATCACGCGACTCATGACGACCGGGGAGGCCCAGCTCGACGCAGCCGTCGCCCGCGGATCGGCGGCCGCCCCCATCGCGCAGGCCGACCTCAACCTGTGGCACCGCATCACGCTGAGCCCCGGGACCGACGTCGTGGCGGTCATCGACGCACTCAACGCTCTCGACGTCGTCGAGATCGCCTATGCCGCGCCGCAGCCCTCGAGCCCCCCGGCGGCGCCGGACTACCGCGCCCGCCAGGGCTACCACTCACCGGCCACCCTCTCCGGCATCGATGCCAACTATGCGTGGACGGTGACGGGCGGCACGGGGGCCAACGTCCGCGTTCACGACATCGAGTACTCGTGGAACGGAACCCACGAGGACCTGACCAAGCTGCGCACGTCGTTCTACGCGAACGGCACGCCGTTCGACCCCTTCGCGGCCAAGTCCGGCCAACACTCCCGTGACCACGGCACGGCGGTCGTCGGCGAGATCGTGGGTGACGCCAATGCGATCGGTGTCACGGGTCTCGTGCCCGATGCCACCATGCAGGTCACCAACGCGTCGAGCACCCTCGGGTACACCCCCGCGAGCGCGGTCGCCGTCGCAACCGAGGTGCTCCGCGCCGGAGACGTCATGCTCATCGAGCAGCAGACCACCGGCCCCGGCGGGGCCTGCGGCACCGACCAGGTCGGTTGTGTCGCCTTGGAGTGGATCCCTTCCGTCTACGACGCGATCCGCAACGCCACCTCGCGCGGCATCATCGTCGTCGAGGCGGCCGGGAACGGCTGGCAGAACCTCGACTCGTCGATCTACGGCGCGGCCTTCCCGCAGGGGAAGGCGGACTCCGGTGCGATCATCGTCGGGGCCGGCGGCGCACCGGGGTGCACCGCGTCGAACAGCCCGGGGGCGCGCTCGCGGATGAACTTCTCCAACTATGGTCGCCGGGTCGACGTCCAGGGCTGGGGCGAGTGCGTCACCACGACGGGCTACGGCGACCTGTACGACGGCGGCTTCAACTCCTGGTACACCCGAGACTTCGGCGGCACGTCCAGTGCCTCGCCGATCGTCGCCAGCGCTGCGGCGTCGCTGTCGAGCATCGCCAAGGCGCGTGGCTTCGTGCTCACGCCGCAGGACGTCCGCACGCGTCTGCGGACCACCGGGACACCGCAGACCGCCGGGTTGGGCGGCAACATCGGCCCGCTGCCCAACCTCCGTGCGGCCATCGCCGGGCTGGGCACCACGGTCGACACGGTCCCGCCGACGGTGGGAGC
>JBBRGO010000293.1:0-3800 GCA_038224055.1 Actinomycetales bacterium
CAGGGCGTCGGCGCCGCGTTCGCCGGTGCGGACGCGGACCACCTCGTCGACCGGGACGGACCAGATCTTGCCGTCGCCGATCCGGCCCGTCTGGGCGGCCTTGAGGATGACCTCAAGCACGTCCTTGGAGTCGACGTCGTCCACGAGGACCTCGAGGCGGACCTTCGGCACGAAGTCGACCGTGTACTCGGCTCCCCGGTAGACCTCGCTGTGTCCCCGCTGCCGGCCGTAGCCGCTGGCCTCGCTGATCGTCATGCCGGCCACCCCGAAGGCCTCGAGAGCCTCCTTCACCTCGTCGAGCTGGTGGGGCTTGATGATGGCGGTGATGAGCTTCATGCGTTGGCTCCTTCGGCCTTCTCAGTCGTGGTGGTACCAGTCGTGGTGGTGCCAGTCGTGGTGGTGGAACGGGGGACGTTGCCGCTGCGACCGACGGTGCCGGCGAAGCCCCCCAGGTCGTAGCCCGACTCGGCGTGCTCGGCCTGGTCGATGCCGTCCGACTCCTCATCGTCCGTGACCCTCCAGCCCATGGTGGCCTTGAGCCCGAGGGCGATCAGGGCGGTGAGGACACCGGAGATGACGAGCGAGGCGAGCGCGATGATGATCTGGAGCACCGTCTGCTGGAAGCCGTCGCCGTAGAACAGGCCACCGGAGGTCGCGAGCAGGCCGGCGCCGATGGTGCCCCAGAGGCCGCTGACGAGGTGCACACCGACGACGTCGAGCGAGTCGTCGTAGCCGAAACGGTACTTGAGGCCGACCGCGAGGGCGGACAGGACGCCGGCGACCGCGCCGAGGATGATCGAGCCGACCGGCGAGAGGCTCCCACAGGCGGGGGTGATGGCGACGAGACCGGCGACGATGCCCGAGGCGGCACCGACCGAGGTGGCGTGGCCGTCACGCATCTTCTCCACGACGAGCCAGCCGAGGGCGGCTGCACAGGTGGCGACGGTCGTGTTCATCCACACGAGGGAGGCCAGTCCGTCGGCGGCGAGCTCGGAGCCGGCGTTGAAGCCGAACCAGCCGAACCACAGCAGACCGGCGCCGATCATCACGAGCGGCACGTTGTGCGGTCGCATCGGGACCTTGCCGAAGCCGAGGCGCTTGCCGATGATCAGGGCGAGCACGAGACCGGCGATACCGGCGTTGATGTGCACGACCGTGCCACCGGCGAAGTCGATCGGGGCGACGGTGGCTGCGCCGTCCGTCGTGCCGAAGATCTTGGCGGAGAGGCCGTTCTCGCTGCCGGAGAGGAGGCCACCACCCCACACCATGTGCGAGATCGGGAAGTAGACGATGGTGGCCCAGATCGCCGAGAAGACGAGCCAGGTGCTGAACTTCACGCGGTCGGCCACGGCGCCGCTGATGAGGGCGACGGTGATGACGGCGAAGGTGAGCTGGAAGCCGGCGAAGAGGATCTCGGGGATGTAGACGTTCGCACCGAAGACGTCGATGAGGCGGGGTCCGTCGGCGCCGACCAGGTCGGAGAGACCGAACAGGTGGAAGGGGTTGGCGAAGATGCCGGCGATGTCGGACGTGCCGTCCTGCACGTTGCCGAACGCCATGGAGTATCCCCAGAGCACGTAGATGACGCCGACGACCGCGAGGGCGCCGAAGGACATCATCATCATGTTGAGGACCGACTTGACTCGAGTCATGCCGCCGTAGAAGAGCGCGAGGCCCGGGGTCATCAGGAGGACCATCGCCGACGCGACGAGCATGAATGCCGTCGCCGCCTCGTTGATCTCCGGTGCGTCTGCCGCGAAGGGCACCAGTGCTGTTGTCATGGTGGCAAGAATGGAGTCCGCGCGTTTCGGGGGATCTCGGCTTGTGTTACAACCGTGTTAGCCCATCCGGTGAACCGTAAGGATCACGTTTCCACTGGTCGCGCGTCCCACATCGTGAGAGCCCGGTCTCAGCGACGCGGGCCTGCCCAGACCGAGGTCAGTCGACGATGGCGTCGACGAACGCTTCGGCGTCGAACGGCGCCAGGTCGTCGGGTCCCTCGCCGAGGCCGACGAGCTTGACCGGGACGCCGAGCTGGCGCTGGACCGCGACGACGATCCCGCCCTTGGCGGTGCCATCGAGCTTGGTGAGGACGATCCCGGTCACCTGGACCGCCTCGGAGAAGACCTTGGCCTGCTGGAGACCGTTCTGACCGGTCGTCGCGTCGAGGACGAGCAGGACCTCGTCGATCGGGCTCTGCTTCTCGATGACGCGCTTGACCTTGCCGAGCTCGTCCATCAGACCGACCTTGTTGTGCAGCCGGCCGGCGGTGTCGATGATGACGACGTCGACCTCTCCCTCGATGCCGGCCTTGACCGCGTCGAAGGCGACGGCGGCCGGGTCGGCGCCGTCCTTGTCCGAACGCACGGTCGCCACGCCGACGCGGGCACCCCACGTCTCGAGCTGGTCCGCCGCCGCGGCGCGGAAGGTGTCGGCGGCGCCGAGCAGCACCTCGCGGTCCTCCGCGACGAGCACCCGCGCCAGCTTGCCCACCGTCGTGGTCTTGCCGGTGCCGTTGACCCCGACGACGAGGATCACGGCCGGTCGGTCCCCCACCCGGCTCGAGGCGATGCGACGGTCCATGTCGGGCTGGACGAGCGCGAGCAGGTCCTCGCGGAGCCAACCACGCACCGTCGCCTCGTCGGTCGTCCCGTCGACCTGGACGCGCTGCCGCAGCGACTCGACCAGCTCGGTGCTCGCCTCGACGCCGAGATCGGAGCCGATGAGCGTGTCCTCGACCTCCTCCCAGGCCTCCTCGTCGAGGCCGCCACGGGAGAGCAGGGCGAGCAGACCCTTGCCGAGCGCCGAGTTGGAGCGGGCCAGGCGGGCGCGCAGCCGCTGGAGCCGTCCTCGCGCCGACTCCGGGCGGTCGTAGACGGGGGTCTCTGCCTCGGCGGGGACCTCGAGGGTCTCCTCCGACTCGGACGGGGCGAGCACCTCGTCGCCGAAGGTGGGCGGCGCGCCGTCTCGTTCGTCGTCCGTGAGGACCGCAGGAGCCTGCCGGCCCGAGTCCGGCGCCTCGCGCTCCAGGGTTTCGAGGGAGTCACCGCCCCTCCCCCGCAGCAGGCTCGCGCCGAAACCGATGGCCCCGGCGAGGATGACGACGGCGATGATCACGTAAATCCAGAGGGTCTCCACGCGGCCATCCAACCACGGCCACGGTCAGGGGCCGCAGGCGTCCGGGCGGGCGAGCGGCATACCGGGACCCGGAGCGGGGATCAGGCCAAATGGGGACAGCACGACCACCGGGCGGGTGGCCCGGTGGTCGTGGGATGGGTAGGTGGGTGCGCCTGCGTACGCCGTCAGGGCGTCTGCGGTGTGGTGCTGCGACCCAGGGCGCCGGCCCGCTGACGTGCAGTCAGGGCGACACCTTCCCCCCTCGCGGTGAGCACATCTCGACCGTTCCGATGTGCTGGCACCGCAACGAGACCGACGATCGCCACACCGAGACCGGTTGCGATCATCATCGAGACGATGAGGAATGCCATGCCCTCAGGGTGACTCATGTCAAGCATGTGACGCAAATACCCGAATGTGACGTTTGCGCAACGCCAGCGCGACGGAGGGGTCAGTCGCCAGGAGAGCACCAGAGGCGGGCTCATCCGCCGACCGACCAGAGCGGCATACCTCAGGCGGGGCGGTCGGCCACGTCGCGCAGACGCTGCGACACGACCGTCGTCACGCCGTCGCCGCGCATGCTCACGCCGTAGAGCGCGTCGGCGATCTCCATCGTCTTCTTCTGGTGGGTGATGACGATGAGCTGCGAGCTGTCCCGCAGCTCCTCGAAGAGGGTGATGAGG
>JBBRGO010000294.1:0-3760 GCA_038224055.1 Actinomycetales bacterium
AAGGAGATCGCGACGCGCTACGACTTCAAGAACGTCGGCGCGTCCGTCGACCTCGCCGGTGAAGTCATCAAGATGAAGGCGAGCACCGAGGAGCGCTGCAACGCCGTCCTCGACGTCGTCCAGACCCACCTCGTCAAGCGCAAGGTCAGCCTCAAGCACCTCGACGTGCC
Source organism: Actinomycetales bacterium (assembly GCA_038224055.1). Taxonomy (GTDB): domain Bacteria; phylum Actinomycetota; class Actinomycetes; order Actinomycetales; family Dermatophilaceae; genus JBDSSS01. The sequence goes on from JBBRGO010000294.1 coordinate 171, forward strand.
CGAGGCGGGCCCTCGCATCTCCGGCAAGGAGTACCACCTCGACGCGCCCCTCAAGGAGGGCATCTCCCAGGAGAACGCGAAGAAGATCAACAAGCTGATCCGCGACGAGGGCCCCAAGGGCGTCAAGAGCCAGATCCAGGGCGACGAGCTGCGCGTGAGCAGCAAGTCCCGCGACGACCTCCAGGAGGTCCAGCGCATGCTTCGCGCGGCCGACCTCGACGTGGCGCTGAACTTCACCAACCAGCGCTGACGCTCCCCGACGCGGACGTATGCCGCTCAGCCGACTCGGCTGGGCGGCATACGTATTCCTCGTGGCTCGCCAAACCCGAGACCTGGCTCGTCAGCGTCCGGTCGGCTGCTGCGACGACGCGGCGGCCCCGAGGTCGGACAGCGTGAGCTGGTTCCGTGGCGGGTCGGTGAGGATCGCGTGCTCGGAGACCCCGAGGCCCTGACCGACATGGACGAGCACGCCGGGACCGAGCAGGCGCCACCCGTCGCTGCCGTCGAGGCGTTCGCTGGCCACCACGACGCTCGGCGCATCCGCCAGCTCGTGGCTGACGACGCGGGTCCCCTGCCGACTCCGGTGGTCGAGAGCACCGGAGCCCCCGGCCCGCTCGAGGATCCAGAGCTCGTGGGTGCCGGGGTAGCGCAGGGCCCAGAGGTCGGTGGCGGTCGTCAGGACGAGGTTGACGGCGTAGACGGGCAGGTTGTCACTGACCCACTTCAGCGCGACGCGGATCCCTTGGGAGACATCGCCCCCGGCGGCGGCCGTCTCGCGGGTGATGAGCGCGAAGACACGCTCGGAGTCGGTGTCCCCGGAGACGAGTCCGAGGTCGGGGCCGAGATGCTCCTCGAGCCGGTACAGCGCACCGACCACGCCGTTGTGGGCGAAGAGTCGGCCCGCCTGCTCGAAGGGGTGGGTGTTCGCCGCCGTGACTCCGCTCCCGGAGGAGTGGCGCACGTGGGCGACGAAGGTGGCGCTGCGGCGGTCCCGCGCCTCCGTGGCGAAGTCGTCGTCGCGCCAGGCCGCGAGTGCCTGCTTCTCGACGACGGGCCGGCCCCGCTCGTCGAAGGTGCCGAGCCCGGTGCCGTCCGGGTTGTCGTGGGACTGGCGCCGCAGGCTGTCCGGCGCGTCGAGGAGCCAGAAGGTCGCCCGCACCCGGTGGCTCCCAGCGCTCATCCCGAACAGTCGGCACATCCTCCCTCGCTCAGGGTGGGCCGAGGTCGGGGAAGGTCCAGACCGCGAGCGGCCACCAGAAGAGGTGCGAGCAGAGGGCGGCATACTCCTGCGGGGAGAGCCAGCGCGTCTCGTGGATGCCGTCGTCCCCCTGCGTCAACGGCGGTCTCGACGCGTCGAGCTCGGCGCGGTAGACCTGCAGGTAGGGGCGGGCGGGGTCGATGACGTTGTCATCGGTGAGCGGCATGAATCGCTCGTAGCCACAAGGGTGCACGTGCTGGGGATCGAGGACCAGCCCCGTCTCCTCGAGCGTCTCGCGGATCGCGTTCTGCTGCGGGCTCTCCCCCGGCTCGCGCCATCCGCCCGGAGAGCCCCACTCGGCCCGACGGACGCTGTGCACGGCGGCGAAGAAGCCGTCGACGTCACGGACGAAGACCATCGCGGCGAGCACCTGCGACTCGCGGACCGGCGTGACCGAGGCGAGCAGGTCGACGTCACTCGCGCCGTTGGGGAAGGGCACGGCGAGCTGCCGGCCGAGGCCCCGGTCGCCCTTGCGCTTGCGGATGCGCAGGCCCGAGGCGTTGAGCCGCCGGGCGAGGTCGCTCCCCGTCGTCAGCGCCGCCCCCGCGTCGACGAGGCGCTGCCAGAGCTCTTCGGGGACGTCGTAGTGGTCGCCGTCGAAGGCGCGCGGGTGGACCCCACGGCTGAGGGCGAAGTGGTGCAGCTCGGCATACGACGCGTCGCTGACGAGGTGGGCGAAGTGCCGACCGTGCGCGGGCCAGATCGGCGTGTCGATCCACACGGTCATCCCGGCAGCCTAGCGACCCTGTGGATGAGCGCCACGCAGCCCGTCGGGGACGGCCTAGCGTCGGTGGAGTCAGCTCAGCCCAGCGGCCGGCCCGGCCGCCACCGGAGGGAAGCACCCCATGTCTCGATCCATCGTCGACACCGAACGCATCGCCGCCGCCGCCGGCGACATCAACCGTCTCGCGGAGGGCATCCGCGCCGATGTCGCCGAGCTCCGCTCCCGGATGGTCTCGCTCGACGGGGCGTGGGAGGGTCCGGCCAAGACCGAGTTCGTCCGGGTCATGCACGACTACCAGTCGCTCCAGGCCCGCGTGAACGAGTCGCTGACCGAGATCGGGAGCCTCACCTCCCGGGTGTCCGCGGCCTACGTCGAGCACGAGAACGCGACGCGGGCCCTGTTCAGCCGCTGACCGGCACCCGCGCCGCCGCTGCCATACTCGCCCACATGGAGCGCACCCGGATCACCCGCCTCCCCGACCGGGCCCGCTCCGAGGTGAGCGCGCTGCACGCCCTGCTCGACGCCGTCCCGCTCGCCCACGTCGGGCTCGTCACCGAGGCGGGCTCCCCTGTCGTCATCCCGACCGCCGTCGCGCGGGACGGCAGGCAGGTCCTCATCCACGGGTCGACCGGGTCGCCCTGGATGCGGCGGCTCGCCGGCGGCGCCGAGGCCTGCCTGACCGTCACCGCGCTCGATGCGCTCGTCGTGGCCCGCTCCGGCTTCGAGTCGTCCTACCGCTACCGCTCGGCCGTGCTGTTCGGCCGGTTCTCCGTCGTCTCAGGCCCGGAGAAGGTGCGGGCGCTCGACGTCGTCGTCGACCGGCTCGTCCCCGGTCGGGTCGGCGAGGTGCGCCGACCCCTGGCCCGAGAGCTCGCCGCGACGCTCGTGCTGGCGATGCCGGTCACCGAGTGGTCGCTCAAGGTCGCCGACGGCTGGCCCGAGGACGGCGACACCGACGTCGCCGGACCGGCCTGGGCGGGCGTCCTCCCGCTGGTGTCCTCCTTCGGTAAGCCGCAGCCGGCCCCCGACCTGCGCGCGGGCATCGAGCTCCCCCCGTCGGTCCACGCCCTCGCCGCGCCGCCGCCTCCGGTGCTGGCGGGCCGTCCGCGGTCCGACCGAGGCAGGCCAACGTGAGCCACGACTCTCGCTCCACGCAGGTGCGAGACGGTCCCGCCCACGGTCATCAAGGGTGAGGTCGGGATGACGACGCGGTGCGCGACGACATCGGAGAGGCCCTCGCACTTTCAGCGAACGATCTGCTGCTGGAGGTCGAGCCGACCGACGAGCTGGGTCCGCTCGTCGGCCAGCAGGGGCGGACGCTGGCGTCTGGTGGGGGTCGACGCGCTCGCGACGCCAGACCTCGCAACGCGCGCAGACCACCGGATCGCGGGACGGGGACAGCGGCATACCGCCACCCTCCCCGTCCCACGCGCCCTCCCGGCCTGACGTGCCTGACGTGCCTGACCGCTACTTCATCGTCCCGGCCGACACCGACCCCTGCAGCTGTCGCTGGAAGACCAGGTAGACGACGAAGACGGGCACGACGGTGATGACGACGGCTGCGAAGAGCGCCCCGAAGTCGACGGCGTAGTTGGCCTGTGAGGCGAA
>JBBRGO010000295.1:0-3732 GCA_038224055.1 Actinomycetales bacterium
GGCCCCCGCCCCGCTCCAGCCGAGCAGGTCGAGCGGCACTCGCACCGCGGGCGCGTCGACGTGGCCGAGCAGCTCGACGAGGAGCGTCTCGATGTCGTCCCAGTCGGGTGCCCACTCGAGGTCACCACCGGGGCCACCACCAGGGCCACCGCTCGCGGACCACCGGGGCAGCGGGACCGCGAGGCGCCGCGCGGCGGCCGTCCCTCGCGCGGTGAGGGTGAGTCCGTCACCCACCGGCTCGAGGACGAGCCCCGACGCCGCGCTCCAGCGGACCCCCACGCCCACCCGGGCGAAGGCGAGGTCGGCCACCCCGAGGGACAGGCTGGCGGAGTCGCCGGTCCCCGGTCCCATCGTCAGCCGCGCCGCCACCTCCCCGGACAGCACGACCCGTCCGCGCAGGAGGTCCGCGGACAGCAGGGCGACGGACGCCGTGACCCGCGCGGCGAGGTCGCCGGTGAAGTCCACCGACGCCTCGGTGCCGAGGGTCACGCGAAGGACGTCTGCGGCATACGTGATCTCGAGACCGACCCCGCCGAGGACGTCGATGCGCCAGGGCGACACGACGGTGCCGAGGCCCGCCACCGGGGCGTCGGGCCCGCCGGTGAGCAGGGCGCGCAGGTGTCCCCACAGGGCTGCGGCATCGCCGGCGTCGGCGAGCAGCGCCGCGTAGTGCGAGCGCAGGGCGCCGAGGGGGTTCGAGAGGAGGTCGGCGACGGCGATCGCCTCGACGCCGAGCAGGTCGACGAGGAGGTCTCCGGCCGCGCCGAGCTGGTGGAGGGCCGAGAGCAGCGCCGCATCGACGACGGCGTCGACCGCGTCGAGGGCCGCGTCCGGCGAGGAGAGGTCGAGCACCTCGTGCGGGTGCCCGGCCACGAGGACGTGGTGGGCGGTGAGCACGAAGCGGGCCGCTCCTGCGTCGTCGCGACCCACGCCGAGACGGAGCCCGCCGAGAGCCGTGGCCCCGGTGAGCAGGGCCGGCCCGCCGGCCTGGTCGCCGAAGAGCGCCTCCGCGCGCAGGGCGGGGACGGCCACACACCCACCCGTGCCGGTGTCGAGGCGGAGGAGGTCGAGGCTCGCCCCGACCTGGGCCCCTGCCCGCGTGTCATAGGCGAGCCGGACCCACGGCACGAGCACCGGGTGGCCACCCGTCCCGGGGGCCACGCGGAGCCCGAGCAGGAGGGAGACGTCTGCGATGGCGAAGCGCACGGCCCCGAGAGCCGGGTCGGGGGTGCCGCCGACGACGTCGACGAGCTGGGCGAGCCAGGCGGTGAGCGCCGGCTCGCTCCCGACGATCGACTCGAGCCAGCTGACGAGGGCGTCCGGCCCCCGGGTCGCCAGGTCGGCGAGCGGCAGCGCCGGGAGACCGTCGACGTCGCGGAGACCGAGCAGCCCGGCGACGCCCCGGACCCGGGTGAAGGCGGCGTCGGCCGGGTCGAGCGCCTCGACCTGCGCCCGGACGAGGCCGACGACGAAGTCGAGGACCTCACCCCCGAGGTCACCGAGGTCGTCGGAGGCGAGGGTGCGGGTCGTGGGGGTCGTCGCACCGGGCAGCTGGAGGTCCGTCAGCTCGAGCGAGAACGCGAGGTCGTCGTCCCGGTGGGTGGGGATGCCGGCCTGCACGGTGACCCCGCGAAGGAAGGCCTCCCGGGGCACCGGGGCAGCATCGGTGAACACCGCCTCGCAGCCGATGGTGATCCGGCCCCCGCGGTTGCCGACGAGCAGCCAGGGCGGCAGGTCCGGGACGGTCTCGGGGAACGGGTCAGGGCCGTCTCGGCCCAGGCGGAAGAGCGGGACGTGCAGCCGGATCCGCGCCAGCGGCGCCGTGGCCCCGGTGGCGAAGTCGAGGCCCACGCCGAGGTGGACGGCGCCGGCGACGACCTCGACCACGGCGTGGATCGTGACCTCCGGGTCGGACGCGTGGAAGAGGGGGACCCAGCGCGTGTCACCGCTCGTGCGGCCCTCCGGCGGCCCGAGCACGTCGTCGACGAAGTCGAGCAGGCCCTGCCGCTGGGCGTCGTCACGCAGGACGGTCTTCAGCCCGTTGGGGTTCTGCGCCGAGCCACCGACCGGGTCGGTGAACCACTTCGCGTTGGTGCCCGTCTCGGTCGTGATGCCGAGCGCCCGCGAGAGCGAGCCGAAGGAGTCGAGCTCGGTCTCGCTGAGGGGCATGACCCGTCAGCCCCTCAACGTGGACGAGGCGTGGCGGGCCATCGGTTGGACGAGCAGCACCGACGACCCGGAGCCGATCGCCCCGGGGACGAGGGCGTGCCCGGCGGTGTCGCTGCCCAGGTCGGCACAGAGCCGACGCGCCAGCTCGACGACCGACTCCCAGGCGAAGGCGGTGAGCGCGTCGGACCACTGCGAGACGACGACCCTCGGCCCGTCGAGGGCGGCGAACGTCGACATGACCAGACCGTTCGGGACCTCCCGGGTGCCCACGGCGAGCGGCACGGAGACGGAGGTCGGGCCGTCGAGCTGGTCGCAGGAGACGGTGAGGGTGACCGTCACGAGACCGACGAGGCAGCGCAGGTCCGTGCGGGAGAGGTCGACGAAGAGCTCGGAGCGATCCTTTCGCCAGACCACCCGCTCCGGCGCCCCCACGGGCAGGTCGGCGACGAGGCGCTGGGTGGCCCGCAACAGCGTCCGTGCCGTTGCCTCAGGGACGGAGAGGAACTGCTTGTCCCGGACGAGCGTGCCGGGCTGCACGCGGGCCCGCGCCCTGAGCGGGACGAACCACGTGGCGTCCTTGACCGGGACGCCGAGAACCACCGGGCCCTTGACGACGGTGGCCCGCGCCGATCGGTTGTCATCAGCCACGGAAGCCTCCCGGGTCATCCGGCCGATCACACCGGTTCCGGACGGAAGCGGTGGTGCATCCATGACAGCACCGAGGGCGCGCCACCGGGGCCGAATCGGGATATTGGGCGGGCCTGCGTGACCGCAGGCGTCCGTGGTGCCGGTGGACCTGGGGTGGACCTAGGGTGCTGGGGATGGAGACACCGATCGCTGTTCCGGAGGGTCTCCTCGTCGGCCCCGACGCAGGGTCGAGGACCGGAGTGCTCGTGCTGTCCGGGTCGAGCGGCCGGGTCGAGCACGAGCGGGCCCGGGTCCTCGGCGGGCTCGGCGTCACCGCCCTGACCCACCGGTGGTTCGGAGCCCCCGGCACCGCGCCGCACCTGTGCGAGTACCCTCTCGAGAGTTTTGCGCCGTGGGTGGATCGCCTTGCGGCACGGTGCGATCGGGTCGTCCTGCTCGGATCCTCGAAGAGCGCGGAGGCCTTCCTCCTGTATGCCGCTGACGACCCTCGAATCGACGCGGTCGTTGCCTTCGCCCCGAGCCACGTCGCGTGGGCCAACGTCGGGCCCGGACCCGACGGCGAGCTGCGCCCGTGTCGGTCCAGCTGGAGCAGGGACGGGGGGCCCGTCGCCTTCGTGCCCTACGACGACGACGTCGTGGTGCAGTGCGACCCGCCGGAGCTCGCGCCGATGTACCGAGAGAGCCTGCGGACGTTCGCCGGCCGCGTCGAAGCGGCCGTCATCCCCGTCGAGCGCTTCTTCGGGGACGTCCTGCTCGTCGCCGGAGGCGACGACCGCCTGTGGCCGAGCCTCGACTCGGCGGAGTGGATCCGCTCCCGACGCAGCGCGGCCGGGCTCCCCACGACGGTGGTGACCCACCCCGACGCGGGTCACCGCGTCATCCTGCCCGGGGAGACGGTGGCCACCGGTGGTGCCC
>JBBRGO010000296.1:0-3724 GCA_038224055.1 Actinomycetales bacterium
CTGCGACATCAGCTCGGGCGAGACCTTGGGCGTGGACGCGAGCAGGGTCCGGATCCGCTGGGCCCGGAAGCCGTAGTCCCACTCGGAGGTGAGGAACGGCTTGGCGCTCGCGGTGACGGCCTGGTTCGCCGTGACGATGAATCCCTCACCGGGGTCGAGGACGTGCGGCATCTGCTCGAACGGCACGCTCCCCTTCCAGTCCCACTGGCTGTCCCAGCCCGGGGAGGGCCAGAAACCGGGCGGCGCGCCGGGCGTTGCCGACCGCCGGATCGGGATCGCGCCGGGCGCCTGGTACCCGATGTGGCCCTCTGTGTCGGCGTAGACGAGGTTCTGGGCGGGCACGGCGAACAGGGCTGCGGCCGCCCGGAACTCGGTCCAGCCGCGGGCACGGTCCATCGCGAAGATCGCGTCGGCGGTCCGCCCGGGGGTGAGGGCCGTCCAGGCCAGGGAGACGGCGTAGCGGTTGGTCTGCTGGGCCCCTCGCACGACGACGCGATCACCCGCCTCGTCGACCGCGGGGATGGCATCGGACAGGATCGGGCCGTGCACCGTGCTGCGGACGGTGATGTTGGTGTCGCCGCCGCCGGCCACCTTGATCGTCTCCACGCGCTGCTCGAGCTTCACCGGGAGGCCGTCACGCAGGTAGGTGGCCCCGGTGACCTGCTCGAGGTAGAAGTCGGTGACGTCGGGGCCGAGGTTGGTGAACCCCCAGGCGACGTTGTCGTTGTGGCCGATGACGACACCGGGCAGGCCCGCGAAGGAGAACCCGGCGACGCTGAACGGGCACTGGGCACTCACCGTGCGGCACTGGAGGTTGACCTGGCTCCAGACCCCGGGGATGCCGAGCGAGAGGTGCGGGTCGTTGGCGAGGAGCGGCTTGCCCGTCGTCGTCCGCGAGCCGGAGACGACCCAGGAATTGGAGCCGATGTCGTCACCCTTGCCGAGCAGCGCCGGGATCGCGTCGATGGCCGCCGACGCGCCGTCGAGGGCGGCGCCGCTGGCGGCGCTCTTGAACCACGAGGGGACCGGGCCGGCCGCGGCCGCGGTCGTCGCCTTCTCGGCGCTCCAGTCGTCGGCGGAGAGGATCGGGAGGTTCCGCTCGACGGGGTAGGGCGGGTAGAGCACGTTGATCTGCTTGACCGAGGTGCGCCGGGAGAGCCGCGCCCGCGCCAGCTCGTCGTTGTAGTCGCCGCGCAGGTCCCACGCCATCGCCTTGAGCCACGCGAGCGAGTCGACCGGCGACCACGGCTCCACGCGGTAGCCCGGCACCGACCGGGCGAGCAGGGTGTACTCGAGCGACATGTTCGACGGGGAGCCGGCCCGCGCGATGTAGGAGTTGACCCCGTCGGCGTAGGCCTGGAGGTACTGCCGCGTCTCCGGGGCGAGCAGCGGCAGCTCCTGGGCGGCGATGCGCCGCCAGCCCATGGTGCGGATGACCCGGTCGGTGTCGAGGCCGGCCTCGCCGACCATCTCGGAGAGCCGGCCCGCCGTCACGTGCCGGTTGAGGTCCATCTGGAAGAAGCGGTCCTGGGCACTGACGAAACCCTGCGCCCGGAAGAGGTCCGCGGCGTTGTCGGCGTAGATGCTCGGCACCCCACGGTCGTCGCGGATGACCGAGACCGAGCTCGTCAGGCCCTCGATCTTGAGGTCGCCCGCGGTCTGCGGAAAGGGCTGGCGCACGGTCGAGATCACGAGGATCCCGACGGCGACGAGGGCCATGACGATCAGGACGATGATCGCCAGGCCGATCCGACGGGCATGCTTCAACCGGGGCACGGACCGACTCTAGGCCACGTCGCCGGGACGACCACGGCGCCTCGCGGGGCACCGGCAGAAGCCGGCTGGACGGCATACCTCTCGGTGGGCGGTCACCTCGCGGGACGTCTCCACCGAGATGGTTGGATTGGGGCACGCCCGCGGAGGAGCCTCGCCCATGAGCACACTCACGACCGTCTCGTCATCGGGGATGAACCTCGATGACCTGACCCGTGTGCTCCTCATCGGCTCGATCGTGCTCCTCGTCGCGGTCGCGGCCGTGCGCCTGTCGGTCCGCTCCGGGCTGCCGTCGCTGCTGATCTACCTCGGCATCGGTCTCGCCCTCGGCAACGGTGGCCTGGGGATCGAGTTCGACGACGCGTCGACGACGCGGGTCCTCGGCTACGCCGCGCTCGTGCTCATCCTCGCTGAGGGCGGCCTGACGACCTCGTGGGCGAACATCCGGCGCTCGGTCGCCCCGGCAGCGGTCCTGTCGACGGTCGGGGTCGCGGTCTCCGTCCTCGTCGTGGCCCTCGCGGCGCACATCTTCCTGCCGTTGTCGTGGACCATCGCGCTGCTCATCGGCGCGATCGTCACCTCGACCGACGCGGCCGCCGTCTTCGCCGTGCTGCGCAACGTGCCCCTCCCCCGGCGCCTCAGCGGGATGCTCGAGGCCGAGGCCGGCTTCAACGACGCGCCCGTCGTGCTGCTCGTCGTCGCCTTCTCGGCCCAGGGGCTGCCCGGTGGGGAGCAGGAGACCTGGTACTCCCTGCTCGGACTCGCCACCCTCGAGCTCGCCGGGGGGGCCGTCGCCGGGGTCGTGATCGGCTGGGCGGGTGGCCAGCTGCTCCGCCGCGTCGCCAGCGCGTCCTCAGCCCTCTTCTCCATCGGGATCATCTCCCTCACGGTGCTCGCGTATGCCGCCGGTTCCTTCGTCCACGTGTCGGGCTTCCTCGCGACCTACCTGTGCGCGCTCGTGCTCGGCAACATGGGCCTGCCGCACCGCACGTCGTTCCAGAGCTTCTCGACGGCGCTCGGCTGGCTGGCCCAGATCGGGCTCTTCGTGCTGCTCGGCCTGCTCGCCGACCCGCGCCGGCTCGGGGAGCAGCTCGTCCCCGCCATCGTCATCGGTCTCGTCCTGCTCCTGCTCGCCCGGCCGCTGTCCGTCGTCGCGTCGACGGTGTGGTTCCGGATGGCGTGGCGCGACCAGGTCTTCCTGTCGTGGGCCGGGCTGCGCGGGGCGGTGCCGGTCGTGCTCGCGACGGTCCCCCTCGTGGCCGGCACCCCCGACACGGAGTGGATCTTCGACCTCGTCTTCGTCCTCGTCGTCGTCTTCACCCTCGTCCAGGCCCCGACGCTCGGCTGGGTCGCCCGCCGGCTCGGTCTCACGGAGCAGGTCCGCGCGGTCGACCTCGACCTCGAGAGCACGCCGCTGCTCGAGATCGGGGCCGACGTCCTCCAGGTGAGCGTCGGCCTCCACTCGCGCCTGCACGGGGTCGCCGTCTTCGAGCTGCGCCTGCCGAAGGGCGCCAACGTCACCCTCATCGTCCGCGACGGCGAGGGCTTCGTGCCCGACCTGCACACGACCTTCCGGCACGGCGACGAGCTCCTCGTCGTGACGACCTCGCGGGTCCGCACCCGGACCGAGCAGCGGATCCGCGCCATCAGCCGGGACGGACGCCTCGCCGGCTGGCCGTAGAATCGCCACGCCCCGTCCCGTGGGACGGTGGCCCACCGCTTTCCCGGACCGTCCCACCAGACATCGAGCAGACCGAGGTCGACCTGTGCCCACCTACTCCTACGCGTGCACCGCGTGCCACCACGCCTTCGACATCCGCCAGTCGTTCACCGACGACAACCTCACGGTGTGCCCGCAGTGCCAGGCGCACGCGCTGCGCAAGGTGATCCACCCGGTCGGCATCTCGTTCAAGGGGTCCGGCTTCTACAAGACGGACTCGCGGCCCTCGGG
>JBBRGO010000297.1:0-3702 GCA_038224055.1 Actinomycetales bacterium
TTCTCCGACCCGTCACGCCTGTCCATCCTGCGCCACCTCGCGCTCCGCGAACACCGCGTCACGGACCTGACCGCCCTCAGTGGTCTGGCGCAGTCCACCGTCTCCAAGCACCTCGCCTGTCTTCGGGACTGTGGCCTGGTCACCTCGCGTGCCGAGGGCCGTGCGTCCGTCTACTCCCTGACGCACCCCGAGGCTCTCGATGTCCTCTTCGCGGCCGCCGAGCGACTCCTGTCGCTGACCGGTGACGCCGTGACCCTCTGCGCGAGCTACGGCACCGACACGCTCCCCACGGAGGCACGATGACCGCATCCGGCACCCACGACCACGACACGGCCGTGACCGAGGGGGACCGTCGTCGGTACGGGCGACGCGCGCAACTGCTGGCTGGTGCGTCCGTCACCTACAACGTCGTGGAGGCCGGGATCGCGATCAGCGCGGGCCTGGTCGCCGGGTCGATCGCCCTGGTCGGGTTCGGTCTCGACTCGATCGTCGAGGTGTCCTCCGGGCTGATCATCTTGTGGCAGTTCCGCCACCCGCTGCCGGAATCTCGCGAGCAGACCGCGCTGCGGCTCATGGCGCTCTCGTTCTTCGGCCTCGCCACCTACGTCACCTTCGAGTCCGTCCGTTCGCTCACCACCGGGCAGGAAGCGGAGTCCTCGAGCCTCGGCATGGTCCTGGCCGCCGCGTCGCTGGTGATCATGCCGTTCCTGTCGTGGGCGCAACGCCGCACGGGGCGCGCCCTCGGCTCGAACGCGGTGGTCGCCGACTCGACCCAGACCCTGCTGTGCACCTACATGTCGGGCGTCCTGCTGGTCGGACTGGCTCTCAACGCCGCGCTCGGCTGGTGGTGGGCCGACCCCATCGCGGGACTCGTCATCGCTGGCGTCGCGGTCAAGGAAGGGCGCGAGGCGTGGCGTGGCGACGGTTGCTGTAGACCAGACCGGGCGGCACCGGCGACCGAGGCTGAGGGGTGTGGCGGCGGGTCGGTATCCACCTGCTGCTGATCACGCGGCATCCGAGGTCGCGAGAGCGGTCGCTCAGGTGCTCAGCCGGGAAGCAGCGACTTGGCCCGGTCGGCCGGGAGCAGGTCGTGGCGCAGTGCCGACCGGGTGAAGGAGCCGGTGCCGTGGGAGACCGACCGGAGGTCGATGGGGTAGCGGGAGAGCTCCGAGGCGGGCACCTCGGAGCGGATGAGCGTCCACCCCGGGTCCTCCCCGGGCTCGGTGCCGACGACGTGGCCACGCCGACCCCTGAGGTCGGCCATGACGGCTCCGAGGAAGTCGTCGGCCACGGTGATCTCCACGGCGTCGACCGGCTCGAGCAGCGCGACGGTGGAGACGTTGGCCGCCTCCCGCAGAGCGAGGGCGGCCGCCGACTGGAAGGCGAGGTCGGAGGAGTCGACCGAGTGGGCCTTGCCGTCCGTCAGGGTCACCCGCACGTCGACCACCGGGTGGTCCGTCAGCACACCCCTCTCGAGCTGGGCCCGCACGCCCTTCTCGACCGAGGGGATGAACTGTCTGGGGACCGCGCCACCGGAGACGTGGTCGACGAACTCGACCCCGGACCCGCGGGGGAGTGGCTCGATCTCGAGGGAGCAGACGGCATACTGCCCGTGGCCGCCCGACTGCTTCACGTGTCGGCCCTGCGCCGTGCACCGGCGGACGAACGTCTCCCGCAGGGCGGTCCGGAAGGGCTCGGAGGTCACCGTCACGCCCCACCGGTCTGTCAGCTGGGCGATCACCGCGTCGACGTGGGTCTGGCCCATCGTCCACAGGACGACCTGGCCCGTCTCGGCGCCGACGTCCATCCGGAGCGTCACGTCCTCCGCGACGAGTCGTTGCAGTGCGGTCCCCAGCTTGTCCTCGTCGGATGGTGTCGCGGCCACGATCGCGACGGGCAGCTGCGGCTCGGGCAGCAGCCACGGTGCGACGACGGCCGGACGCTCGGGGGAGGAGATCGTGTCCGAGGTCTCGGCGTGGCTCAGCTTCGACACGAGGGCCAGCTCTCCGGCGATGGCCGTGCCTCGGGCCCGGTGGCTGTCGCCGAAGGGGGCCGACAGGGGACCGATCCGCTCGTCGTCGTCATGGGACGGGTGGCCGGGGACGTCGTGACCGACGAAGTCGCCGAGATGGCCTGAGACGTGGACGGTTTCGTCAACCCGGAGGGTCCCGGAGAACACCCTGACGAGCGAGAGCCTCCCGACGTAGGGGTCGCTCGTCGTCTGGACCACCTCCGCGACCAGCGGCGCGGACGGGTCGCACGCCACGTCCTTGACCGGGGCGCCGGAGGGTGATGTCACCATCGGGAGCGGGTGCACGGTGGGGCTCGGGAAGGCCCTCTCGATGAGGGCCAACAGCTCCTCGACCCCGACGCCCGTCGGCGGGGACACCGGCAGGATCGGGAACAGTGCGCCCCGCTCGATGGCGGCGCGCAGATCGGCAAGCAAGGGTGCGACCTCGAGGTCCTCGCCCGCGAGGTAGCGCTCGAGCAGCTCGTCGTCCTCCGACTCCTCGATGATCGACTCGACCAGGGCGTCGCGCGACTCGGTGTGTGTCGCGTCGCCCCCCGTGAGCAGGTCGACGACATCGGTGACCTCACCGTCAGCCGTGACCGGCCAGTGGGTGGCCCGGGCGTCGCCGAACGCGCGGCGCACGGCCTGGATCGTGTCGGCGAAGTCCGCTCTCGGCTGGTCGAGGTGGGTCACCACGACGGCGCGCGGCATCCCGACCGCCGCGCACTCCCGCCAGAGCAGCGAGACGGGCCGGTCGATCTCGTCCGCCCCCGATACGACGAAGAGCGCCGCGTCGGCGGCGCGCAGTCCAGCGCGGAGCTCGCCCACGAAGTCCGGGAAGCCGGGGGTGTCGAGCAGGTTGAGCGTCATCCCGCCCGTCTCGAAGGACGCCACGCTGAGGGCGCAGGTCCGCTCGTGCTCCGTGGTGCGCAGGTGGTGCCCCGGCACCCGGGCCGTGAGGACCGCCTCGAAGAGCGACGTCTTGCCCGCGCCGCCGGGCCCGACGAGCACGACGTTGCGGATGTCACCCGGGGAACGAGGGTGGGGTGCGGGTGGGAGGTCAGCTCTGCTCGGCGACTTTGCCATGGCACCCACCCTTCCCGGTTCGCTTCGGGGTCACAAGGGCCCGCGGTATGAGGTCCACGACAAACGGGTCGCACGCTGTCGGGGGAGGGTGGTTGGGTGAGGCGCATGGACCTCGGCGCCTATCGGCCGGTGCTCGCGAACCGCGAGACCCGTGACGCGCTGCTGCTCGGTTTCCTCATTCGGGTCCCGATGTGGGCCGGCGGCATCCTGCTCACTCTCCACACCGTCGTCGCGCTGGGTCGCAGCTACGGCGAGGCCGGGCTCGTCACCGCAGCCGCGACGATCGCCATCGCCATCTCCGGACCGTGGCGCGGACGGCTGCTCGACCGGGTCGGCCTGCGTCGCACGGTGGCTCCGTCGCTCGTCGTGCAGGCCGTCTGCTGGTCCATCGCGCCGTGGGTCGGCTACGTGCCCCTCCTCGCCCTCGCTGCGCTCGCGGGTCTCTTCGTCGTCCCGACCTTCTCCATCATCCGCCAGGTCATCCTGCGCTCGGTCCCCGAGTCGCAGCGGCGCACCGCGCTCTCGCTCGACTCCTCGGCCACCGAGCTCTCCTTCATGGCCGGCCCCGCCATCGGGGTCTGGCTCGCCACCGTCTGGGAGACCAG
>JBBRGO010000298.1:0-3677 GCA_038224055.1 Actinomycetales bacterium
TAGTAGGACCGCGCCTCCGGGTCGTTCCACCACTCGCGCCACCGCTCGGGCTCACCGCTGCGCCGGGCCCACTCGATGGAGGCGGACAGGTAGCCGATGACGGCGTCGAACCACACGTAGAGCCGCTTGCTCGGGTTGTCCTCCCAGCCCTCGAGCGGGATCGGGATGCCCCAGTCGATGTCGCGGGTCATCGCGCGGGGGCGCACGTCCTTGAGCAGGTTCTGGGAGAACTTGATGACGTTGGGCCGCCAGGTGCCCGAGGCCTCGCGCCCGTCGAGCCACTCCTTGAGGGCGCCGGCGAGGGCGGGCAGGTCGAGGAAGAAGTGCTGGGTCTGGACGAACTCGGGGGTCTCGCCGTTGATCTTGCTGCGGGGGTTGATCAGCTCGTCGGCGTCGAGCTGGTTGCCGCAGTTGTCGCACTGGTCGCCGCGGGCCTCCGGGAAGGCACAGATCGGGCAGGTGCCCTCGATGTAGCGGTCGGGCAGCGTGCGCCCGGTCGACGGGCTGATCGCGCCGCGCGTCGTCTGCTCGATCATGTAGCCGTTGGCGTGGACCTGCCGGAACATCTCCTGGACGACGGCGTAGTGGTTGCGGGTCGTCGTGCGGGTGAACAGGTCGTAGGACAGGCCGAGGTCGGCGAGGTCCTTGGCGATGACGGCGTTGTACGTGTCGACGAGCTCCTGCGGCGTCACGCCCTCCTCGTCGGCGAGGACGAGGATCGGGGTGCCGTGCTCATCGGTGCCGGAGACCATGAGCACGTCGTGCCCGGCCATCCGCATGTACCTGCTGAAGACGTCGGAGGGCACGCCGAACCCGGCCACGTGGCCGATGTGGCGCGGGCCGTGGGTGTACGGCCAGGCGACGGCAGACAGGACTTTGCTCATGGGCCCGATCCTAGGTGGCGCAGAACGGCCCTCGCGCTCGGGTTTCGGCGCCCGCCCGGTGGCCCGGACGGGCGCCGCGGCCTCACTCGGTGAAGTGCACCTCGAGGGTCATCGGCACCGCCTTGAGGGCCTGGCTGACGGGGCAGCCCTCCTTGGCGCCCTCGGCGGCCTCCTGGAACTGCTCGGCCGTGATCCCCTCGACCGCGCCGGTGACGGTGAGCGCGATCCCGGTGATGCCGGTGCCCGGCTTGAAGGTCACCGCCGCCTGGGTATCGATCGTGGTGGGCGGCGTGCCGGCGCCGGCCAGGGCGTGCGAGAGCGCCATCGAGAAGCACGTGGAGTGCGCGGCCGCGATGAGCTCCTCGGGACTCGTCTTGCCGTTCGCCTCCTCCGCACGGGAGGGCCAGCTCACCTCGTAGGTCCCGATGCCGGACGAGTCGAGCGTCACCTGCCCGGAGCCGTCCATCAGGGAGCCCTCCCAGTGGGCCGATGCGTTGCGGACGGTAGCCATGTGCACTCCTTCGCTCGTCGGCCGGTCGCGGGTCGCTCCGGCGCGGGTCGTCACCGACAGCCTCGTCGCGCGCCGGGCCCGTCGCAAGGGGCGCTCAGGCCTTGGCCACCGCCGCGTCGTAGAGCGCCTTCTTGGACAGGCCCGTCCGCGTCGCCACGTCGGCGCAGACGTCCTTGAGCCGTTCGCCGCCGGCGACCCGTTCGCGGATGCCGCTCACCGCCTCCTCGAGGGAGGGCACCACCCGCTCGGCCCCCGCCACGACCACGGTGATCTCGCCGCGAACGCCGTCGGCAGCCCACTCGACGAGCTCGGCGAGCGTGCCGCGCCGAACCTCCTCGTAGGTCTTGGTCAGCTCGCGGCAGACGGCTGCGCGGCGGTCCGCGCCGAAGGCTGCGGCCATCGCCGCGAGCGTCTCGGGGAGCCGGTGCGGAGCCTCGAAGAAGACCATCGTGCGGCGCTCGTCGGCCACGTCGGCCAGCACGCGGGCCCTCTCCCCCGGCTTCCTCGGCAGGAAGCCGTCGAAGCAGAAGCGGTCGACGGGCAGGCCGGAGACGGCGAGCGCCATGAGGACCGCGCTCGGGCCGGGGACGCACGTGACGCGGACCCCCGCCTCCACCGCGGCGGCGACGAGCCGGTAGCCGGGGTCGGAGACGGACGGCATACCGGCATCGGTGACGACGACGACCCGGTCCCCCGCGAGGAGCCGCTCGACGAGGTCGGGGGTGCGGGCCGCCTCGTTGTGCTCGTGGTAGCTGAGGACCCGGCCGGTCGGCGTCACGTCGAGCTCGGAGAGCAGGCGTCGCAGCCGCCGGGTGTCCTCGGCCGCGACGACCTGGGCCGAGGCGAGCTCGACCCCGAGCCGGGGGGCGGCGTCGCGGGGGTCACCGATCGGGGTGGCGGCCAGCACGAGGGTGCCGACGGTGGCGGCGGCGTCTGTCATGTCGCCATCCTCCCAGCCCCGTCGGGAAGTGGGCACTCGACGGGGTGGGGTGGTCGAGTGCCCACTTTCCCCCGCCCGGGGAGTGCGGGAAAGTGTGCACTCGACGGCCACTTGACGGGGTGGGGGGTGTCCCGATCGTGGGACGGGAAACGCCCCGGAAACCTTCCCGCGATACCACTGGGACATGACCACTCAGGGCCAGACCGCGACCGAGCAGCTCATCGAGGCGGACCGGCGGCTACCGAACGTCGCGACCTTCGCCGCCGGCGTCTCCTCGGAGCAGCAGCACACCGCCCTCCGCGCCTCTGTGCGCCAGCTGGGCGCCCTCCTCGGTGAGGCCCTCGAGCGCCACGAGGGCGCCGACCTGCTCGCTCTCGTCGAGCGCGTGCGCAACCTCGCCCGGCAGCCCGACGACGACGAGCTGAGGTCGGCCCTCGCCGACCTCGACCCGGCAACAGCCGTCGTCCTGGCCCGGGCCTTCACCGCCTACTTCCAGCTCGTCAACGTCACCGAGCAGCTCCACCGCTGGCAGGAGGTGACCTCCGTGGCCGAAGGGCCCCTCGCGGCCACCGTCGGCCGGATCGGGACGGCGCTCGAGCAGGGCAGCGTCGACCGCGACCTCGTCACCGGGGTGCTCGAGCGGCTCGAGTACCGCCCCGTCTTCACCGCGCACCCCACCGAGGCCACGCGTCGCTCCGTCATCGACCTGATGCGCCGGATCGCCGACACCGTGCAGTCGACGGAGGACCCGCGGCGTGCGCCGGCCGAGCTCCCTCGCCTCGAGCGACGCCTGGCCGAGCTCGTCGACCTCGTCTGGCAGACCGACGAGCTGCGGATCGAACGACCCGAGCCCTCCGACGAGGCGCGGACGGCGATCTACTACCTCCACAACCTCGCCTCCCAGGTCGTCCCCGAGCTGCTCGCCGAGCTAGACCGGTCGCTGGCCGGGATCGGCATCGAGCTGCCGATCGGCGCCCGCCCGCTCCGCTTCGGCGCCTGGGCGGGCGGTGACCGCGACGGCAACCCCAACGTCACCCCGACCGTCACCCTCGAGGTGATCGGTCTCCAGCACGACGCCGGGCTGCGCGAGCTGGCCGCCCACGTCGAGGAGCTGCTCCACGAGCTGTCCTCGTCGACCCGCGTCATCGAGGTGACCGACGAGCTGAGGGCGAGCCTCGAGCAGGACGCCGAGTCGCTGCCCATCACCTTCCGCACCGTCGAGCGGCTCAACGCCGAGGAGCCCTACCGGCTCAAGCTGAGCTTCGTGCGGGTGCGCCTGCTCCGGACGCGGGACCGCTTGGCCCACGGCACCGCCCACGAGCCGGGCCGGGACTACCAGGGT
>JBBRGO010000299.1:0-3645 GCA_038224055.1 Actinomycetales bacterium
CGTCGCCGGGCCCACCGACAGGTCGCCATCGTGTCGGCGATGTTCGGGCTGCTCCGCCTCACCGACCGGATCCCCGCCTACCGCCTCGACATCTGCGCCACGCTGCCCGAAGTGGGTTACCTTGCCCGCGAGTGGCGCCCGTACCTCGCGCGGGCCCTCGACGCGGCCGTGCGCGCCACCGAGGTCGTCGTCGACTGCAGGTCGAGCACGTATGCCGGACTGTGGCGTCCCACGGGGCCGCTCGCCGATCGGTGGGTCCAGATCGCCGTGCCCGGCGCCTCGCACATGGCGAAGCACACCCGGGGGCTGGTCACTCGGGAACTGGTCCGGGCGGCGGCGCCCCGCACGCCCGTGGCCCTCGCCGAGCGCCTCGCCACGCACTTCGACGTCGAGCTGAACGAGCCACCGCGGCCAGGTCGCCCCTGGGTCCTCTCCGTCCGCCAGCCGGCCGGGTCACCGTGACGGCCCGTCCGTGATCGACCTGGGGCTGCTCGTCGAGCGAGTCGGACCGATCCTCGTCTTCCTCCTCGCGATCACCGTCGTGGCCGAGATCTGCGACCTCGTCGGACTCTTCGACGAGGCCGCCCACCACGCCGCCCGCGCCGCCCGGGGCCGGGTCACCGTCCTCTGGCTGCTCTCGGCGGGGCGGCGGTCCTGCTGGCCGGGACGGCCTGGCGCGCCCCAGCGCTGCCGGCCTCACGGTCGACCTCCGGCGCCTCGCACTCACCGGCGCCGTGTGCACCGCCGCCGCCGTGACGTCGGCGACCGTCGTCCTGTTCCCCGCGGCTCGAGCCCCGAGGCCCCTGCCCCCATTCCGTCGAGTGGGCACTTTCACCCGGGCGAAAGTGCCCACTCGACGGGGTCAGCCGCCTACCGCGGCTTCTTGGGTTGTGGGCGAAAGCGCCCACTCGCCGGGGTCAGCCGAGGGCGCGCGTGAGGTCCTCGAGCAGGTCCTGCACGTCCTCGAGGCCGATCGAGACCCGGAGCACGCCGTCGGTGATCCCCACCGACGCCCGCGCCTCCACCGTGAGGCGCCGGTGCGTCGTCGTGGCCGGGTGCGTCACGAGGGACTTCGAGTCGCCGAGGTTGTTCGAGATGTCGATGATCTCGAGAGCGTTCATCACCGCGAACGCCTCGGCCTTGCCCCCCTCGATCTCGAAGGTGACGACGGTGCCGCCGGCGCCCATCTGGCGCCGAGCGAGCTCGTGCTGGGGGTGGGACTCGAGGAAGGGGTGCACGACCCGGCGCACGCGAGGGTGCCGCTCGAGCTCCCGGGCCACGGTGAGCGCGCTCTCGGCCATCCGCTCGACCCGCAGCGCCATCGTCTCGAGCCCCTTGACGAGCACCCAGGCGTTGAAGGGCGACATCGACGGCCCGGTGTGCCGCATGAGGTTCTGCACCGGGCCGTCGATGAACTCCTTCGGACCGAGCACCGCCCCACCGAGGACGCGGCCCTGCCCGTCGATGTGCTTCGTCGCGGAGTAGACGACGATGTCCGCGCCGTGCTCGAGGGGCTGGGAGAAGACCGGGGTGCCGAAGACGTTGTCCACGACGACGGTCGCCCCTGCGGCGTGGGCCAGCTCGCTGACCGCGGCGATGTCGACGAGCTCCTGCATCGGGTTGCTCGGCGTCTCGAAGAACACGGCCGTCGTGGGCACGGACAGTGCCGCGCGCCATGCGTCGAGGTCGGACCCGTCGACGAACACCGCCTCGACGCCCCAGCGGGGCAGGATCTCGTCGAGGATGACGAAGCAGGACCCGAAGAGCGCCCGCGACGCCACGACGCGGTCCCCCGAGCCGAGCAGGGCCGCGAGGGCGACGAAGACGGCCGACATCCCCGAGCCCGTCGCGAAGCACGCCTCGGCCCCCTCGAGCCGGCGCAGGCGCTCCTCGAACATCGCGACCGTGGGGTTGCCGTAGCGGGAGTAGACGAAGCGGTCGACGTCTCCCTTGAACGCTGCCTCCGCGTCCTCCGCGGTCTCGTAGACGAACCCCGAGGTGAGGTACATCGCCTCGGATGTCTCCTCGAAACCACTGCGGGACAATCCGCCCCGCACCGCGAGAGTATCCTTGCGCCAGGAACGGTCATACGTCATGACCGCCACTCTGGCACGGGGCGGATCAGGCGAGGTGGGCGGTCCGATTGGTGAAAGCGACGCTGGCGGTGCCGTCCTCCCAGACCTCGACCCCCGTGAGGCTGCCGGGCGCCGTGGCCAGCCGCCAGAAGGCCGCGGCAGGGAGGTCGAGCACCTCCGAGAGCACCGTGAGCACTCCCCGTCGGCTCGTCATGACGACCACCGTGCCGCCGGCGGCCTCGATCGCGGAGTATGCCGCACGCACCCGTGCGTCGGGGCCCTCCCCGCCGGTCGGCGACGTCCACGACGGGTCGGTCTCGACGGGAACCTCGAGGGCCGCGCCCATCGCCGCACCCCCCTCGCCGAGGTCCGCGAGCAGCCGGACGTCGGACCCGACGAGCGCCCGGACTGCGCCGGCCACCCGGTCGACACCCTCGGGCGGCGTGTGCTCGAGATGCTGGACCAGCAACAGCCGCAAGGGGTTCCGCCTCGAGTCCACAGGATCGAGCGGACGGGCAAGGTCAGCAGGGCTGGCACCGTCGGGCGCCCCGTCGGGGTCGAGGACCCGGCGCACCGAGTTGCCGTCCATCGCCTCGTTGCTCAGGGCGTCGGCGTCCTTGTTGCGGGCGCGCGGGATCCACTCAAAGTCGACGGTGCCACCGCCGTCGGACAGCTCGGCGCAGAGCTCCCGGGCCTCGAGCGAGAGCCGCCGCATGTCCTCGTGCTTGATCTTCCAACGGCCGGCCATCTGCTCGACGACGAGCTTGGAGTCCATCTTCACGAGCACGTCCGCGGCCGCGTCGAGGTCGATGGCGGCTCGGAGCCCGGCGATGAGGCCGGAGTACTCCGCGACGTTGTTGCTCGCCTTGCCGAGCGGCTCGGCCAGCTCGATGAGCACCGCACCGGTCGCCGCGTCGCGCACGAGGGCGCCCCAGCCGGCGATCCCGGGGTTGCCCCGGGAGCCGCCGTCGGCCTCGACGACGAGACGGCGGCTCGAGGTCCGAGCCGCCCGGCTCACAGGCCGGACTCGCCGGTGCGGATCATGATGCGGCGGCACTCCTCGCAGCGCACCACCTCGTCCTCAGGGGCCTTGCGGATGCGGTTGAGGTCGACGTTGCCGAGCTCGAGACGGCAGCCGCCGCAGCGACGGTGCATGATGACGGCCGCGGCCATGCCGCCGCTGGAGGCGCGGATCTTCTCGTAGAGGGCGGCGAGGTCCTCGCCGACGCCGGCGACGATGTCAGCCCGCCCCGCTCCCACCTTCTCGGCCTCGGCATCGAGGTTCTTGACCGCCTCGGCCCGCTCGGCCTCGAGCGTCCGCAGCCGGTCGACGACCTCGGTCCGGCGCCCGTCGAGCTCGCCGGAGCGCGCCGTCAGGGCCTCGCTGCGCTCCATCACCTCGAGCTCGACGTCCTCGAGCTCGGCCTGGCGGCGCGCGAGCGACTCCAGCTCGTGCTGCAGGCTCTCGAGGTCCTTCGGGTTCGTGATCGCGCCGGAGTTGAGTCGCTCCTGGTCGCGTGCCGCGCGGGTGCGCACCTGCTCGACGTCGGAGTCTGCCTTCGACTGCTGC
>JBBRGO010000300.1:0-3628 GCA_038224055.1 Actinomycetales bacterium
CGCCCCAACCCCGACGACCCCACCGGAAACAGCACGATGCGCCGCGTCACCGACGTCCTCGACGTGTGGTTCGACTCCGGCTCGATGAGCTTCGCCCAGGTGCACTACCCCTTCGAGAACGCCGACTGGTTCGAGCACCACTTCCCGGGTGACTTCATCGTGGAGTACATCGGGCAGACCCGCGGGTGGTTCTACACGCTGCACGTGCTCGCGACGGCGCTCTTCGACCGGCCCGCCTTCAAGACCTGTGTGAGCCACGGCATCGTCCTCGGCTCCGACGGCCAGAAGATGAGCAAGTCGCTGCGCAACTACCCCGACGTCTCGGAGGTGTTCGACCGCGACGGGGCCGACGCGATGCGCTGGTTCCTGATGAGCAGCCCGATCCTGCGCGGTGGCAACCTCGTCGTCACCGAGCAGGGGATCCGCGACGGGGTCCGACAGGTGATGATCCCGCTGTGGAACGCCTGGTCGTTCTTCGCGCTGTACGCCAACGCCGCCCGCGGCGGTGAGGGCTACGAGGCCACCTCGTCGACGTCGTCGACGGACGTCCTCGACCGCTACCTCCTCGCCAAGCTCCACGACTTCGTGGGCGAGATGCAGGACCAGCTGGACGCCTACGAGATCGCCGCCGCGTGCGACACGATGCGGGCCTTCCTCGACGTGCTGACCAACTGGTACATCCGTCGGTCGCGCGACCGGTTCTGGGGTGGTGAGACGCCGGAGTCGCTCGCGGCCTTCGACACCCTGTGGACGGCGCTCGAGACGGTGACGCGGACGATCGCGCCGTTGCTGCCCCTCGTCAGCGAGGAGATCTGGCGCGGGCTCACCGGCGGCCGCTCGGTGCACCTCACCGACTTCCCGCACGCCGGGGCGCTGCCGGAGGACCGGGCCCTCGTCGCGGCGATGGACCGCGCCCGCGAGGTCTGCTCCGTCGGCTCGAGCCTGCGCAAGTCGCGGCAGCTGCGGGCCCGGCTCCCGCTGGCCGGGCTCACGGTCGTCGTCCCCGAGCCCGGGGCCCTCGAGCCGTTCCGCTCGATCATCCAGGACGAGCTCAACGTCAAGACGCTCACCCTCGTCGACCTCAGCACCGCGAGCGAGGGCGACTTCGGCGTCAGCCAGCGTCTCAGCGTCAACGCCCGGGTCGCCGGGCCGCGCCTCGGACGCGACGTGCAGCGGGCGATCCGGGGCAGCAAGAGCGGCGACTGGAGCAGCACCCCCGAAGGGGTCGTCACGGCCGGTGGCCTCGAGCTCGTCGACGGGGAGTACACGCTCGAGACCGTCGTGGCCGGTGGCAGCGACGGCGACCCCGCTGGTTCGGCGGGCGCGACGGCGATGCTGCCGGGTGGCGGCTTCGTCGTGCTCGACACGGTCGTCACCCCGGCCCTCGCGACCGAAGGGGTGGCGCGAGACCTCGTGCGAGCGGTCCAGCAGGCCCGGCGTGACGCCGGCCTGCACGTGAGCGACCGAATCAGCCTCGTCATCACCGGGGCGCCCGAGGTCTTCGACGCGACGGTCGCGCACCGCGACCTCATCGTCAGCGAGACCCTCGCGGCGCAGTTCGCGTCGGGGGGTTCGGAGCACGCCCTGCCGGGCGACCGGACCACACCGGTCGTCGTCGGCGACGGCCACACCGCGACGATCCTCGTGGGCGCCCTGTGAACGCCGCGGGGGAGACCGGGGAGGACGTGAGGGACGCCCGGGCCGACGGCATCGTCGTGCGGGTGGCCGACGGCAACGACCTCGACGCGGTCATCTCCGTCGGGCACCGCACCTGGCTCGCCACCTACGAGCCGATCGCCGGGCCGGAGTACGTCGCGATGGGTCTGGCGAAGTGGTGGACCAAGGACGTCGTCACCGCCTCGATCCGCACCGGGCGTACCCTCGTGGCCGAGGACACCCGCCCCGCGACGGCCGAGGGGGAACGCGGTGAGGTCCTCGGGATGGCGACGTTCGGCGTGCAGGACGAGACGTTCTACGCCTGGAAGCTCTACGTCCTGCCCGGTCACCACGGCCGACGCATCGGCAGCCGCCTCATGGACGCCGTCCTCGACCGGGCCCGGGACCTCGGCCACGAGAAGGTGGTCCTGTCCTACATCGAGGGCAACGACCAGGCTGCCGGTTTCTACCGGCGACACGGTTTCACCGAGCACGCGCGGGAGGACGGCGGTTCCGTCCTGCCGGACAGCATCTGGATGTCGAGAGCCGTGGACCCGAAGGAGGAGCAGCCGTGAACGGTCGCCCGGATGGGGCCGCCCAGGAGGCGGCCCGCAACGTCGAGCTGATGAGGCGGATGCGCGAGGTGGAGGAGGAGATCCTCGCCCGAGCCCCGGAGAACGACGTCGGGCCGTCGCTCGACCGGATCCTCGGTGTCATGGAGCTCGCGGGCGACCCGCAACGCAGCTATCCCGTCATCCACCTCACCGGCACCAACGGCAAGACGTCGACGAGCCGCATGGTCGACAGCATCCTGCGAGAGACCGGACTGTCGACGGGCCGCTTCACCTCCCCGCACCTGCACGACATCCGTGAGCGGATCACCCTGTCCGGCAAGCCGATCCCGCGCGAGAAGTTCATCGCCGCCTACGACGAGGTGGCGCCGCTCATCGACCTCGTCGACGCTCGTTCGCTCGAGTCCGGCGGCCGGAGGATGAACTTCTTCGAGGTGCTCGTCGCGGTCGCCTTCGCGGCGTTCGCTGACGCCCCCGTCGACGTCGCGGTCATCGAGGTGGGGCTCGGCGGCTCCTGGGACGCGACCAACGTCGCCGACGGGCAGGTCGCCGTCATCACCCCCATCGACCTCGACCACACCCACCTGCTCGGCGACGACGTCGAGGAGATCGCCGCCGAGAAGAGCGGCATCATCAAGGCCGACTCGGTCACCGTCTCGGCCGTGCAGGACCCGCTCGCCGCCGAGGTGCTCCGGTCCCGCGCCGAAGAGGTCGGGTCCCGAATCGTCTTCGAGGGCAACGACTTCGGTGTGCTCGCGCGTGAGGTCGCCCTGGGCGGACAGCAGGTGAGCCTGCGGGGCCTCGCGGGGGAGTACCCCGACCTGTTCCTCCCGCTCCACGGGACCCACCAGGCGAGCAACCTCGTCACCGCCGTCGCGGCCGTCGAGGCCTTCCTCGGCGGTGGCACCCAGCCGATCGAGCACGAGATCCTGCTCGCGGCGACCGCGGCGATGACCTCGCCGGGACGGCTCGAGATCGTGCGGCGCTCGCCGACCGTGCTCGTGGATGCCGCCCACAACCCGGCCGGTGCCCGGTCGCTCGTCGCGGCGCTCGAGGAGGCCTTCGCCTTCACCCGCCTCGTCGGACTCGTCGGGATCGTCGCAGACAAGGACGCGGCTGCGATCCTCGCGGTGCTCCAGCCGGCCCTCGACCACGTCGTGCTGACCCGCTCGTCATCCCCCCGGGCGATGGCGCCGACGCGTCTCGGGCAGCTCGCGGTCGAGGTCTTCGGGGAGGACCGAGTCACGGTCGTCGACCACCTCCCGGACGCCCTCGAGCAGGCCATCACCCTCGCGGAGGAGAACGGCATGGGCGGTGGCGTCGTCGCCACGGGCTCGGTCATCACCGCGGCCGAGGTCCGGATGCTGCTGGGACTCAGCGAGGTCTGAGGCCGTCCGACC
>JBBRGO010000301.1:0-3612 GCA_038224055.1 Actinomycetales bacterium
CGTCACCGCCCCACTGCTGCAGCCGGAGTGCACGATGAACGCGCCGGTGGCGCGGCGCGGTCGGTCCCGGTCCGCAGCTCGGCGGTGCGACGGCGCTTCGCCAGGGCCACGGAGAGCGCGATCTTCCTCGCGTCGATCGCCATCTCGCGCAGCATCCCCGAGATCGGGTTCGTGAAGCCGGTGTACCAGAGCCCCCGGGCGCTGCGGGCGACCCGGCCCCCTCGCTCGACGGGCAGGCCCTTGCGGTCGAGCACCCCGAGGTGGCCGATCAGGGGCTCGAGCGCCGCGGTGTAGCCGGTAGCGAGCACGATCGTGTCCGGCGTGAGACGCGAGC
This sequence comes from Actinomycetales bacterium, assembly GCA_038224055.1. GTDB lineage: Bacteria > Actinomycetota > Actinomycetes > Actinomycetales > Dermatophilaceae > JBDSSS01. The sequence continues at coordinate 335 of JBBRGO010000301.1, forward strand.
CGTCCGTGAGCACGACCTCATGTCCGTCGACCCGCTCGAGCGCAGCGACCGGCTCGACCGCGCCGGAGCGGACCGCGTCGATGATCCCGACGTCCTGGACGGGGATCGCGTTGTCGTCCTCGACCCGGGTCAGCAGACCCGTGCTCGGACGGGGCAGCCCGTAGGCCGTGAGGTCGGGGGTGGTGAGCCCCTCGATGACCGGCGCGAGGCGGTCCACGAGCCCGCGCGGCAGGCGCCGCACGGCAATGCCGGTGTACTGCGCGGCATACGGACCGCGGCTGCGGCGCAGGATGTGGGGGGCCGTCCGCACCGCGAGGCGCACCCGCCCCGCGCTGTGCTCGGCGAGGTCGACGGCGACCTCGGTGCCGGTGTTGCCGGTGCCGACGACGAGCACGTCCTGACCGGAGAGGTCGGCCCCGCTGCGGTAGTCCCTCGCGAGGACCACCCGGCCCGGCCAGTCCGCCAGCCCCGGGACGTCGGGTTCCCGGGGCGTGTGGTTGAAGCCCGTGGCCACGACGGCGAAGGGGGCGGTGAGGGTGCTCCCGTCGGTGAGGGTCAGGCACCACCCGCGACCGGCGGGGTCGACCCGGGCCACCTCGGTGCCGAGCCGCACGTCGAGGTCGTGGTGGGCGGCATACCGCTCGAGGTAGGTCGCGACGTCGTCCCGGGCGACCCAGCGACCCATCTCGCGAGGGATCGGCAGCCCGGGCAGCGCCGACAGCTCGCGTGGGGTGTGCAGGTGGAGCCGGTCGTAGTGCCGGCGCCACGAGGCTCCGACGGAGGAGTCCTTGTCGAGGACGGTGGCACGCAGACCACGCCGCTGGAGCATCGCGGCGACGGCCAGCCCCGCGGGGCCGCCGCCGATGACGTAGGCGTCGACGTAGGGGTCCCGTGGCGTGCTCCGTTGCCTCACGAGGCCAACGTAGCCGCAGAGCTGCTCGGCGGCGCGAGGTTGCGGAGCAGGCCCTCGTCAGTCGGCGGCCAGGTGCTCGCCGCACCAGTCGACGAGCGGACGGATCGAGCGCCACGTCTCCCGGACCTCGTCGAGGACCCGGTCGGTGGCGAGCCAGTCGGGGGCCCCGAACGTGCGGGTGGCCCGCAGCTCCTTGTGGCGCAGCAGCGCCATCCGCGGATGGTCGGCCGGGTAGCCGCGCGGGGAGGTCTTGACGGCGTCGCCGCCGATCTCGAAACCCGACCGCTCGAGGCCCGCCACGAGCTGCTCGATCCGCGCGCCGGGCACGGGCCGGTCGACGGCCCGACGGAAGGAGGCCGTCTCCTCCGCGCCGCGGGAGCGGAACCCGCCACCGGCGAGGAGGCCGTCGGCGCTCACCTGCACGTAGTAGCCCGAGCCTCCCCGCGTGGACACGAAGGCGCCCTGGTGGGTCTTGTAGGGCGACTTGTCGGCACTGAAGCGGACGTCCCGGTTGGGCCGGAAGAGCTTCGCCCCGCCGGCCGGGTCGAACTCGTCGGCGAGGAGCTCGAGCAGGTCGAGCATCGGGTCGCGGACGGCGCGCTCCCAGACCGGCTTGAGGACCTGCCACCGCTCCCGCGAGTTGTCGTCCTCGAGGACGGCGTAGAGCTCGAGCGCCTCGGGAGGGAAGCCGTCGAACGCGGTGGCATCGCGCATGGCCCCGACTCTCGCAGCCCGGCTGGAGGGCCACAAGGCGGGCGTCCACTTGTTAGGTAAGGCTTACCTGTGCTTTGCTCATTTCGGCAAGGGTCACCTGACCTCAATCGGATCGACGAGGAAGTGAGACTCCCGTGCTCGCCAGCAACGCGCTCATCGGGCTCCGCGAAGGACTCGAGGCGGCCCTCGTCGTCGTCATCCTCGTGGCGTTCCTCGTCCGGACCGACCGGCGCTGGGCCCTGCGCCACGTCTGGACCGGGGTCGGCATCGCCGTCGCCCTCTCCGTCGTGATCGGCGCCGTCCTCACCTACGGCACGGCGCAGCTGGACTTCACGACCCAGGAGCTCATCGGCGGGAGCGCGTCGATCCTCGCGGTCGCCTTCGTCACCGTGATGGTCTTCTGGATGCGCACTGCCGCGCGCAGCATCTCCGGCGAGCTCAAGGGCCGGCTCGACCGGGCCCTCGACCTCGGCCCGCTCGCCGTGGCCACCGTCGCCTTCCTCGGCGTCGGTCGTGAGGGGCTGGAGACCGCGATCTTCTTCTACGCCACGACCGAGGCGGCGGGGCAGGGCAACGGCCGGCCGCTCGTCGGCTGGGTCATCGGCCTCGGCGCGGCGGTCGCGCTCGGCTGGCTGATCTACCGCGGAGCCGTCCGGATCGACCTCACGAGGTTCTTCCGCTACACCGGCGTGCTGCTCATCCTCGTCGCGGCGGGCATCCTCTCCTACGGTCTGCACGACCTGCAGGAAGCCGGCGTCCTGCCCGGTCTGACCACCCTCGCCTTCGACGTCAGCGCGACGGTCGACCCCGGCAGCTGGTACGCCAGCCTGCTCAAGGGCATCTCCAACCTGACGCCCTCGACGACCCTCCTGCAGGCCGTCGCCTGGGTGACCTACGTCGCGGTCGTGCTCCCGCTCTTCCTCCGGCCCGTCGCCGCCCCGCCCGCCCCCGTCCCCTCCGACGACCGCCACGCGGTCACCGCCTGACCCGACGGCGTCCCGCGTCGTCCCCGCCCTCCCGACGTCTGCCGTCGGTCCGCGATCATCCCTGCCCCAGGAGCACCATGCCCCGCGCCACCGCCCGCCCGTCACTGCGCCCGTCACGGTGCCTCGCCGCCCCGACGGTCCTCGCCCTGGCGCTCACGGCCTGCGGGTCCGGCTCCGGTTCGGCGCCGCCGGGGAGCCCGGCCGACGGCGGTGTCATCTCCGTCACGGCGACCGACACCGCCTGTGACCTCAGCGCGACCACGGCGCCGGCGGGGACCGTGACCTTCGCCGTGACGAACGCCGGGACGAAGACCAACGAGTTCTACCTCTACGCCGAGGGTGACCGCATCGTGTCCGAGGTGGAGAACATCACCCCCGGCCTCACCCGGACCCTCAAGGTCGAGCTGACCGAGCCCGCGACCCTCCAGAGCGCCTGCAAGCCGGGGATGGTCGGCGACGGCATCCGCGCCGACTTCACGATCACGGGGACGGCCACGAAGGGCAGTGCAGACGCCCAGGTCGCGAAGGCCATCACCGACTACCGCGCCTACGTGGCGGGGGAGGCAGATGAGCTCGTCACGCGGACCGGGAGGTTCGTCGCCGCGGTCAAGGCCGGCGACGTCGCGGGGGCCAAGGCTCTCTACGCACCAGCCCGGCACCCCTGG
>JBBRGO010000302.1:0-3611 GCA_038224055.1 Actinomycetales bacterium
GCTGTCGCACCGACCAGCACGCCGCGGTCGGCATCCTCGACGACCTTGATCAACCCGTGCCCACCGGGTCCGTGGGTGAAACCCCGAGAGGAGGACGCAAGGTCGGTCGAGCCGGTGCGCACGCTCAGACCGGCGTCGCGCGCCTCCTGCTCGGTCATCCCGACGCTGCCGACCTCGGGATCGGTGAAGGTCACGTGCGGGACGGCGTGGTAGCGCGCCGGGGCGCCACCCTCGCCGGTGTTGTCGCGCAGGGCCACGGCGCTCTGGTACATCGAGACGTGGGTGAATGCGCCCTTGCCGGTGATGTCGCCGACCGCCCAGACGCCCTCGGCCACGCGGCAGCGGTCGTCGACCGGTGCGGTCCTCGCGTCCTGCGGCACCCCGACGGTGTCGAGACCGGCGGCCGCAGGGTCCGCCTTGCGGCCGGTTGCGACGAGGAGCCGGTCTGCCCGGACCGTGGTGCCACCGGCGAGCGTGACCTTCACACCGTCGCCGTCCGGCTCGACCTTCTCCGCGCCCGCGCCGACGTGGACGGTGATGCCCTCGGCCTCGAAGACCTGCTGAAGGGTCTGTCCCGACTCGGGCTCCTCGGCGGCGACGAGGCTCGGTGCGGCCTCGACGACGGTCACCTCGACCCCGAAGCGCGCCATCACCTGGCTCAGCTCGCACCCGATGGCGCCGCCGCCGAGGACGATGATCGAGCCGGGCAGCGTCTCCGCCTCGACGATCTCGTGGTTCGTCCAGTGGGGCGTGTCCGCCAGGCCCGGGATGGGCGGGATCGCCGGCACCGTCCCCGTGCCGACGACGATCCCCCGGCGAGCGGCATACGTCACGCCGTCGACCGCGACCGTCCCCGGCCCGGTGATCCTGCCCGTGCCACGGACGAAGGTGCCACCCTTGCCGGTGAAGCGCTCGACGGCCGCCTGGTCGTCCCAGTCGTCGGTGGCCTCGTCACGGATCCGCTTCGCGACGAGCGACCAGTCGGGCACGACCTCGCCGACCGAGCCGGCCAGCTCGGGGACCCGCTTCGCCTCGGCCAGGGCGTCGGCGGCGCGGATCATCATCTTGGACGGGATGCACCCCCAGTAGGGGCACTCCCCGCCGACGAGACGATGGTCGATGCCGAGGACCGCGAGGCCCTCGTCCGCGAGCGAGCCGGCGACCGACTCGGAGCCGGGGCCCATGCCGATCACGATGATGTCGAAGGTGTGCGCGTCGTCTGCCATGCCCCCACCCTGCCGCTTCGCCCCCACCCCGTCGAGTGCGCCCCGTCCCACCCCCTCCCCGGTTCGATTTATCTGCGCACCCCAGGGGGTGCGCAGATACATCGAACCGCAAGGGAGGCCCGACGACGGCGTCAGGTCAGGGGCGTGAGGACGTCGAGTCCGAGGAAGGGACGCAGCGCGGCCGGGACCACGACCGAGCCGTCGGGCTGCTGGTGGTTCTCCAGGATCGCGACGAGCCACCGGGTCGTGCCGAGCGTGCCGTTGAGCGTCGCGACGGTCCGCGTGCCCGGGCCGTCGGGGTCGCGCTCGCGCGTGCCCAGGCGCCGCGCCTGGTAGGTCGTGCAGTTCGAGGTCGAGGTCAGCTCGCGGAAGCGGCCCTGCGTCGGCACCCACGCCTCGCAGTCGAACTTGCGCGCCGCGGGGCCGCCGAGGTCGCCGGCTGCCGTGTCGATGATCCGGTAGGGGACCTCGATCTTCGCGAGCATCTCGCGCTCCCAGTCGAGCAGCCGCTGGTGCTCGGCCTCGGCGTCCTCGGGCCGGCAGTAGCTGAACATCTCGACCTTGTGGAACTGGTGGACCCGGATGATGCCGCGGGTGTCCTTGCCGTGCGACCCGGCCTCGCGGCGGTAGCAGGCCGACCACGCGGCATACCGCTTCGGGCCGGCGGTGAGGTCGATGATCTCGTCGGCGTGGTAGCCGGCGAGGGCCACCTCCGAGGTGCCGGTGAGGTAGAGGTCGTCGGCCTCGAGGCGGTAGACCTCGTCGGCGTGCGCGTCCATGAACCCGGCGCCGACCATCATCTCCGCGCGGGCCAGCGTCGGGGTGATCATCGGGGTGAAGCCGGCCGCGGTCGCCTGGGCCATCGCCATGTTGAGCAGCGCGAGCTCGAGCAGCGCCCCGACGCCGGTGAGGTAGTAGAACCGGGCGCCGCCGACCTTGGCGCCGCGCTCCATGTCGATCGCGCCGAGCTTCTCACCGAGCGCGAGGTGGTCGAGCGGCTCGAACCCCTCGGCAGCGAAGTCCCTGGGGGCGCCGACGGTCTCGAGCACGGTGTAGTCGTCCTCACCGCCGACGGGCACGCCGTCGATGATGACGTTGCCGACCCTGCGCAGGAGGGTGCCGAGCTCGGCACCCGCCTCGTCCGCCATCGACTCGAGGCCCTTGACGTGCTCGCTCAGTGTGGCCGCCTTCGTCCGCGCGGCGTGGGCCTCCGCCTCGAGGGCCGCGGCGTCGTCGGCCCCGTCCTTCTTCGCCTTCTGGAAGCGCCCCATGAGCGCGCCGACGTCCTTGCTCACGGCCTTCTGCTCCGCGCGCAGCGCCTCGAACTCGCCGAGGGAGGACCGTCGGCGCTCGTCGGCGGCGAGGATCGCGTCGACGAGCCCCGGGTCCTCTCCACGGGCCTGTTGCGAGGCCCGGACCCGGTCGGGTTCGTCGCGCACGAGCTTGATGTCGATCACGCGCCCAGCCTATCGGCGGGGGTATGCCGCCCACGACCGAGATCCTCGTCCGCGCCGGCTGGGCGCCGTCTGGGACGTCGCTGCCACTTCCCTGAGTTTTCTTGACTCGTTCCAGATCACGTGGTTGGTTGGAGGTGATGCAGACGACTCCCGCGCCCCTCCCCTTCGAGGACCAGCTCCGCGCCGCCGCCCTGCGCGTGACGGCCCCCCGCACCGCGGTGCTCGCCGAGGTCCACGCCCGGCCCCATGCCGACGTCGAGACGCTCACCACGGCGGTCCGGGCCCGCCTCGGCTCCGTGTCGACCCAAGCCGTCTACGACGTGCTGAGGGCCCTCACGCAGGCGCGGCTCGTGCGCCGCATCGAGCCGGCCGGGTCTCCGGCTCGCTACGAGGCACGGGTCGGCGACAACCACCACCACGTCGTCTGCCGGTCGTGCGGAGACCTCTCCGACGTCGACTGCGTCGTCGGCGAGGCGCCCTGCCTCGATGCGCCGCCGACGAACGGCTTCGTCATCGACGAGGCCGAGGTGACCTACTGGGGTACGTGTCCCTCGTGCCAGCAGGCGGACTCCCGCCGGCCCGCACCGACGGTCACCACCTCTCCGCTGGTCGCCCAGCGGCACACGACTCCTGCCGGCCGGTCCGGCAGCCGGATCCATCAGTCGACCAGCAGCTCGACCAGTCCAACGAAGGAGCAGCAATGACGGACAGCACCACGTCCCGCGAGTCCATCGAGACCGCACCCAGCGAGGAGGCACACCTCGGGTCGCACACCGACACCGGTGCGCCCGCGCCCAGCGACCGCAACTCGCTCACCCTCGGGGCCGACGGCCCGATCCTGCTCCACGACGTGCACTTCCTCAACCAGATGGCGCACTTCAACCGCGAGCGCATCCCCGAGCGCAACGTCCACGCCAAGGGCTCGGGC
>JBBRGO010000303.1:0-3609 GCA_038224055.1 Actinomycetales bacterium
TGCCGAGACCGCGTCGGTCGCCGTGCACGACATCACCGGTGACTACGTCATCGACCCGAGCCACAGCGCGATCAGCTTCACCGCGCGGCACGCCATGGTGACGAAGGTCCGGGGCAGCTTCGGCACCTATGAGGGCACCGCACGCATCGACACGGCGAACCCGGCAGCCTCCTCGGTCACCGTCACCATCCAGGTCGCGAGCGTCACGACCGGCAACGAGCAGCGCGACGGTCACCTCAAGACCCCCGACTTCTTCGACATCGCGAACTTCCCCGAGGCGACCTTCGTCTCGACCGCCGTCGAGCGCGACGGCACCGACTGGGACATCACCGGCGACCTCACCATCAACGGCGTGACCAAGGCGGTCACCATCCCGTTCGAGGAGACCGGCTCGGCGAAGGACCCCTTCGGCAACACGCGGGTCGGCTTCGAGGGCGCCACGACGATCGACCGCACCGAGTGGAACCTCAGCTTCAACGCCGCACTCGAGACCGGTGGCGTCCTGGTCAGCGAGAAGGTCAAGCTCGAGTTCGACATCTCCGCGATCGCGCAGGTCCCGGCCGAGGCCTGACCCTCACCACCGCCCCGAGCCGCACCACCTCGCTGAGTCACAGCACTGCCGAGCGCCGCACCTCGCCGACGCACCAAGGGGGGACCGTCCGGTCCCCCCTTGGTGCTGTCCGTGCCGCCGGTGCTGCCAGTGCTGCCCCCTACCCGGGTCAGTCGCGCTGGTGCTCCGCCGCCGCGTCGATCGCGTCCCGGATCACCGGCCAGGCGACCTCCCCGGAGTAGCCCTTGCGCGCCAGCATCCCGGCGAGGCGGCGGGTCTGGACCTCCCGGTCGAGGCCGTGCATGGTGCGCATCTTCTTCGCTGCGAGCTCTTCGGCCCGGGCCCGCTCATCCCCGGCACCGACCTGCGACAGCGCTCCCGAGGCGATCTCCCGGTCGATGCCCTGCTTGCGCAGCTCGTGCGCCAGCGCCGTGCGTGCCAACCCGCGGTCCGACTGCTTGGACCGGACGAGCATCTCCGCGTAGGCCTCGTCGTCGATCAGCCCGACGGCGGCGAAGCGGTCGAGCACCCGCGCGGCCACCGCGTCATCGCACCCCTTGAGGCGGAGTTTCCTCTCCAGCTGGGCCCTGCTGCGCGGAGCCATGCTCAGCTGCCGCAGGACGACACCCCGAGCCAACGCCTCGGCCTCCGCCGGACTGGCCGAACCGACGGCGCCGTCTGCAGCGTCCGGCCGTTCTGGCCCGACTCCGCCCTCCGGCCCCGCGTGGTCAGCCACGTCGGACGTGGCAGAGCCAGGCGGCGCGGCAGGCTCGGGCGGCGCCGGACGCCCGGGCGTGCCGGGCCGGAGTCCGGCGACCTTTTCCGCCTCCGTCAGGGCAGCCGCAGCCCGAGCCAGTCGCCCCGCCCGGTCGTCGTCACCGGACATGATGATCAGAAGTCGACAGGGACGTCCGAGACCTCGGCCGGCTGGTCGACCCTGGGACCGACCCCGAGCTTCTCCTTGACCTTCTTCTCGATCTCGTCGGCGAGGTCGGGGTTGTCCTTGAGGAAGTTGCGCGCGTTCTCCTTGCCCTGACCGAGCTGGTCACCCTCGTAGGTGTACCAAGCGCCGGCCTTGCGGACGAACCCGTGCTCCACGCCCATGTCGATGAGGCCGCCCTCGCGAGAGATCCCGTGACCGTAGAGGATGTCGAACTCGGCCTGCTTGAACGGTGGGCTGACCTTGTTCTTGACGACCTTGACACGGGTCCGGTTGCCGACCGCGTCGGTGCCGTCCTTGAGCGTCTCGATGCGGCGGACGTCGAGGCGGACCGAGGCGTAGAACTTCAGCGCCTTGCCGCCCGTCGTCGTCTCGGGGGAGCCGAACATGACGCCGATCTTCTCGCGGAGCTGGTTGATGAAGATCGCGGTCGTGCCGGTGTTGTTGATCGCGCCGGTCAGCTTGCGCAGCGCCTGGGACATCAGCCGGGCCTGGAGGCCGACGTGGCTGTCGCCCATCTCGCCCTCGATCTCGGCTCGGGGCACGAGCGCGGCCACCGAGTCGATGACGATGACGTCGATGGCGCCGGAGCGGATCAGCATGTCGGCGATCTCCAGAGCCTGCTCACCGGTGTCCGGCTGGGAGACGAGCAGTGCGTCGGTGTCGACGCCGAGAGCCTTGGCGTAGTCGGGGTCGAGCGCGTGCTCGGCGTCGATGAAGGCCGCGATGCCCCCGGCCTTCTGCGCGTTGGCGACGGCGTGCAACGCGACCGTCGTCTTGCCCGAGGACTCCGGACCGTAGATCTCCACGATGCGCCCCCGCGGCAGACCCCCGATGCCGAGCGCGACGTCGAGGGCGATCGAGCCGGTGGGGATCACCTCGATCGGTGGCCGGATGTCGTCGCCGAGACGCATGACCGCGCCCTTGCCGTGGGCCTTCTCGATCAGACCCATCACCGAGGCGAGGGCCTTGTCCTTGTCCTTCTCCTGCATGGATGCCATCGATCCACCACCTGTCTGCCGTCTGCGCTGCGGTCGTCTCTCTGCGACCCGCCAGTCGCACGGCTCGTGCCGGGCTCTGCTGTCGGGTCAGACGTTAGGCGGGGGCACCGACACCGGCTTGTCACCACGAGACGGCCTGTGGACGGTGTGTGTCCGGGCCCCACCTGTGGATGGAACACTACCGAACAGATGTTCGATGCCGGCAGCGACACGCCGCGGTCCCGGGGTCACCGACGACCTCGCCGGGTCAGCGCAGCTCGGCGAGGGCCCGGGTGAAGGCCGCCTCGGCCTCGTCGGAGAACAGCCAGAACCGGACCCGCTCGACTCCCGGGTGGTCCTCGAGCACCGCGACGACCGAGGCGACCGCCACCTCGGCGGCCGCGCCGACCGGATAGCCGTAGACGCCGCACGAGATCGCCGGGAAGGCGACGACCCGACAGCGGTGGGCCTCCGCGAGCTCGATGCTCCGGCGGTGGCAGGAGGCGAGGAGCTCGGCCTCACCCTCCGAGCCACCGCGCCAGACCGGACCGACGGTGTGGATGACGTGCGCGACCGGCAACCGCCCGGCGCCGGTGATGACGGCGTCACCCGTCTCACACCCCCCGATCCGGCGGCACTCCTCGAGCAGCTCCGGCCCGGCCGCCCGGTGGATGGCGCCGTCGACGCCACCCCCGCCGAGCAGGGAGCGGTTCGCGGCGTTGACGATGGCGTCGGCACCGACGTCACGGGTCAGGTCGCCCCGGTGAACCGTGACGTCCGCCGCACGACCGAGGCCCATCAGCCCCGTCCTTCCCGCCGGCCCTGCCCGCCCTGCCCGCCCTGCCCGCCCTGGGCTCCCCGGGCCACCCGGGTGTTGCGACCCAGCCAGCGGTCTCGCGGCACGGCCAGGTCGCGGCACACCGCCTCCCACACGGCCCGCGGCGCCTCCCCCGCGTCGAGCGCCTCGAGGACGGTCCGGTTCCCCAGCTCACCGAGCACGTGGTCGCGAGCGAGCGAGCCGGCATACGCCGACCCGAACTCGTCGTCCATCAGGACCCAGAAGTGACTCATGCGCACCCCCGCAGTGTGCCACTCTCGGGGGACGCCGCGAGAGGACCGGCCCGGAACCGATCCACGGC
>JBBRGO010000304.1:0-3599 GCA_038224055.1 Actinomycetales bacterium
AGACCGGTCGGGCGCACCCGCCGGGCGCTTGGCCCGCTTCTGCACGAGGTCGAAGGCGTAGAGGCCGGCCCGGAGCTCGTCGCTCATCAGCAGGTCGGCGAGCACCTCGTCCTCCGCGGCGAAGCCCTCCTCGCGGGTCGCGGTGCGCGCGCCCGCGACGAGGTCGAGAGCGGCATACGGGCTCCTCGCCTGCCGCCCGGTCTTGACGTCGGCGACGCCCTTGGCCTTCTTCACGGCGGCGGCCCACGTCTGCTCGTCGCGGTCCACCTCGGGCCGCCCGACGACGAGGTTGCCGCGTAGGACGGCGGTGGCCCACGCGATGGAGGACTCGAGGAAGTCGGCCGGCTCGAAGAGCGCGTCGGCGAGCCCGAGCTCGTAGGCCTGGACCCCCTTGAGCATCCGGTTCTGGCTCAGCGGGTTGTCGATGATGACGGTGAGCGCCTTCTCGACGCCGACGAGGTTGGGCAGCATCCAGCAGCCGCCCCAGCCGGGGACGAGGCCGAGGAAGACCTCGGGGAGCGCGACGGCGGGCACACCGGTGCTCATCGTCCGGTAGTCGGCGGAGAGCGCGAGCTCCACCCCGCCGCCCATCGCGGCCCCGTTGACGAACGCGAAGGTCGCGACGGGCAGGTCGGCGAAGGCGGCGTATGCCGCGTGCCCGGCTCGCGCGATCTCGACGGCCTCGTCACGCGACCTGATGAACGGCACCCCCGTCAGGTCCGCCCCGACCGCGAAGACGAACGGCTTGCCCGTCACGGCGACGGCCACGATCTCGCCGGCGTCGGCCCGCTCACGGAGGCGCTCGACGGTCGCGCTGAGCTCGGCGATCGACTGGGGACCGAAGGTGTTGGGCTTGGTGTGGTCGTGGCCGTTGTCGAGCGTGACGAGGGCCAACGTGCCACCACCGACGAGTGCGACGTCGCGCACCGGCGCGTGCGTCACGACCTCCTTGGTGAAACCGCTTGCAGCAGAGGTGTTCTCGGTCGTCGTGGTCACTGGTCGTCCTCCCTCGCGTCGCCGGACGGCGGCGCTGTGACGGTGCTGGTGTAGTCCGCGTGGTGGGGGTTCTCCCAGATGACGGCGCCGCCCATGCCGATGCCGATGCACATCGCGGTGAGCCCGTAGCGGACCTCGGGGTGCTCCTCGAACTGTCGGGCGAGCTGGGTCATGAGCCGCACGCCCGAGCTGGCGAGCGGGTGCCCGACGGCGATGGCGCCGCCGTACTCGTTGACGCGCGGGTCGTCATCGGCGATGCCGAAGTGGTCGAGGAAGGCGAGGACCTGGACGGCGAAGGCCTCGTTGAGCTCGAAGAGGCCGATGTCCTCGATGGTGAGGCCCGCCTTGGCGAGGGCTTTCTCCGTCGCCGGAACGGGGCCGACCCCCATCACCTCGGGCTCGACGCCGACGAAGGAGAAGGAGACGAGGCGCATCCGGACCGGCAGCCCGAGCTCGGCCGCGGCGCGCTCGGAGGCGAGGAGGCAGGCGGTCGCCCCGTCGTTGAGGCCGGCCGCGTTGCCCGCGGTGACGTTGCCGTGGGGCCGGAACGGGGTCTTGAGCGCCTCCAGCTCGTCCGTCGTCGTGCCGGGGCGCGGCGGCTCGTCCGTGGTCGCGAGCCCCCAGCCGAGCTCGTCGTGCCTGATGGCGACGCTGACGAGGTCGGGCTGGATCTTGCCGCCCTCGTACGCCCGGGCCAGCTTGTCCTGGCTGCCGACGGCGAAGGCGTCGGACCGCTCCTGGGTCAGCTCGGGGTAGCGGTCGTGGAGGTTCTCGGCCGTCCTGCCCATGACGAGGGCGTCCGGGTCGATGATCTTCTCGGCGATGATCCGCGGGTTCGGGTCGACCCCCTCACCCATGGGGTGACGGCCCATGTGCTCGACGCCACCGGCGATGGCGATGTCGTAGGCACCGAACGCGATCGAGGACGCCGTGGTGGTCACGGCCGTCATCGCACCCGCGCACATCCGGTCGATCGAGTACCCGGGGGTGCTCGTGGGCAGGCCGGACAGCAGGGCTGCGGTGCGACCGAGGGTCAGGCCCTGGTCGCCGATCTGCGTGGTCGCCGCGATGGCGACCTCCTCGACCCGCTCCCGGGGGAGCTCCGGGTGGCGGCTCAGCAGCTCGCGGATGCACCGGATGACGAGGTCGTCGGCGCGGGTCTGGGCGTACATCCCCTTGGGGCCGGCCTTGCCGAAGGGGGTGCGGACGCCGTCGACGAAGACGACCTCTTGGAGCTCTCGGGGCACGATGCCTCCTGGTGTGGGGACGAAGCTGGCGACGAGCCGGGACCGGCACCGTCGGCCCCTCGAGCCTACTCTTCGGTAACTTCGGCGCGGACCGGGGTCACCGTGAGAGGGGTCACGCCGAGCACTGCGGCTGCGTCGCCGCGGGAGCCGCGCTGTCAGGCGACGGGGATCTCCACGCAGGCGAGCGAGACGAGCGGAGCCGTCACCGTCGTCTGCCAGCGGCGGGCCCCGAGGGCGAGCAGGCCCCGCGTGACGTCGTCGGTCGTCGGCGCATCCGGTCCGTCCCAGAGGTAGCGCCGGAGCAGGTCGGGCGTCAGTAGATTCTCAACGGGCACGGCGAGCTCAGCGGACACCGCAGTGACCAGCTCGCGCGCCCGCGCGAGGCGGGCGGCGGCGACCGGGTCCCGGTCGGCCCAGGCCCGCGCCGGTGGCGGCCCGGTGGCGGGGAGGGTGAGCGTTGGGAGGTCGTCCTCGGGCAGCTGCAGCGCGTCGGCGATGCCCTGGCGCAGCAGCTCCTGGTGCCGCCGGATCGAGCGGGCCAGTCTCGGCTCGGTGGACGAGAGGCTATGCGGCGGGGTCGTGGCCCGCTGGTGGGTCGTCGCGAGGTCGGCGATGACGGCGTCGGAGAAGACCCGGCCGGGCGCGGTGTCACGCTGCTGGGCCACCCCGTCTCGGGCCCGCCACAGCTCGCGGACGATCGCCATCCCCCGACGGGTGCGGACCTTGTTGGTGCCGGACGTGCGCCGCCAAGGGTCGGTGCGCGGCTCAGGTCCGGTGAAGTCGAGCAGGTGGACGAACTCCTCCGCGGCCCACTGGTGCTTGCCCTGACCGGCGAGGTCGGCGGCGACGGCGTCGCGGAGCTCGACGAGCACCTCGACGTCGAGCACCGCGTAGCGCAGCCATGGCTCCGGCAGCGGGCGGGTCGACCAGTCGACGGCGGAGTGCTCCTTGGCGAGGCTGAGTCCGAGGTAGTGCTCGACCATGGCGCCGAGCCCGACCCGGGGGAGTCCCGCGATGCGGCCGCCCAGCTCGGTGTCGAAGAGCGCCCGTGGACGCATCCCGACCTCGGCGAGGCACGGGAGGTCCTGGGTCGCGGCGTGCAGGATCCACTCCGCCTCCCCGATGGCGGCACCGATGGGGGAGAGGTCGGGCAGGGCCGCCGGGTCGAAGAGCCAGGACCCGGAACCCTCGCGTCGCAGCTGCACGAGGTAGGCACGCTGACCGTAGCGGTAGCCGGACGCGCGCTCGGCGTCGATGGCGACCGGGCCCGTGCCGGCGCCGATGGCCTCCGCCGCCCGCATCAGCTCCCGCTCGTCGACGACGACGTCGGGCACCCCGCCCGCCGGGTGGGTCAGG
>JBBRGO010000305.1:0-3591 GCA_038224055.1 Actinomycetales bacterium
GACGAGGTCGATGACGAGGAAGGGGATGAAGATGACGAAGCCGATGATGAAGGCGGCCCGCAGCTCGGAGACCATGAACGCCGGGATGAGGGTCTGCAGCGGGGTGGCATCCGGGGTGGCCGGGTTCGCGATACCCGCCGATCGGGTCATCAGCGCGATGTCCTCCTGGCGGGTGTGGGCCAACATGAACGTCGACAGCGGTTTGGCGCCGGCAGCGAGCGCCGCCCCGAAGTCGAGCTGCCCCCCCAGGTAGGGCTGAACCGCGAGGGTGTTCACCTGCGAGACCACGGGCCACATGATGAACAGCGAGAGGAAGAGCGTCAGGCCGGCGAGCACCTGGTTCGGCGGGACCGACGCGAGCCCGAGGGCGTTGCGGGTCATCGACAGCACGACGAAGATCTTTGTGAACGACGTCATCATGAGCAGCAGGGCGGGGGCCACCGAGAGCAGGGTGATCCCGAGCAGCGTCACGACGGACGACGCCGGGGCATTGCCGGGCGCGTTGATCTCGAGGTTGATGACGCCGTTGCCGTCGCCCGGGGAAGGAGGGGTCGGCGCGGCGGGCAGCAACGACGCGGCGTGCCCGGCCGAAGCGGTGACGACGATGAGGACGCCGACGACGAGGAGGACGAGGAGGACGAGGACGAGCAGGCGCCGCCCCCGACTGCATACTCCGGCCCCGGCCGCCCCTGCGGCCCCGACGAGAACGGTCACGACCGTCGGCTGGAGCGGATCGCGTCGGCGGCGAGCCGCCAGGTCGCGGCCTCGAGGATCGACCCGGCGCCACGGGGGGCATCGGCGGCCGCAGCAGTGCCGAGCCCGGCACGCTGGCGCGTGAGGGCCTCCTCGAAGGTGGCCTGGCGCACCTCGCGCCGGGTCGGCAGGGCCGGGGCCGGCGCAGGAGCCGACACCGCAGCCATGGGCGTCGCGCGGGACCCGTCCTCGTCGCGGACCAGTCGGTCGGCGGTCGGGTCGACGACGGGGATCAGATCGGTGGAAGCGGCGAACATCTGCGCGGTCGGCGCGCCCGCGTCGACGGGCTCGGGCTCGGGGGCCTCGCCCGTGTGCAGCACGGCGATGCCGTGCTCGGTGACGCCGAGCAGAAGGCGCTGGCCGCCGGTGTCGACGAGCACGACGGAGGCCTTCTGGCCCACCGACTGGCGTGCGACGACGCTGAGCGCCTTGGCCCTGGTGGCCGCACCGCCGGTCCGCAGCTTGCGCTGCACCAGCCACATGAGACCGAAGACCGCGACGAGGGAGACGACGACACGGGCGGCCAGGATGACGGTGTCCATTCAGGGCCGGCCCTCGGCGGTGTCGAGGATCCGAGATATGCGGACGCCGTAGTCCTGGTCGACGACGACGACCTCGCCGATGGCGATCCGGCGGCCGTTGAGCAGCACGTCGACCGGGGCACCTGCCGAGCGGTCGAGCTCGACGACGGTGCCCGGCTCCATCGAGAGGGCCTCGCGCACGCTCATGCGGGTGCGACCGATCTCGACGGTCAGCGCCATCTCGACGTCCTGGATCCGGCGGAGCCGCCCGTCGTATCCCGCGCCGGAGCCCGCGAAGGAGGTGGTCGGGGCAGCGGGACCGCCCCGGACGGCCAACCACCCGAAGGGCGCAGAGCCGTCCGAGATCTCGAAGACCGCGGTCTCACCGTCCGCGCCAGTCGCGCTGCCCGCGAAGAGGCCGGCGGGGTCGCCCTCGACGAGCTCGCTCAGCACGCCGTGACCGAGCGACAGGGCTGCCCGCTCGAGCGCCGGCCGCAGCACAGCGGTCGTCGACGCACCCGGTCCCCCACCCGCCTCGGCCACGAAGCCGGGGTCGAGCACGACGAGGGCCAGGTCGGCGGGCACCGGACCGACGAGGGAGGCGGAGACGACGACGGCACCCACCACCTCGGCGCGAGCGGCCGCCCCGGTGTCGGGGCCCACCTGTCCGAGGACCCTGAGGCCGGGGACGGGCAGCATGGCTGCGAGGTGCTCGGCGGCGGCGGCTGCGGTGCTCACGGGCGGTTCTCCTGGCGGGAAGCGGGGACGGCATACGAATGGAGGGCGTCGGTGGCCCCGAAGGGCACTACCGCGGTGTGGGGTGTCGTCGGTTCGGCTGCGCCGCGGTCGGCCCGCTCGGACCGGCCGTCCGTCTCGGGGCCCTGCACCGACACGATGCGGGCAGCCACCCGGGAACCGGCGCGCACGATCATGGCCCGGGCGAGGTCCTGGCCGCCGACCGTGACGCGAAAGGGCTCTCGCGAGTGGTGCGGCAGCGCCAGGGTGTCGCCCACCGCGAGCGTCAGCACCTGCTCGGGGGTGACAGCGAGGGGAGCGAGCGCGACGGTCACCTCCACCGGCACCTGGGCGATCTGCTGGCGAACGAGCTCGACGGCGTCATGGCTGCTGGCGACGGGGTTGACCGCACCGAGCTGCGGCAGCAGCGTGTCCGCCGGGATGGCGAAGGTGACGGCCGAGGTCGTCTCGCCCACCTGGAGACCGCACGTGACGACGACCATGAGGTCGGCGGTCGCGGCCGCCTGGGCGAACTGCGAGTTGTAGTGGATCGACTCGACCCGGGCCTCCTGCGGCAGGAGGGGGCCGAGCGAGTAGGCAAGCACGTCGAGGGCCTCCTCGACGAGCGCCTTGACGAGGGCCTGCTCGATCGGCGTCAGCTTGCGCTCGAGCCCGGCCTTGTCGGAGTTGCCACCGAGCATGCGGGCCACCCAGCCCAGGGCGGCGGGCGTCGGGAACTGCACGACCATCTTGGCCGGGGTGTCCCCGAGCACGCAGCGCACCATGCAGGTCACGGTCGGCAGGGAAGCGACGTACTCGTCGTACGTCTGGACGATGACCGACTCGGTGGTGGCCGTCGACTTCGCCCGGACCTTCGCCGTCAGCTGGGTGCCCCACTGGCGGGCGAACGAGTCGAACGCCGCCTCGAGGATGCGGCTGTGCTCCCGCGCCAGCGTGGTCGGGCGGCGGAAGTCATACGGTTCGACAGTCACCTCCGGGGGCGTCCCGACCTCGAGCACAGTCACGATCCCCACTATCGGCAGGCATCGCGACCCGGTAAGGAGGCGCAGTGGGTGGGTTGTCGGCCGCCCCGGTCGGACGGTGGGCGCCGGCGGTCAGCAGGGCCGGCACTCGGTCAGGTCGAGCCGCCCTGCGCCTTGAGAACCCCGGGGATCAGGGCCCTGACCTTGTCCGACTGGGCCGACAGGACGACGATGTCGACGCGCCGGTTCTGGCGGTAGTCCGCGGCCGTCGTGCCCTTCCGGGCAGGACGCGACGACCCGTAGCCGGTGGCTCCCACCCGTTCCCCGGGCAGCCCGCCCCGCTCGACCATGTAGCGCGCGACCTTGGTGGCCCGCTCGGCGGACAGCTCCCACACGGACGGGAAGGCGGTGGTGAGGTTGGCGGCGTGGCCCTCCACCGAGACCTGCAGGCCCGTGCCGGCAATGACCGGAGTGAGGGCGCGCATGATCCGGTAGGCCCGCTGCGTCAGGGTCACGCTGTCCGGGCTGAAGAAGGTCTGCGAGCCGACGAGACGCACGGTCAGCCCGCGCTGGTCGATGTGGAACTGCACGTCCTTCTG
>JBBRGO010000306.1:0-3590 GCA_038224055.1 Actinomycetales bacterium
GCGTCCCCGAGCACCGAGGGCACGGCCTGGCCGGCGCCGTCACCCTCGCCGCGCTGCACCGGCTGCGCGAGCTGGGCGGCACGAGCGCGCTCGTCAGCCCCCGGGGCGACGACGGCTACCCCGGCCCGCAACGGCTCTACCACTCGCTCGGCTTCGTGCCGACCGCCAGGACTCGGACCTGGACCCGGTCGCTCTGACCCGGCTGCCGTGCCGTCGAGCCATGACCCGTGCCGGCCTACGGCGCGGTCGCGACCCGCTCGAGCCGTGAGGCCGTGATCGTGGCCGAGCCGACGACGCGGGTGCCGTCGAAGAGCACGACCGACTGCCCGGGAGCGACACCGCGGATCCGCTCGTCGAGGCGGACCTCGACGCTCTCCCCCCGCGCCCGGGCGGCGGCAGGGAACTCCTCGCCGTGGGCGCGGACCTGGACCCCGACCCGGACCTCGCCCTCGGGGGGCGGCCCGCACCACCGCGCGTGGTCGCCGGTGAGGGCGTTGACCCCGAGCAGGTCGGCCGTGCCGACAACGACCTGGTTGGTCGCCGGTCGGACCTCGACGACGTAGCGCGGCTCCCCGTCGGCGGCGGGGCGGGACAGCCCGAGACCGCGCCGCTGGCCGACGGTGTAGGCGTAGGCGCCGGAGTGGCTCCCGACGACGGCACCGTCGATGTCGACGACGTCTCCGGCCCGCTCACCGAGGGCGCGGCCCAGCCAGGCCCGTGTGTCACCGTCGGGGATGAAGCAGACGTCGTGGCTGTCGGGCTTCTTCGCGACGAAGAAGCCGCGCTCGGCCGCCTCCAACCGGATCTGCGGCTTCGTCGTGTCGCCGAGCGGGAAGAAGGCCCGGTCGAGCTGGTCCTGGGTGAGCACGCCGAGGACGTAGCTCTGGTCCTTCGCCGCGTCGACGGCGCGGTGCAGCTGGCGGTGCCCGTCGGCCGTCTCGACGACCTGGGCGTAGTGGCCGGTGGCGACGGCGTCGAACCCGAGGGCCACGGCCTTGTCGAGCAGGGCGGAGAACTTGATCTTCTCGTTGCACCGCAGGCACGGGTTGGGGGTGCGCCCAGCGGCGTACTCCCGGGTGAAGTCGTCGACGACGTCGCGCCTGAACCGTTCGGCCATGTCCCAGACGTAGAAGGGGATGCCGAGCACGTCGGCGACCCGGCGCGCGTCCCCGGCGTCCTCGATGGTGCAGCACCCGCGGGCCGACTCGCGCAACGTCGCCGCGCTCTGGCTCAGGGCGAGGTGGACGCCGACGACCTCGTGCCCGGCGTCGAGCATCCGGGCCGCGGCGACCGCGGAGTCGACCCCGCCGCTCATCGCGGCCACGACGCGCAGCCCGCTCACGAGGCGGTGGCGGCCCGCGCTCGGCGGGCCCGGTCGATGGCGGCGGGCAGGGCGTCGATGACGGCGTCGACGTCGGCCTGGGTCGAGGTGTGGCCGAGGGTGAGTCGCAGCGCCCCTCGGGCGTCGGTCTCGGTGACCCCCATGGCGAGCAGCACGTGGCTGGGTTGCGGCACGCCGGCCTGACAGGCCGAGCCGGTCGAGCACGACACACCGGCCGCGTCGAGCAGGTAGAGCAGGGAGTCACCGTCGCATCCGGGCACGAGCAGGTGGGCGTTGCCCGGGAGCCGGCGCTCCACGTCGCCCACCTCCCACACCCCGCCCGGCCGGATGTCCGGGCCGAGCCGCAGGGCGCGCGTGATGAGGTCGTCGCGCAACCCTGCGACCCGCTGCGTCTCCTGCTCCAGCGACTCGACCGCGACGACGACGGCCTCGGCGAAGCCCACGATCGCGGGCGCGTCGAGGGTGCCGGACCGGACCTGGCGCTCCTGTCCCCCGCCGTGGCTGAGCGGCACGAGCGTCGCGTCACGGCGGGCGACGAGGGCCCCGACCCCGACGGGGCCGCCGAGCTTGTGGGCCGTGACCGACATGAGGTCGGCGCCGCTGGCGGCGAAGTCGACGGGGAGGTGGCCGGCTGCCTGGACCGCGTCGGTGTGGAACGGGATGCCGTGCGCGCGAGCGACCGCCGCGAGGGCCGCGACGTCCTGCACGGTGCCCACCTCGTTGTTCGCCCACATCACCGAGACGAGCGCGACCGAGCCCGGGTCCTGCTCGATGGCACGCCGCAGCGTCTCCGGCTCGACGAGACCCTCGGCGGTGCACTCCAGCCACGTCACCTTGGCCCCCTCGTGCGCGGCGAGGAAGTCGACGCAGTCGAGCACCGCGTGGTGCTCGGTGACCCCGACGAGCAGTCGCACGTGAGCCGGGTCGGCGTCACGACGGGCCCAGTAGGTCCCCTTGACCGCGAGGTTGTCCGACTCGGTCCCCCCCGAGGTGAAGATGATCTCCGACGGGCGGGCGCCCAGGGCCCGGGCGATCCGCTCGCGCGACTCCTCGACGGCCCGGCGCGCCTCACGGCCGCTGCGGTGCAGCGACGACGGGTTGCCGACGACCGAGAGCTGCGCCGTCATCGCGTCGAGCGCGCGAGGCAGCATCGGCGTCGTCGCCGCGTGGTCGAGGTAGGCGGTCACCCCGTGATTCTAGGCGCTGGCCCGCCGCGCTCCCGAACCCGCGAGGGCCCGCGGCGCGGTGACCTAGGATCGGCGCCATGAGCCCCGCAGAGCGGACGGTGCGTGCGCCCGCGGCCCACCGCGCGATCTCCACGACGGCCAGCCCCCTGCTGGGGTTCCTCATCGCCCGCCTCGTCCTGCACTTCACGCCCGCTCCGGCGGCGCTGACGTATGCCGTGTGCCTGGCTCTCGGGCTGCTCCTCGCCGTCCGTGCATGGCGCGTGCGGCTGGACCGGTCCGACGCGGGCCTGCGCGTCCACAACACCCTCGCGTCGACGACCGTGCCGCCCGGGGCGGTCCGTCGCGTCACGGACCGGGGCCGGGTCGAGTGGCGCCGCGGCGACCACCGCGCGCTCCGGCTGCCGGCCGAGGCCCTGCACGGGCCCTGGTGGACGTTCGGGAGCGCCGCGGACACCTACGCGCTCAACCGCGAGCAGGTGCGGAGCTGGCTGCGCGCGAGCGCCGGCCGCACCGACGAGGACCCGCCCGCGTGAGCGAGGGCCCGGACCGTCGTGCGGTCCGGGCCCCCTGCCCCTCGTGCTCGTGCCGGCTCCCGGCCCGCGAGCTCAGTCCTTCGAGGCCTCGATCGCCTTCGTGGCATGCGGCAGGACCGTGAACAAATCTCCGACGACCCCGAAGTCAACGAGCTCGAAGATCGGGGCCTCGTTGTCCTTGTTGACCGCGATGATCGTCTTGGACGTCTGCATTCCGGCGCGGTGCTGGATCGCGCCCGAGATGCCGCACGCGACGTAGAGCTGGGGGCTGACCTGCTTGCCGGTCTGCCCCACCTGGGAGGCGTGCGGGTACCACCCGGCGTCGACCGCGGCGCGCGAGGCACCGACCGCGGCGCCGAGCGAGTCGGCGAAGTCCTCGACCTTGGAGAAGTCACCGGCCGTGCCTCGGCCGCCGGAGACGACGATCGCGGCCTCCGTGCGCTCCGGGCGTCCGCGGGCCGCCTTCGGCTTGGACTCCGTGATCGGGGCGCCCTTGGCCGCGTCGGACGGGGTGAAGTCGACGACCTC
>JBBRGO010000307.1:0-3589 GCA_038224055.1 Actinomycetales bacterium
ACAGCGGCCTGTCCGCCCAGCTGCAGGCGTTCTGGGCCGGCTGGCAGGACGTCGCGAACCACCCGGGCGAGCCGGGGGCCGCTGGCGCGCTCCTGCGTGCTGCCGGACAGCTGGCCTCGACGCTGGCGAGCGGCCGCACCGCCCTGGAGACGCAGTGGAACGACACGGCGTCCGACGCGCGGCGGATGGTCGGCTCCCTCAACGACACTGCCTCGCAGGTCGCGGCCCTCAACACCGACATCCGCTCCGCGCTCGCGCGAGGCAGCTCCGCCAACGAGATGATCGACGGCCGCGCCCGACTCACCGAGTCGTTGGCGTCGCTGGCGGGGGCCACCGTGCGCGACGAGCCCGACGGCACGGTGACGGTGTATCTCGGGGGCAACGCCCTCGTCCGCGGTGAGACGGCACGCCCGGTGGGGCTGATGGGCACGTCGTCCATGGCTGACACCAGCTCGTCCTCCCCCCGGCTCGCCTGGGTCGACCGCCCCGACGTCGAGGTCGGGCTCGAGGGTGGCACGATCGCGGGCGCGATCTCCGTCCTCGCCGCCGCCGACGCTGGCGGGACCGGTGGTCCGATCGCCGAGGCCGCCGCGTCGTACGACGCCGTGGCGGTGACGCTCGCCTCGACGGTCAACGCCGTGCACCGTGCCGGCCAGACCTCCTCGGGCGTGACCGGCCTCG
This sequence comes from Actinomycetales bacterium, assembly GCA_038224055.1. Taxonomy (GTDB): domain Bacteria; phylum Actinomycetota; class Actinomycetes; order Actinomycetales; family Dermatophilaceae; genus JBDSSS01. The sequence goes on from JBBRGO010000307.1 coordinate 682, forward strand.
ACTTCTTCCGTCTCGACCCGTCGCTGCCGCCCGCGCGGGCCCTCTCGGTCGTCCCCACCTCGAGCACCGGCATCGCGAGCGCCGCTACCGGAGCCGGACCCCTCGACGGGTCGACGGCCGACGCGATCGCGCAGCTCGCCCAGCGACCGGACTCGGCCGGGGCACGGTGGTCCTCGTTCGTCACGGCCACCGGCAGCGAGTCCCGCGCCGCGACCCAGCGGGCCGGCATCGCGGAGACCTCCGCCTCGGGGGCCAAGACGGCCCAGATGTCCGGCGCCTCCGTGAGTCTCGACGAGGAGAGCGTGAGCCTCATCGCCGCGCAGCACGCCTACCAGGCGGCCGCCCGGGTGTTGTCGGCCATCGACGAGGCCCTCGACACCCTCATCAACCGCACCGGATCCGTAGGACGTTGACCATGCTGAGAGTGACCGACCAGACGATGTCCATGACGGCCCAACGTGCCCTCGGCGCACGCCAGGCCCGCCTGGCCACGGCCCAGGAGACCGCCACCTCCGGCGAGCGCATCTCCCGCCCGTCGGACGACCCGTCCGGCACGGCCGAGGCCATGCGCGTGCGGGCCGAGCTGGCCGCCCAGTCCCAGTACCAGCGCAACATCGACGACGGCACGGGCTGGCTCACCACGATCGACTCGGCGCTCGACGGCGCGACCAGCCTGCTGCGCCAGGCCCGCGACACCGTCATCCAAGGCTCCAACGGGTCACTCAACCAGACGGCCCGGGACGCCCTCGCGAACGTCATCGACGGCGTCCGCCAGGACGTCCTGTCGGCAGCCAACACCCGTTACCTCGGCCGCAGCGTCTTCGCGGGCACGTCCGACGCGGAGGCCGCCTTCACCGACGGCAGCCCACCGCAGTTCAACGGGTTCTCCGGCACCGTGTCGCGGCGCATCAGTGCCAACGACACGGTGGCCGTCGACGCAGGCGGCCCGGCCGTCTTCGGGTCGGGTGCGAGCTCGGTGTTCTCCCTGCTCGATGACATCGCGGCCGACCTGCGCTCGGGTGCCGACCCCGCGCCTCGGCTCGCCGCACTCGACGCCGCCATGACTTCGGTCATCGCCACCCGGTCCGACGTCGGCAGCCGGCTCGGCGTGCTGACCCGCGCCGCCCAGGCGACGACCCAGGCCACCACCGCCCTCAACGCCCACCGGAGCGCCGTCGAGGACGTCGACCTCGGCAAGGCCGTCATGGACATGCAGCTCCAGCAGACGGCCTACCAAGCGGCCCTCGCGGTCACGGCCAAGGTCCTGCAGCCCAGCCTCACGGAGTTCCTGCGATGAGCACCCTCGTCTTCGAGCAGCCCCTGCCCGGCCTCGCGCCGCACACCGTCTACCGCCTCGACCCGGTCGAGGGCGCCGACGGCGTCTTCAGCCTGCGGCCCACCGAGGCCCCCGAGGTGCGCCTCTTCGTGCTCGACGCGTCGATGTATGCGCCGTCATACGCTCCGGACGTCACCGGCCCCCGCGCGCAGATCGGTCTCGAGCACGATCAACCTGCGCGCACCCTCGTCGTCGCCACCCCGGGCGTCGGCGGCACGTCGGTCAACCTCGCGGCCCCGGTGATCGTCAACGAGGCCGCGGGCCGCGCGGTGCAGGCCATCCTCGAGGACTGGCCCCTGCACGCCCCGCTCGGCGCCTGACCCGGCACGGTCGCGCACGGCGGAAGGGCCCCTGACCCCGTCAGCGGGGTCAGCATCGAGCAGGCCAACGGCGTTCTCGGCCCCGCACGCACTCGGTGAGTATGGGGGCCTCCTCGGCGCCCCAGGACCCCCGGACGACGACGAAATGCCGACCGGAGGTCCGAGGAGGCAGCGCGACGTGTTCGAATTGGGGGCGACGGCATCCCGGGCCGGCGCCCGACACCACACCGAGAGGGCCACGATGAGCGGAAACGCGACGTACCGTCATACCAACACTGCGGTGCTGTCCATCTGCGCCGTCGACGCCCCCGTGGTGGTGACGTCGGACGAGATGGACCAACGTTTGCAGACCACCTACGAGCGCGTCGGCCTCAAGCCCGGCATGCTGGCCCGGCTCGCCGGCATCCACGAGCGCCGCTGGTGGCCCGAGGGTGTCAGCTTCACGGAGGGCGCGGCCACCGCCGGCGCCAAGGCCCTCGCGGAGGCGGGGGTCGACCCCTCCCGCGTCGGCCTCATGGTCAACACGAGCGTCTCGCGCGAGCACCTCGAGCCGTCCATGGCGGTCCAGATCCACCACGCGCTCGGCATGCCGACGTCGTGCCTCAACTTCGACCTCGCCAACGCGTGCCTCGGCTTCGTCAACGGCATGCAGCTGGCCGCGACGATGATCGACTCGGGCCAGATCGACTACGCCCTCGTCGTCGACGGCGAGAGCTCGCGGCACACCCAGGAGGTCACCCTCGACCGCCTGTCGGGTCCCGACGCGACGGCCGACGACGTCCTGTCGCAGTTCGCGACCCTGACCCTCGGGTCGGGCGCAGCCGCAATGGTGCTCGGCCGGGCCGACCTCCACCCGCAGGGCCACCGCATCGTCGGTGGGGTCGCCCGCGCCGGCACGGAGCACCACGACCTCTGCGTCGGCGACCTCGAGTGGATGCGGACCGACACGCGGGGCCTGCTCGAGGCGGGCATCGCGCTGTCACGGGCCACGTGGCACGACGCGCGCGCCGAGTTCGACTGGTCCGACATGGACCGCTACGTCGCGCACCAGATCTCGCAGGTCCACGTCCGGGCCATGTGCGACGCCCTCGACATCCCGCCCGAGCGGCTGCCCCTGACGTTCCCGACCCGGGGCAACATGGGGCCGGCCGCCGTGGCGTTCACGCTGGCGATGGAGGCTGACTCGCTCGTCGCCGGTGACCGCGTGCTGATGATGGGGGTCGGCTCGGGGCTCAACGTGTCGTGCCTCGAG
>JBBRGO010000308.1:0-3554 GCA_038224055.1 Actinomycetales bacterium
GCCGCCCCACATCGTGCCGATCCAGTTGAAGAACTTCACCCCGGTCGGCACCGCGATGAGCATCGTCATCACCGCGAAGAACGGGAGCAGCACCTGGCCGGTGACGTACATGTGGTGGGCCCAGACCGTGGCGGACAGGGCGGCAATCGCGATCGTGGCGAAGACGAGGGTCTTGTAGCCGAAGATCGGCTTGCGTGAGAAGACGGGGATGACCTCGCTGATGATGCCGAAGAACGGCAGCGCAATGATGTAGACCTCCGGGTGACCGAAGAACCAGAACAGGTGCTGCCAGAGGATCACCCCGCCGTTCTCGGCGTCGAAGATGTGCATCCCGAAGCGTCGGTCACCACCAAGGGCGAAGAGGGCTGCGGTGAGGACCGGGAAGGCCATCAGCACGAGGATCGACGTGACGAGGATGGTCCACGTGAACATCGGCATCCGGAACATCGTCATGCCGGGCGCGCGCATGCTCACGATCGTCGTGATGAAGTTGACCGACCCGAGGATCGTGCCGAAGCCAGCGAGCGCGAGGCCGAAGACCCAGAGGTCGCCGCCGAGGCCGGGACTGTAGCTGACGTCGGACAGGGGGGCGTAGGCGAACCAGCCGAAGGCAGCCGCACCGGACGGGGTGAGGAAGCCGGCGGAGGCGATCAGGCCACCGAAGAGGTAGAGCCAGTACGCGAACATGTTGAGGCGCGGGAAGGCGACGTCGGGCGCACCGATCTGCAGCGGCATGATCGCGTTGGCGAAGCCAGCGAACAGGGGCGTCGCGAAGAGCAGCAGCATGATCGTGCCGTGCATCGTGAAGAGCTGGTTGTACTGCTCGGGGTTGTCGACGATCTGCAGGCCCGGGGCCGCGAGCTCGGCCCGGATCAGGAGCGCCATGACGCCACCGAGGAGGAAGAAGACGAACGAGGTGATGAAGTAGAGGTTGCCGATCACCTTGTGGTCGGTCGTGGTGACCCACTTCACGACGGTCTGGCCCTTGAGTCGCCGCGGCGGGGCGGGCTGCCCCACGCCGGTGGGCTCGGGGGCCCCCGGGGCGCCAGCGGGACGGTTGGCGGTGACGGTCGACATCAGTTGCTCCCAGTGAGGGCAGGGGCGGGAACCTTCTCGGCGTCAGCGGGTATCAGGGGCTCGCGGCTGGCGTCGACGGGGATCTGACCGGTCTGGCCGATCGAGGCGAGACGTGACATCTCCTGGTCGTACTCGTTCTGCGGGACGATCTTGACCATGAACAGCATCTGGGAGTGGTAGGCACCGCAGAGCTCGGCGCACTTGCCCTGGAAGGTGCCCGTCTGCGTCGGGACGATCTGGAGCTTGTTCGTCCTGCCCGGGATGATGTCGAGCTTGGTCATGAAGGACGGCACCCAGAAGCTGTGGATCACGTCGCGCGAGTTGAGGACGAACTCGACACGCTTGTTGACGGGGAGGTAGAGCACGGGCATCGAGGCGCGCTTGCCCGTGGTGCCGTCGAGGGCGACCTGGACGCCGGTCTCGTAGACGTCGGAGTCGACGTAGTTGAAGTCCCAGCTCCATTGCTTCGCGACGACGCTGATGGTGACGTCGGGCTTCTTGCTCGTGTCCGTCAGCGCGGACTCGTCCCGCGCGGTGTAGTAGAAGAACACGGCGACCATGAAGACCGGGATGATCGTGTAGAGCATCTCGACCGGCACGTTGTAGCGCAGCTGCACCGGGAGGGTCTCGTCGCCCTTCTTGCGGCGGAAGCGGATCGCCGCGTAGAGCATGAGGCCCCACGTGATGCCGCCCACAACGAGGACGGCGATCCAGGTCCCGACCCAGAGGTCGGTGACGCGGGTGCCGCTGTCGGAGACGGCATCGGGCAGGTAGCCGTTGGACAGCTGACCCTGACAGCCCGCGAGGGCCAGGGCGCTCAGCGCCGCCAGCCCACCGAGGCGCAGGCCGCGCCGCCGGTGGGGCCGCGCACCCACCGCCGGTGAGGCGGAGGGGGTCTCGTCGTGCTCAGGCACCAGGTGCACCTTTCGTTCCGATCTCAGGGCGCGCGTCGCGTTCCCCTCGAGCGTGTTCGGTCCGTCGGTTCGGGCACGGAATGCCCACGCACGAACCTTACCGCCTGCCCCCACGGGTGTCCGGGAGGGGGCGGCTAACGTTGGACAGTGAACAGTCACGATCCGGGCACGAGGGCCGAGCCCCGCTCCCCCACGGCGCCGACGCGCCGGCGCCTGCTCGACGCCGCGAGCGGTCCGCTCCACCCGCTGTCCCGGGAGACGCTCCTCGCCGCCCTCGACGCGGGCTGGGCCGACCCGACCCGGCTGCACGCCGAGGGTCGTCGCGCTCGGGCGCTGCTGGACCGGGCTCGCGAGGTCGTGGCCGACGGCCTGGGCGTCCGCCCGCCCGAGGTGAGCTTCCTCCCGAGCGGGCCGTCCGCCCTCACTCGCGCCGTCGAGGGGACCCGGTATGCCGCTCGCCGCCGTGGCGGTCGGCTCGTCGCCTCTGCGGTCGAGCACTCCTCGGTCCTGCTCCCGGCGCGTGGGCGCGCGGCACGGACCGACGACCCGTCCCTGCTCGACGAGGTCCGGGTCGACGTGGACGGCCGGCTCGACCTCGAGGCGTGGCGGGTGGCGGTGGGCAGGCCCGGGACGGTCGTGGCGGCCCTCCAGAGCGCGAACGGCGAGGTCGGCACCCGGCAGCCGCTCGCCGACGCCCGCGAGGCCTGCCGAGAGCACGACGTGCCCCTCGTCGTCGACGCGATGGCCTCGGCGGGCCGGGACCCCGTCCCGGCCGACCACGACGTGCTCGTCGCCGATGCGCGCTCGTGGGGCGGTCCGCCCCTGGGGGTCCTCATCGTGCGGGAGGGCACGCGCTGGCAGTGGGACGACGCCCGCGCCGACGTCGAGCACGGGCGGGCCGAGGTCACCCCGTGGGTTCCGCTGGCCCTGGCCGCGGCCGAGGCCTGGCAGCAGACGGCGGCGACCCGAGACGAGGACGCTGCGGCGTGCCGACTGCTCGTCGACGCGATCCGGGTGGCCGCCGGTGGGGTGGCCGACACGGAGGTCGTCGGGGACGCGGTGGACCGGCTCCCCCACGTCGTCACCTTCTCCGGGCTCTACGCCGACGGGGAGTCCCTCGTGGCCGGCTTCGACCGTGCCGGGTTCGCCGTCGCGAGCGGGTCGGCCTGCACCTCGAGCACGCTCGAACCGAGCCACGTCCTCGCCGCGATGGGTCGGCTCACCCACGGCAACGTCCGGGTCACCCTGCCCCTCGCTGCGGTGAGCCCGGGTCGGGCCGAGGACGTCGCCGCCTTCTGCGCGGCCATCGGGCCCACCGTCACCGCGGTCCGGCGCCAGCTCGGGGCCGGTGACCTGTGACCAGCGAGACCCCCGACGGCGCCGGACGACCCGCCCCGCCGGACCGGCCGACCGTCCCGGTGAACGGCACCGACCCCGACAGCGGCTTCGTCGTGCTCGACGCCCGCGACCTGCGCTGTCCCCTGCCGGTGATCCACCTCGCCAGGATGGTCAGCGACGACGACACGGCACGAGGCATCACCGTGTGGGCCACCGACCCGGCCG
>JBBRGO010000309.1:0-3528 GCA_038224055.1 Actinomycetales bacterium
CGCACCATGCAGACCGCCTATCCGATCCTGCGATCGAACCTCGAGAAGATCGACGCCCGGATCGCCGTCAGCGAGGACGCCCGGCGCACGGTGACGACCCACGTCGGCGGAGATGCCATCGTCATCCCCAACGGCGTCTACGTCGACCGCTTCGCGTCGGCCCGTCGCAACCCCGCGTGGACCGGCAGCCCGTCCCGCCCGACCATCGCCTTCCTCGGCCGGATGGGCGAGCCTCGCAAGGGCCTGCCCGTGCTCGCGGCGGCCCTGCCCGAGGTGCTCGCCCGGGTGCCCGGCCTCCGGGTGCTGCTCGCCGGGCCCGGTGACGTCCGGGAGATCACCGCCGACCTGCCGCCCGAGGTGGCCCGTGCCTGCGAGTTCCTCGGACCCGTCAGCGACGCGGACAAGGCCTCCCTGCTCGCGTCGGTCGACGTCTACGTCGCCCCGAACACCGGGGGAGAGAGCTTCGGCATCATCCTCATCGAGGCGATGTCCGCCGGTGCCTGCGTACTGGCGAGCGACCTCGCCGCGTTCTCCCGGGTCCTCGACGGGGGGACCGCCGGAGCGATGTTCCGCAACGAGGATCCCGCCGACCTCGCTGCGGCCCTGCTCGAGCTGCTCGCCGACCCGGTGCGCCGGTCAGCCCTCGCCGGGGCCGGGAGCGTGCGGGCGCGGCTGTTCGACTGGTCGGTCGTCGCGGCCAAGATCATCGCCGTCTACGAGACGGTCATCGAGGGACGCATGGCCGCCCGGTCCGAGCCGCAGACCGGCTGGAACCGCTTCGTCCGCGGGGGCATCGGACGATGACCGACGTGCTCGCGTGGGTCTTCGCGACGCTCTTCGTCGTCGTCATCATCGGCTGGTACCTCAGCTACAACGCGGCGCGCCTCGACCGGCTCCACATCCGGCTCAGCGGCACGGCCGCCGCCCTCGACGCGCAGCTCGTCCGGCGGGCAGAGGCAGCGCTCGAGCTCGCCAACAGCGGCCTGCTCGACGGCGCGACCTCCCTCATCCTCGCCCAGGCCGCCACCGAGTCGCTCGAAATGCCTGATGAGCACGGGGAGGTCCGGGAGATGACCGAGAGCCAGCTCACCGAGGCCCTCGAGGTCACCCTCACCGCCCCCGCCCTCGCCGCCCTGCTGGCCGCCGCGTCGGAGGCGGACGAACCGCTGGCCCGCCTCGGGTCGGCCTGCACCCGGGTCCAGCTCTCCCGCCGCTTCCACAACGACGCCGTCACCGACGTACGCCGGGTGCGCCGCAAGTGGGTGGTGCGGGTCTTCCACCTCGCCGGTCACACGCCGCTGCCGTCGACGATCGAGTTCGACGACGACGCACCGCCCGCGCTCGTCCCCCGAAGCGGGTGAAGGCGCCCACTCGACGGGCACGTCGAGTGGGCAGTTTCACCCGCGTCGCGTCCGAGCCGGGTCGAGCCGGTGGCCGCCCGGGGCCTACCCTTTGAGCAACCCCACACGAGAAAGCAGGACATCGTGAGCACAACCGAGACCACGGGCACCTCGCCCGCGGCCGACAGCACCACGGCGAGCGCCAGCGAGACCACGAGCGCGACGACGGGCACCACCCGCGTCAAGCGCGGCATGGCCGAGATGCTCAAGGGCGGCGTCATCATGGACGTCGTCACGGCCGAGCAGGCGAAGATCGCCGAGGACGCCGGCGCAGTCGCCGTCATGGCGCTCGAGCGCGTCCCCGCCGACATCCGGGCCCAGGGCGGCGTGTCGCGGATGAGCGACCCCGACATGATCGACAGCATCATCGAGGCCGTCTCCATCCCCGTCATGGCCAAGGCCCGCATCGGTCACTTCGTCGAGGCCCAGGTCCTCCAGAGCCTCGGCGTCGACTACATCGACGAGTCCGAGGTGCTGACCCCGGCCGACTACGCGAACCACATCGACAAGTGGCAGTTCACCGTGCCCTTCGTCTGTGGCGCGACCAACCTCGGCGAGGCACTGCGCCGGATCACCGAGGGTGCGGCGATGATCCGCTCCAAGGGTGAGGCCGGCACGGGCGACGTCTCCAACGCGACGACGCACATGCGCAAGATCCGCCAGGAGCTGCGCCGTCTGCAGAACCTGCCCGAGGACGAGCTCTACCTCGCGGCCAAGGACCTCCAGGCCCCCTACGAGCTCGTGGCCGAGGTCGCCCGGGCCGGGAAGCTCCCCGTCGTGCTCTTCACCGCCGGCGGCATCGCCACCCCCGCCGATGCGGCGATGATGATGCAGCTCGGCGCCGAGGGCGTCTTCGTCGGCTCCGGCATCTTCAAGTCGGGCAACCCGTCCGAGCGCGCCGAGGCGATCGTCAAGGCGACCACCTTCTACGACGACCCCGACGTCATCGCGAAGGTCTCGCGCGGCCTCGGCGAGGCCATGGTCGGGATCAACGTCGACGAGATCCCGCAGCCGCACCGGCTCTCCGAGCGCGGTTGGTGAGCGCCGGCCCACCAGCCACCCGCTGAGGTATGCCGCTGTGCCCGCCGGGCCCAGCGGCATACCTACATCTCGAGCCTGCTCTCCCACCTCGGAGCCCGGGTCGCACGGGCTAGCGCCGGTCGTCCGGCACGCTGCTCGTCCCGTCGGCCCAGACCTCGACGAGATCGGTCACCAGGCCGTGCTCGTCGACCGTGGCGAAGGACGCGACGTGCCAGACCGACTGCGACGCAGTGTCGCTCACCGTGGCACGCACGACACCGCGTGCGCCGGCCACGACGATCTCGTCGGGCTCGAAGCGCACGACGAGCGGGTAGTCACGGTTCATCGACACGAAGCCGTCGCGGTCGAATGCCTCGCCGGTGTGCACGAACCGGGCGCCGAAGGTGGGAGCGAGCAGGGCGGCGAGCGCGACCCACTCGCGCGAGTCGATGGCCGCCGCAAAGGCGGTCAGGATCTGCGTCGTGCGCGCCGACCGCGCGGTGGTGTCGTCGGGTGCCATGCGGTCCAGCATGCCGCGTTGCCCACCCCGATGGTGAGCCTCACGTCACCGCGCCGTGCCGCGTCAGGTGACGGCGCCACGCTCGGCGAACTCGGGCCGCTCGAACTCCCGTCCGTCGATGACGGCCCGGACGTGCTCCGCGGCGGTGACCGCGTCGACGTGGGTGACGTAGAGCGGCGCGAAGCCGAGCCGGATGATGTCCGGCTCGCGGAAGTCGCCGATGACACCTCGCGCGATGAGCGCCTGAACCACCGCGAACGCCTGCGGGTGGCGCAGCGACACCTGCGACCCGCGGCGTTCGGCGTCCCGGGGCGTCGCGAGCGGGAGGTCGACGCCGAGCGCGTCGAGCGCCTCGATGAAGCTCTGCGTCACCGAGAGGGACTGGGCGCGGACCTGTGCGGGGCTGAGACCGTCGAAGACGGTGAGTGCCGCCTCGAGCGCGAGCAGGGAGACGAGTGGCGGCGTGCCGACGCGTCCGCGGGTGATGCCGGGGGCCGCCTCGTAGTCCGGTCCCATCTCGAACGGCCGGGCGTGGCCGTGCCAGCCGGTCAGCGGCTGCTCGAAGTCGGCGAGGTGACGCTCCGCGAC
>JBBRGO010000310.1:0-3514 GCA_038224055.1 Actinomycetales bacterium
GGGACGGTCGGCGACGCGATGACGACGGCGAAGAGCGGCCAGGCGAGCACCAGCGCAGCCACGGCCGCCCAGAACATGATCCTGGCCGGCCCGACCCGGTCAGCCAGCCGGCCCACCAGCGGCACTCCGATGACGACGACCAGGCCCGCCACGATGCCGCCGAGGTAGGCGGCGCTCGCCGGGACGCCGAGGTTCTTCACGGCATACGTCGGCATGAAGAGGATGAGGTAGACCGAGATGGTCGCCACGCCGACGCAAGCCGTGCCCGCGAGCACGCGCCCGAGGTGCTCGGTGAAGACCGCCTTGATGGGCGCCTCGTGCGGGGTGCTCGCGGTGAACTCCTTCGTCTCCGACAGGCGCGCCCGGATGTAGAGGCCGACCGGGCCGATGAGGCAGCCGATGATGAACGGGATCCGCCAGCCCCAGGTGTAGAGGTCCGCCTTGGACAGGTGGGTGAAGAGGAGGTAGCCGAAGGCCGAGGCGAGGAACATCGAGATGCCCTGCGCAGCAACCTGCCACGACGCGTAGTACGCCTTGCGGTTGGGAGCGACCTCCACGAGATACGTCGTGGCAGAGCCGAACTCGCCGCCTGCGGAGAACCCTTGGACGAGGCGCGAGATGATGATGATCACACCGGCCCAGGCCCCGACGACCGCATGCGTCGGCGCGGCCGCCATGAGGGTCGTGCCGACCATCATCAGCAGGAGGGTGAGGCTCAGTGCCTTCTTGCGTCCGTGCCGGTCGGCATAGCTGCCGATGAGGAGGCCGCCGAGGGGCCGCACGAGGTAGGAGATGGCGAACGTCGCGAAGGTGAGGATCAGGCCCAGCGTCTGGTCGCCCTCGGGGAAGAAGTTCGCGGCGATGACGATCGCGAACGAGGCGTAGACGATGATGTCGAACCACTCGAGAGCGGCTCCGATCGAGCTGCTGAGGACCGCCTTGCGGGCTTCGGCCAGCCGTTCGGGGGTCACGTCTTCTTTCGTGAGGGTGTCGAGGGACATGGTGCTCCTAGGGTCTGGTGGGCGCGGTCAGCTGCGGAGGTGGGAGAGCAGGGTCTCGAGCAGGTCGTCACAGCGATGGAGCTGGTCGATCTCGACGAACTCGTCCGGCGCGTGCGCCTGCGCGATGTCGCCGGGACCGCACACGACAGTCGGGATGCCCGCCCGCTGGAAGAGACCGGCCTCGGTGCCGTAAGCCACCTTCTCGGAGGTGGCGGCCCCGCCCAGTCCGGTCACGAACTCGATGACGCCCTCGTCCGGTGGCGTGTCGAGGCCGGGCGCCTGGGCGCCGACGGACACCTCCACCCAGGAGTCGGGGTTCTCCTCACGCATCGACTGCTCGATGCGTCGCACCTCGGCGTAGAACTTCTCGATCGTGGCATCGACGTCCACCGCCCCGACGGCGCGGAACTCGAAGGTCAGCAAGCAGACGGCGGGGACCGTGTTCACCGCGATGCCGCCCTCGATCTGGTTGACGGTGGCCGTGGTGAAGGGCACGTCGTGGTTCTCGTCGAACGGCCCGTCGGCACGGAACTGGTCCGCGACGCCGCGGACGAAGCGGACCAGCTGAGCGGCATACTCGATCGCGTTGACACCATGCGGAGTTCGTGAGGAGTGCGCCGCGACGCCGTGGAACGTGACGCGGATCATCGTCAGCGACTTGTGCCCGGTGATGACGCGCATGCTCGTGGGCTCCCCCACGATGCACGCACGGGGCCGCAGCTCGCGCCGGAGGATCTCGTCGACGAGCGAGATGGCGCCGACGCAGCCGACCTCCTCGTCGTAGGAGAGGGCCAGGTGCACCGGCTCCCGCAGCGGGGCGCTGGCCAGCTCGGGGACCTTGGTCATCACCGACCCGATGAAGCCCTTCATGTCGCAGGTGCCGCGCCCGTAGAGCCGGCCGTCGCGGATCTCGGGGGCAAAGGGCTCGCTCGACCACTCCTGCCCGTCGACCGGAACGACGTCCGTGTGGCCGGACAGGACGATGCCTCCCGTGGTCGTGCCGTCGGCCGCCGGGAAGGTGGCGAGCAGGTTGGCCTTGGTGCCGTCCTCGTTGTGGACGAGCACCGGCTCCACACCGTGGGCCCGCAGCTCGTCGACGACGAGGTCGATGAGGGGGAGGTTGCTGTCGCGGCTCGTCGTGTCGACTCGCAACAGCCTGGTGATCCAGTCGAGGCTGACTGGCTGCTCCGAGCCGGGGCGACGCGGCTGGGTGGTCTCGCGGGTGGCGCTTTCGGGGGACATGCCCGGCTTCCTGTCTCGAGATTTCCGCGCACGCACTTGAGTTGCGTGCACCAGTCGTCGAGGATGACACTTGTGGCAGGAAGCGGGTCCCCGATGCAGCATCGCGCGACGAGTCCTGAGATTCTGCAGGAATCCGCCGCAGTCGCTGATGAGCTCGACCTGGCGATCGTCAACTGCCTCCAGCTGCACCCGCGCGCGTCGTGGACCCTGGTGGGCGAGGCGCTCGACATCGACCCGGTGACGGTCGCTCGCAGGTGGCAGCGCCTGTCGGCGGCCGGCATCGCCTGGGTGTCGGGGAGAGCGACCGGGCAGGGTCGACCGGAGTCGTGCCTTGCCGTCATCGAGCTCAGCTGCGCCGCCAGCGAGACGCTCGCCATCGCCGAGCGCGTCACCGAGCTCCCTCACGTGCTCAGCGTGGAGCACACGAGCGGACCACGCTCACTGACCCTTCTCGTCGAGGTGCGGGATCTCGCGTTCCTGTCCCAGTTCCTCCTCGAGTCGGTCGGATCCATCCCGGGGGTGGTCGCGACGAGCAGCTACGCAGTGACCAAGGTGTACTCGATGGGCGACCACTGGCAGCTCCACGTGCTCGACGCCGCCCAGCAAGCGGTGATGATGCGGGCCCTGCAACCGCGTCTGGACGGGCTCACGTCGGCCCAGTCGACTCTCGCCCGGCCCTATGACGGGATCGACCGGCAGGTGATCCTGCTGCTCGGCGAGGACGGCCGCATGCCCGTTGCCACCATTGCAGCCCGAACCGGGCTCAGCGAGAGCACGGTCCGGCGCCGCCTGGCCGACCTCGTCGGCAACGGACGGGTCGTCCTCCGGTGCGACATCGCGCTGCCTGACTCTGGGTGGCCCGTCATCAGCTGGCTGTGGGCACAGGCCGACGCCCATGACATCGACGCCGTCGCCACGACCCTGCGGCGGATATCTGGCATCCGGGTGTGCTGGCGGATCTCGGGAGGCCGGCCCAACCTCATGCTCGCGCTCACGACCCACTCGCTGCACGAGCTCTCGCTCGTCGAGGCCCGGCTGGCCACGGAGGTGCCGGAGATGACGATCCACGACCGGTCGATGGTGCTGAGGTCGATCAAACGAATGGGCAGGCAGCTCGATCTGAACGGCCGCAGCATCCGCTCGGTGCCGCTCGACATCTGGGCCGACCCAGCGGGCCAACAGCCCTAACCCGGCCCCATCGTGAGGATGAGCGCAGTCATCTCACTGCAGTCACGAGGCCGGCGAGGGGATGAGTCGGCCGATACGCCGGG
>JBBRGO010000311.1:0-3468 GCA_038224055.1 Actinomycetales bacterium
CCCGGCGTAGTCCCGGAAGGAGAGCGTCTTGTCGATGACCTCCTGGGGGCTGCCGACGGTGAGCGGCGTCTGTGAGGTGAACTCCTCCAGCGAGGGCCCGTGCCCGTAGACGGGGGCGTTGTCGAAGTAGGGCCGGAACTCCCGGACGGCGTCCTGGGAGTTCTTGCGCATGAACACCTGGCCGCCGAGGCCGACGATGGCCTGGTCGGCGCTGCCGTGCCCGTAGTGCGCGTAGCGGCGCCGGTAGAGCTCGACCATCTGCTTCGTGTGGCTGGCCGGCCAGAAGATGTGGTTGGAGAAGAAGCCGTCGCCGTAGTACGCGGCCTGCTCGGCGATCTCCGGGCTGCGGATCGAGCCGTGCCAGACGAAGGGCGGGACACCGTCGAGCGGTCGCGGCGTCGAGGTGAAGCCCTGGAGCGGCGTGCGGTACTTCCCCTCCCAGTTGACGACCTCTTCGCGCCACAGCCGGTGCAGCAGGGCGTAGTTCTCGATCGCGAGCGGGATCCCGTCGCGGATGTCCTTGCCGAACCACGGGTAGACCGGGCCGGTGTTGCCGCGCCCCATCATCAGGTCCATCCGGCCGTTGCTCAGGTGCTGCAGGGTCGCGTAGTCCTCGGCGATGCGAACCGGGTCGGTCGTCGTGATGAGGGTGGTCGAGGTGGAGAGCAGGATCCGCTCGGTCGCGGCGGCGATGTAGGCGAGGGTCGTCGTCGGGGCGGACGGGACGAACGGCGGGTTGTGGTGCTGCCCCGTCGCGAAGACGTCCAGGCCGACCTCCTCCGCCTTGCGGGCGATGGCGACCGTCGCAGAGATCCGCTCGTGCTCGGTCGGGGTGCGGCCGGTCGTGGGGTCCGTGGTCACGTCGCCGACGGTGAAGATGCCGAACTGCATGGTTCCCAGCTCCTTTGTCATTGAAATCTCAACTAGTCTAACCGTGAGCCTCCGTCGTCCATTCCCTGCTCCGCCGCGACCTCGCCGCGTGACATCCTGACCCGGTGACCGACGAGATCTCCCCCAAGGACCGCTTCATCACCGTCTACGGTCGCAACCCCGTGCACGAGGTGCTGCTCGACGACTCCCTCTCGGTCGACAAGGTCGTGCTCGCCGAGGGCTCGCGCGGGTCGGGGGTGCGCGAGATCCAGCAGGCGGCCCGCCGAAGGGGGGTCGCGGTCTCGTGGGCCAGCCCCGAGCGGGTCAAGAAGCTCGCCGGGAACGGACGCCAGGACCAGGGTGTCTTCGCCGACGTCGTGGCGCCGCTGATGCGCCCGCTCGAGGTGGCCCTCGACTCCGGCACGCTGCGCAGCGTCCTCGTCCTCGACGGCATCACCACCCCGGCCAATGTCGGGATGATCCTCCGGTCGGCCACCGCCGCAGGCGTCGACGGGATCGTCGTGCCCCGCCGCGGGGTGGCCTCCCTCGACCCGCTCGTCGTCAAGGCCTCGGCCGGCGTGGCCTTCCGCGCCCCCATCCTCAAGGCGTTCACCGCGGAGCAGGCGGTGACGGACCTCAAGGACTACGGCTTCCACGTCGTGGGTCTCGACGCGTCGGGTGACGACGACCTCTTCACTGCGCACCTGCCCGAGCCGACGGCCTTCGTGCTGGGCAGCGAGACGGCAGGCCTCGGTGACGAGGTGTCCGCCCTCGTCGACACGTGGGTCTCGATCCCGATGGCCGGTGGCGTGGAGTCGCTCAACGTCTCCGCTGCCGCTGCGGTCGTCTGCTTCGAGCTGGTCCGGCGCGCCCGGTCCTGAGCCGATGGGATCAGCACCACTTCTCGACGATGGCCCGGACCACCTTGATGTCACGGGCGGTGCTCGTGGCGCCGGTCAGCTTCTCCAGCCTGGCGTTCGTCAGCTTCGCCTCGTGGGCCGGCTTGGTGAGGAAGAGCACGATGTCCTCGCCGACGACGAGCGCCCGCTCCCCCGCGACGTCCCAGGCCTCGACCGCCGCCTTGCCGTCGGCGGTGAGCCCGCCCGTCGTCACCGTCACGTAGCGCCGAGCCTCGGGTCCCAGCGGGGACTCGAGCGCGTCGGCGTCGCCCACGAGGGACCGCAGCCGACCGGGTGTGCGGACGACCACGGGGACGTCGAAGCCGAACTCGGCCGTGATCAGCGTCCGCAGGGTCTGCTCGACCTTGGCGGCGCTGCGTAGCCGGCTCCCCACGCGCAGGTTTCCGCTCTGGATGTGGGAGGCGACATCGTCGAACCCGTTGGCCGACAGGTGGTCTCGCAAGCGTTCCATCTTCACCCAGCGACCCCCGACGTTGACGGCCCGGAGGAAGGCGATGTACGTGGCCATGTCAGGACCCCGCGACCCGGGTGACGACGCCGCCGCCGACCGCGGTCACCCGTCCCCCGACGTGGATGCCGCCGCCGGCATCGACCCTGAGGTGGAGGCGAGACGGTCGAGCGACCGCTGCTCCCTGGCTCACGGTGATGCCGAGGCCACGCCGACCGCGGCCGACGAGCCAGCCGCCGAGGTTCGAGCAGGCCGAGCCGGTCGCCGGGTCCTCCTCGAGGCCGGCGCCGCTCGCGGCGAAGAGCCGCGCCTCGACGGTCGACCCGCTCGTCCAGGCCCAGACGTAGACGTGCGGCGGTCGCTCCGGTGTCGCCAGGTGGCGGTACATGAGCGCAACGACAGGAGCGCACGCCCGGACCGCCACGACGTCGGTGAGCTGGACGATGAGCTGCTCGACGCCCACGTCGACCCACTGCGCCGCGTCCGGAACGATGGCCTCGGGCGGCACGCCGAGCGTCGCGGCGAGGTCGGCGGGGGCGATGCCGGGCGCGCGGAAGCGGGGCGCCGGTGCCGTCAGCTCCCAGCCGATCTCCGTCCGGCGGACCGGGACCGGGCCGGCGGGGAGGTCGATCGTGACGTCATCGACCACCGATCCGGGCGGGTCGGACGGGCCGGACGGGTCGGACGGGTCGGACGGGCCGGTCGGACCGGACGCATCGGAGGCGAGGAGGTCGGCCACGACGTGGGCGGTGCCCAGCGTCGGATGGCCGGCGAAGGGCATCTCGTAGGACGCGGTGAAGATCCGGACGTCGGCCGCGGGCCCAGCCGGTCGCAGGCCGGTGACGAAGGTCGTCTCGCTGAGGTTGAACTGCCGCGCCCAGGCCTGCATCTGAGCGTCGGGCAGGGCCCGGGCGTCGGTGAAGACGCACAGCGGGTTGCCCGAGAAGGGGTCGCCCTCGACGGCGAAGACGTTGAGCAACCGGTAGCCGAGATCCATGGGCCCGAGTCTGCCGCAGTCGCACGCCGTGCTGTGCCGCTCCGGGTGGACGTGCTCGTCGGCCGGGCCGATAGGTTGGCGACATGGCCTCCCCCGACGGTGTCGTTCCCGGCAACATCTACCTCTTCCGGCACGGGGAGACCGAGTGGTCCCTCTCCGGTCAGCACACCGGCACCACGGACCTGCCCCTCCTGCCGGAGGGTGAGGCCGCGGCCCGGGAGCTGCAGGACGTG
>JBBRGO010000312.1:0-3440 GCA_038224055.1 Actinomycetales bacterium
GTCCCCGGCCGCGAGCTGGGCCAGGCTCATCGCGAAGCCGCACATGAGGAAGGCGCCCTCGGCGCTGCCGAGCGGCCGGTCGTCCTTGCGGTAGCGGTAGAGGTAGCCGTCCTGGCTGAGGTCCGCCTCGATCGCCCGGAGAGTGGCGATGCTCCGCGGGTCGGACGGCGACAGGGCTCCTCGTACCGGTGGCAGCAGCAGGGCGGCGTCGAGCCCGGGCTCGTCCGGTCGCTGGAGCCAGGCCCCGTCGGGGCGCAGGCTGCGCCTCGTCGTCTCGGCGAGGATGCGGTCGGCGAGGGCGGTGACCTCGTGGTGGGACGCGTCCGGGACGACGGGCGCGATCCGGCGCAGGCCGGCGACGCAGGCGAGGCGTGAGTGGGTCCACCACGCGTCGTCGAGCTCCCACACGCCGGCGTCCGGCTCGTTCCAACGGCGACCGATCGTGTCGATGAGGACCTGGACCGACTGACGGTCGTCGGCGCCCAGGTGGTCGTGGGCGGCGGCCGCCGCGTAGAGCTGGAGGAGCTCGCCGAGCGCGTCGAGCTGGAACTGCCGGCGCACCCAGTTGCCCACGACGTCGGCGCCGCCCGGGTAGCCGGGGAGGTGCAGGGTCGACTGCTCCGGCGGCGGTGACCCGTCCACGGCATACGCCGGAGCGAGGTCCCCACCGTGCTCGAGCACGCGCGCGGTGGTCACGCCGACGAACTCGTCGAGCAGCGGGAGGGGCTCGGTGACCGCGACCGCGATCCCGGCATACGCCTGGTCGCGGAGCCAGACGTAGCGGTAGTCGTAGTTGCGGCCGGCCTCGGCCCGCTCGGGCAGGCCGAGCGTCGGTGCGGCGACCATGCCACCTCCGGGGGTCGTCAGGCCGCGGAGGACGGCATACGCGTGCGCGCTGTCGCGGGGTGCGGCCGATGCGGCGAAGTCCGGCACCGCGTCCCGCCAGTAGCGCTCGGTGTCGCGCCAGGCGCGCTCGGAGTCGACGGGGCCGCCGAGCGGGCGGTCGGCGACCTCGAGGACGAGGTCGAGGTGGCCCACGGCGGGGACCTCGACCGTCGCGCGAAGGATGCCGTCGCCGTCGGGGCGAGCGTCGGGCAGGCCCGTCCAGCGGGCGTGGATCCCCTCGCCCTCGAGGAGCCACCGGCCGTGCTCGTCCCGCCGGGTGCGCAGCGCGACCTTGCCGAAGTCGGCCCGCAGGTCGAGGGTCACGCTCAGCGCCGCACGGCCACCCGGCGCCTCGATGCGGCGCAGCAGGACCGCCCGGTGCGGGTCGGCCGGCGTTGCGAGGGCCTCGCGGCACTCGATGATGGTGGAGGTCGTCGTCCACCGGCTGCGCCAGACCAGGGAGCCCGGATCGTAGGAGCCGCCCCAGACGAACGGCTCGCGCGGGGTGACGGCGTAGCCTCCGCGGCCACCGACGAGAGAGGCGAACACCGCCGGCGAGTCCCAACGGGGGACACACAGCCAGGAGACGTCCCCGCGCGGGCCGATCAACGCCCCGCGGTGTCCGTCGGCGAGGAAGGCGTACTCCCGCAGCACGTGCGGCGGCGGGGCGGTGGGGGTGGGCGTCGGCGTCCCCATCTCAGGAGCCGGCTCGTCCCCGGGCCGCCTTCGCCCGTGCGGTGGCGGTCAGCGCCGCGCTGGCGAGCGCGACCCCACCCGAGACGAGAGCCGGCTTCGCATGCTTCGGGTAGCGCTGGGCGAACCACACCATGGTCCCGGCGTGGATGACGTCGACGGCGATGACCGGGACACGGGTCAGGCGCGGGGCGGCCAGCTGGGCCAGACCCTGCAGAAGGTGTCGCGCCCCGAGGATGCTCGTCACGAGCTCCTCGTCGGCGTCCGGGGTGTGACCGTCGACGGCCCTCCAGAGCTCGTCGCGGCGCAGCAGCAGGGCCAGGCCCCACGCGGCCCCGCCGACGCCGATGAGGCGCGGCCTGGTCGTGCCGCTGCGAGTCACTTCCGGCTCCCGATCGCCCACGCGGCGAGACCGGCGAGACCGGCGAGGGCCACGCCCGCGACGGCCGCCGTCTGGGGGTAGCGGTGGGAGATCCACTGCTGGGCGCTGCTGGTCCTCGAGACTCCGTCGAAGGCGCCGTGCGCGCCGAAGTCCCGTCCGTCCTCGCCGTCAGCCGGCTCCCAGAGGTTGACGACCTGGTGCTCGGGCTTGACCTCGCCGGTCTGCTGCGCGGAGAAGCCGGTGCGGGCGAGGTAGCGGTCGAGCAGGCCCGGGGCGACGGCGTTGGCCATCAGGGTGCCGACGGTGCTCGCCCCCACCCAGTACTCGCGGCGCCTCGGGTGGTCGGCGGCATACGCGACCGCGCGGGCGGCCACCTCCGGCTGGTAGATCGGGGGCACCGGCTGCGCGTGCTGCGGCAGGCGGGAGAGGACCCAGGAGAACTGCGGGGTGTTGACGGCCGGCATCTGGACCATCGTCACGTGGATGTTGCTCCGCTCGTGGAGCAGCTCGGTGCGCAGCGACTCGTGGAAGCCCTGGATGGCGTGCTTGGAGCCGCAGTAGGCGCTCTGGAGCGGGATGCCGCGGTAGGCGAGGGCCGAGCCGACGTGGACGATCGTGCCGGCGTCGCGCTTGCGCATCCGCTTGAGCACGGCCATCGTCGAGTAGACGTAGCCGAGGTAGGACACCTCGGTGACGCGGCGGAACTCGTCGGGCTCGATGTCGTCGAACTTGGCGAAGACCGAGGTGAAGGCGACGTTGACCCACACGTCGATGGGGCCGAGCTCGTCCTCGATGCGGGCAACGGCCGCCTCGACCGCCTCCGCGTCGGAGACGTCGGTCGGCACCACGAGGGTGCGCACTCCGTGCTCACGCGCCTCGGCGGCGGCGGCCTCGAGACCGACGGTGCCCCGCGCGATGAGGGCGACGTCCGCTCCCCGACGGGCGAACTCACGCACCGTGGCGCGGCCGATCCCGCCGCTGGCGCCGGTGATGGCAACTACCTGGCTCATCTGCTCTCCGATCGTCTGCTGGGTCCTTCGGTGTCGGCGGCGCCGTTGCAACCGTCTTCTCCGTGTATACGCGCAATAGTTGCAGTCATGCAAGTGATGGACGATGCTGGGCGTATGCCGCCCGCACCCGCACCCCGTCCCTACCCCGTCGAGGGGGCAGGCCCGACGGGCGAGGGGAGCGAGCCGCTCGAGCCGCTCGAGCCGCTGGAGGCGCTGATGCGGGCATCCCGCGTCATCACCGCCGTCGTCGCGGGCTCGCTGGCCCGCAACGAGGACGTGGTGACGATGCCGCAGATGCGGGTGCTCGTGCTCGTGGCGAGCCGCGCCGACGTCGGGGCCAGTGCCGTCGCAGAGGCACTCGGCATCCACCTGTCGAGCGCGAGCCGGATCTGCGAGCGGCTCGTCGCGGCCGGGCTGCTGACCCGCCGGGAGGCCCCGGCGGACCGGCGCCAGATCGAGCTCGGCCTCAC
>JBBRGO010000313.1:0-3427 GCA_038224055.1 Actinomycetales bacterium
CGCCCCCGCCGGTGGGGGAGCCCCGGCATGACCTGGGTCGTGCGCCTCGTCGTCGCGCTCCCGGCGCTCGCGGCTCTCGCCGGGCTGCTCGCCCGGCATCGGCCGTCGCTGGCCCGGGGCGTCGCCGTCGGCTCGGCCGCCGTCGTCACCGTGCTGGCCGCAGCCCTGGCCGCCGCCCCGCTGGGGCGGGCCGACATCCCGACGGTCGGCGCCCTCCCGCTCCACGACCTGTCCGTGCCGCTCAACCTGCTCTCCGACCGGGTCTCCGGCACCGTGGCCCTCGTCGTCGCGCTCGTCGTGCTCTGCATCCAGCTCTTCACGGTCTGGTACCTGCGGGCCGACCCCCGCTACCCGCAGTTCGCGGCGACGGTCTCGCTCTTCACCGCGGGGATGCTCCTCGTCGTCTCGTCAGCCGACCTCGCACTCACCCTCGTCGGCTGGGAGGTGATGGGCTGGTGCTCGTGGCTGCTCATCGGCCACGACAGCGAGCGCGCCGCAGCCCGCCGAGCGGCATACAAGGCCTTCGTCGTGACCCGGGTCGCGGACATCGGGATGGTCATCGGGCTCATCGCGCTCGCCGTGCGGGCGGGCAGCACCGACCTGCTCGCCGTGCTCACCCAACCCGCCGCGACCCCGCTGCTCACCCTCGGGCTCGTTGGGGTGGCGGTCGGTGTCGCGGGCAAGTCCGGGCTCGTCCCGTTCCACGACTGGCTGCCCGACGCGATGGAGGGCCCCACCCCGGCGTCGGCGCTCATCCACGCCGCGACGATGGTGGCGGCCGGCAGCTACGTCGTCGCGCGCCTCTTCGGCCTCTACGCGCAGGACGACGCCGCCCGCACGGTGCTCGCCGTCCTCGCGGCGGTGACGATGGTCTATGCCGCGGGCCTGGCCCTCGCCCAGACCGATCTCAAGCGGCTGCTCGCCTACTCGACGCTGAGCCAGGTGGCGATCATGCTCGGCGCGCTCGCGGCAGCGCCCGCCGGACTCCAGGCACCCGCGATCTCGCACCTCGTCGGCCACGCCTTCTTCAAGGCACTGCTGTTCCTCGCCGCCGGGTGGCTCGCTGCGCTCGTCGGGGGCACCGCGCTCGTGCTGCTGCGCGGCCGGCTCCGCGGGAGGGGGGCGCTGCGCGGGGCCGTCGCGATCGGGCTGGCCTCGCTCGCCGGGGTCCCGCCCCTCATCGGCTTCTTCACCAAGGACACCGTCGTCGACGCCGCGCTCGAGGGTGCGGCGGCCGGCGGTGGCGCCCGGGCCTGGTTGGTCGTCGTCGCGCTGCTGCTCACCGTCGTGCTCACCGCCGCCTACTGCACCCGCGCCTGGCTGCTGCTCGACACCCCACTCGACCGACCGCTCACCGAGCCGCACGTGGCGTCGGCGGGGCGGTCCCACGGGCCCGGGCCGATCACGGTGCCGGCGGCGCTCGCCGTCGCGGTGCTGGCCGTCGGCACGGTGCTCGGAGCCCTCCTGCTCCTGGGGATCCGCGGGGCGCTGCACGTCGGGCTGCTGTCCGCCGGGCTCTCCCTGCTCCTCGTCGTCGGCGCGGCGTACGCCGTGTGGTCGGCGAGCGACCACGGACGCCTCGACGTCGCCGACCGGCTCGGGCCCCGCCTGCGCGACGGGGCCGTGCGCGGGTTCGGCGCCGACACGGCCTACGCAGCCGTCGGCCGGGGCGTGACCGCCGTGGCCCGCGTCGTCGTCGCGCTCGACCGCGACGTCGTCGATGCCTACCCGCGCGCGGGCGCCGTCGCGGTGCGTGGCCTGGGCCGCGCCGGGGAGCGAGGCCACCGGGCCGTCCCCTCCCTCGCGCTCCTCGGGGTCCTCGTCGGGGTCGTCGTCCTGGCCGTCCTGGGGGTCTCCACGTGGCGCTGACCCTGCTGCTCCTCCTCCCACTGCTCGCGACGATCGCGCTGCTCGCCCTGCCACCGGCCTCCGGCGGCGAGCGCCTCATCGCGGTGGGCGCCTCGGTCCTCACCGCCGTACTCGCCGTCTGGGTCGTCATCGCCCGCCCCGTCCTCGACGTCGCGTGGATCCGCTCGCTCGGGGTGCGCTGGCACTTCGAGGTCGACGGGATCTCCGCCGGGCTCGTGCTGCTCACCGCGCTGCTCACCGTCGCGGTCGTCGTGCACTCCCTCGCCGGTCCGGTGCCCTCGGGCGGCTCCCACTCGACCTACCTCGGCTGCATCCTGCTCGTCGAGACGGGGGCGCTCGCGACCTTCCTCGCCCGGGACGCGGTCCTCTTCTTCATCGCCTTCGAGGTCGTGCTCGTCCCGATGTGGGTGCTCATCCGTCGCTTCGGCGACGACCACGTCGGCGACGAGGACCGGGGTGACGCGGCCTCCCGCTTCGTGCTGTTCACCGTGCTCGGCTCGACCCTCATGCTCATCGGCATCCTCTTCCTCGTGCACCACCAGGGCAGCTCCGACCTCGGCGTCCTCGCCGCCCGGCACGGGACCGGGCTCTCCCGGGCCCTCCAGGTCACCATCGCCGCGCTGCTCCTCGTCGGTCTCGGCATCAAGGTGCCGCTCTGGCCGCTCCACACCTGGCTGCCCCCGGCGCACACGATCGCCCCCACGGCCGGGTCGGTCCTGCTCGCGGCGGTCCTGCTCAAGATGGGCACCTACGGCATCGTCCGGCTCGCCGTCGCCACGGTGCCCGAGGGCGTCGCCGCCCTCAGCCCGGCGCTTGCCCTTCTCGGCGCGGTCGGCATCCTCTGGGGAGGTCTCGCCTGCCTCGTCGAGCGCGACCTCAAGCGGCTCATCGCCTACAGCTCCGTCGCACACCTGGGCTTCGTCGTGCTCGCCCTCGCCTCGGGCAGCCACACCGGCCTGCAGGCCGCCCTCTTCGGCAACATCGCGCACGGCGTCGTGGCCGCCCTCCTCTTCGTCGTCGTCGGCGACCTCAAGGCGCAGTGGGGCTCGTCCGACCTGTCGGTGGCCCGGCCCGGGCTGCGCGACACCGCACCGCGCTACGGCTTCGCCCTGCTGCTCGCCCTCGCCGCAGCGCTCGGCCTGCCGGGGCTCGTCAGCTTCTGGGGTGAGTTCCTCGCGCTCTACGCCGCGTGGTCGCCGGCCCCCGACCGTCCGCTCGTGCTGCTGCGGGTCTGCGCGGTGCTCGGTGCCGTCGGCATCGCGCTCGCGGCCGCCTACGCCCTGCGGGTCGCCCGGATCGTCTGGGCCGGCGAGGAGTCCGAGGTCGTCGAGGATGGCGGGTCGAGTGGGCACGCCGAGGACTCCGAGCTGCTCGAGATCGTCGACGCCGGAGGCGCCCGCTGGGGCGTGATCGTGGCCCTCCTCGTCGTGGTCGTCGTGCTCGGCCTGCTGCCCCACCTGCTCCTCGGGCTGTCCGACCTGGATGCCGCGGCCCTGCTCACGGGGGTGTCCCGATGACCACCGACGTGAGCATCGACCTCGTGGTCCTGCTGCCGGCC
>JBBRGO010000314.1:0-3393 GCA_038224055.1 Actinomycetales bacterium
GGCCTTCTTTTGGTTGTTCTCGTTTATCTCCTCCGGGGCGTGTGGCGGCGGGGGGGGGGGTTTGTCCGGGGGGGGGGGGTTCCCCCCCCCCCGGCCGATGCGGCCAGGTCGGCGGGCAGCGTCCCGAAGGTGCGGCCACGTCCCCCCGCCAGCCGGCTGGCGACGAAGGCGTCAGCCACCGCCGTCGGTGCGTGACGCACGAGCAGTGACGCCTGGAGCACCAGCGCGAGGTCCTCGACGACCACACGGGCGGCGAACGCGGAGCCCGTCGACGCAGGGTCGATGGCCCGTGCCGCGATCAGGGCCGTGCCGGTGCTGGCGTCGAGCTGCCGGCTCTCGCCACGAGTCGTGACGAGCTCCGCCTCGAGGGCGGCGAGACTCTCCGGCTCGTGGGACAGCGCCCTGACGACGTCGAGGGCGTTGACGTTGCCCGAGCCCTCCCAGATCGAGTTGAGCGGGGCCTCCCGGTAGAGCCGGGCGAGGCCGTTCTCCTCCACGTAGCCGTTGCCCCCGAGGCACTCGAGCGCCTCGGCGACCATGGGCGGGGTCCGCTTGCAGACCCAGAACTTCCCCAGGGCCACCCCGATCCGGGACAGGGCCGTCTCCTCCTCGTCGACCGCGTGCGCCAGGCGCATCGCGAGCACCGTTGCGGCCTCCGCCTCGAGGGCGAGGTCGGCGAGGACGTTGCGCATCAGGGGCTGGTCGACGAGGAGGGCACCGAAGGCGCTGCGGTGACGGGCGTGGTGGACTGCCCGGGCGACAGCGTCTCGCATCGTCGCCGTGGACCCGAGGACGCAGTCGAGCCGGGTCGCGCCGACCATGTCGATGATGGTCCGGACCCCGCGTCCCTCATCCCCCAGGCGGGTGCCCCAGGTCTCCTCGAGCTCCACCTCGCTCGAGGCGTTGCTGTGGTTGCCGAGCTTGTCCTTGAGTCGCTGGATCGCAAAGGCGTTGCGGGTGCCGTCGTCGAGCACCCGGGGGACGACGAAGCAGGTGAGACCCTCCGGGGCCTGCGCCAGGACGAGGAAGACATCGCTCATCGGGGCGGAGCAGAACCACTTGTGTCCGGTGAGGCGGTAGGCAGGACCGGGCACCGGGGCGTCGCGCCCGCCCGACGTTCCTGCCACGGGCTCGGCCACGGCCACGCCGCGGGTCGTGTTGGCGCGCACGTCCGAGCCGCCCTGCTTCTCCGTCATCCCCATGCCCGCGACCGCGCCGGGCTTGCTCGCGAGCGGCCGCAGGGCGGGGTCGTAGTGCCTGCTGGCCAGCGCCGGGAGCCAGCGCACCGCGGCCTCTTCGTGGTGTCGCACGGCGGACCCCGCGGCATACGTCATCGAGACGGGGCACCCGTGGCCGGCCTCGACCCGGGACCACAGCATGAAGCCGGCGGCGCGCCGGGCATGGGCCCCGGTCCGGGTCGGCACCGTCCACGGCTCCGCCGTGAGCCCGGCACCGACGGCACGGCTCATCAGCCAGTGCCAGGAGGGGTGGAACTCGACCTCGTCGACGCGATGTCCCCGCGCGTCGTGCGTGTGCAGCACGGGGCGGTGGGCATCGGCGAGGCGACCGTGCTCCTGCGCCTCGGCGGAGCCGGCCAGCCACCCGAGCGCCGTCAGCGACGCTCGACCCGAGGGGCCACCCCACCGGTCGACGGCCTCGCCGAGCGCGGGATCCTCACCGAGCAGGTCCCGACCCTCGTAGGGCGGGGCCTGGTTCGTCACCTCGTGCGTCGTCACGCCGGCAGCCTAGGGCGCGTGGCTGGGACGCGTCGGTTCCCTCCCGCGGCCCACCAGGAACTAGCCTCGGTGGGGATGACGTACAAGGAGAGACTGCGCACCCGGCTTGAGGGGCTCCCCGGTGCGCTGCCGCTGGCCCGGCTCACGATGGAGACGATCCGGGTGTCGATGCGCTACCGGGTGACGGGGCTCGCGTCCGAGGGTGCCTTCTTCATGCTGCTCAGCCTCCCGCCGCTGCTGCTCGGGCTCTTCGGCGGGATCGGCTACGTCGGGTCCGCCCTCGGTCCCGAGGCCGTCGGCCGGGTCGTGCAGGCCGTCCAGACGTATGCCGAGCAGTTCCTCACCGCGTCCAGCGTGAGCGACCTCGTCCTGCCGACCATCGACGACGTCCTGCGCGGTGGGCGCCTCGACCTCATCTCCGTCGGCTTCCTGCTGTCGCTGTGGTCGGGGTCCCGGGCCCTCAACGTCTTCGTCGACACGATCTCGATCATGTACGGCCAGAGCGGTGCCCGCGGCATCATCCGGATGCGGGCCTTCAGCCTCGGGCTCTACGCACTGGCAGTCTTCGGGGCGATCCTCGTGCTGCCGCTGACCCTGCTCGGCCCGAGCCTGCTGGCCTCGTGGATGCCCGGCCAGGCCGCCTCGATCACGCAGGCGCTCTACTGGCCCACGCTGCTCCTGCTCGGCCTCGTCGGCCTCACCTCGCTCTACCACATCGCCACGCCGCGCCGGAGCCCGTGGGTGAGGGACCTGCCCGGGGCGGCGCTCGCCGTCGCGATCTGGGTCGGGGCCTCCTACGTCGTTCGCATCTCCATCGAGGCATCGCTCGGAGGTGGCTCGATCTACGGCCCGCTGAGCGCGCCGATCGTGCTGCTCATCTGGCTCTACGCACTTGCCATCGCCATCCTCATCGGGGCCGGGCTCAATGCGGCCGCGCGGGTGCTCTGGCCCGTGCGGCTGCGCGACGGTGCGGGCACCCGCGTCATCAACTGGGCCAAGAACGGGGCGGGCGGCCTGCTGGCGCGGGGGAGCGGCGACGGTGCGCGGGAACCGGCGGAGGCGGCCACCTACTCGGACAGCGACATCGTCGAGGACCGCGCCGACCCGGAGTCGGAGCAGCTCGCCCACGACCGGCAGTACGCGAGGAACGAGCGCGGACCCATCGGGTCTGCCGTCGAGCGGACCCTCCACGAGCGTCCGGACCGGGACCGGGCGCCGGAGAAGCGCTGAGAGCGTGGGGTTCTGGAGAGGCGCAGGTGGCTCCTGACCTGCCCGTCAGGGCCGCCTCGGCGGGGCTAAGACACCGGTTTTGTATCTTCCCGATCGATCCGCTAATCTCTACCAAGCACGCAGCGGGGAAGTTACACCGCTGGTGTTTCCGCGGACATAGCTCAGTTGGTAGAGCGCAACCTTGCCAAGGTTGAGGTCGCCGGTTCGAGCCCGGTTGTCCGCTCGGAGGCAACGAACCACGTGCCTTCCACGGTGGAGTGGCCGAGAGGCGAGGCAGCGGCCTGCAAAGCCGCGTACACGGGTTCAAATCCCGTCTCCACCTCGGTTGAAGAACCACCACGTACGACCCCAGGGCGATTGGCGCAGTGGTAGCGCGCTTCCTTGACACGGAAGAGGTCACTGGTTCAAACCCAGTATCGCCCACCAG
>JBBRGO010000315.1:0-3384 GCA_038224055.1 Actinomycetales bacterium
GGCGACGAGCTCCCCCGCAGCCTCGACGAAGCGCCGGGTCGCCGCACCGGGCGCGGTCTCCCCGAAGTAGTAGCGGATGACGTCGGCACGCCCCTCGGCCGGCGCGGACATGGCCGAAGCCACCGCGGAGGACGCGGACGAGGCATCACCCTCGGCGATGAGCTGCACGCTCTCCACGAGCCGGGTCCGTTCCAGCTCGACGCGCGGGTCACTGGGCCGGGTCAGCAGGAGCGGCTTCCCGGTCGCGAGCCAGTCCAGGGCGACCGCCGACACGTCGCTGATGCAGACGTCGAGCTCGTTGAGGTGCCACCCGAAGGCCGTGTCGACGTCGACGAGGTGTCCGGGCCGGTCGGCCGACCGGTTCGCCTCGTGGATGAGGCGCGTGATGCGCTGCGAGTCGCGGCCGTAACCCGGGTCGAAGGCCCCGGACCGCGGGTGGGGACGGTAGACGACGCGGAAGCGCGGGTCGGCGAGCAGGCTCTCGACCAGCCGGCGCCCGTGCGAGGAGACGCTCCCGTAGCGCATGCTCGGACGGTCGCCCTCCCAGGTGGGGGCGTAGAGCACCGATGTGCGCTCGTCCCGCCGGAGCTCCGGCGCCTCGTAGCGGACGTCGCCCTGCGGTCTCCCGATCTGCACCGCCCGTCTCGAGACGTCGAAGTCGGTCAGCGCCCCCTCGAGTCGCGCGACAGCCGCCTCCCCCGCCACGAACACCCGGTCGTAGGCCTTGAGCTGGTTGGAGGTCATGTACGACTTGTCGCTCTCCCCGTGCGACACGAACACGTGCGCCGGCCGGGCGAAGCGGAGCATCTGGAAGTTGCGGACGTTCTGGTTGACGTAGAGGACGAGCCCGATGTCGTGGGACGCCATGAACGACTCGATGTCGGTCACCCGGGGTCCGAAGAACACCGGGAGGGGGCACTCGTCCAGCAGGACGTTGGTCGTCGCGGGTGACCGGGTCAGGACGACGACGGGGTGGGTCCGCGCGAGCTCGACGAGCGGGGCGTACCACTGCCGGATCTGGTAGAGGTTGACCGGCACGTCCGAGAAATAGACGGCGACCCGGAAGTCGGCGCTGCTCCCCGGCCGGAGACCGGTCGGGTCGAGTCTGCCGCTCAGCCTTCGCTTCTCCCACTGCGACCGGACGGCATCTCGGCCCACCGTGCCCATCCTGGTGAGGTTCTCGAACACGGTGGTGCCTTCCGGGTCGGCGCGGGTCGGGTCGGCGCGGGTCGGCGCGGGTCGGGTCGGGTCGCGGAGCGGCTCCGGGCCGGCGGCGCTCTCAGCGAGCCAACCGCCTCGGGCTAGAGAGGAACCCTATCCCCCACGCCCAGTGCATCGTCACGATGACGACGGGCGCCAGGGCTCGTGTCGCGCGAGCCTCACCTCGCGAGATCGCGATCCCGCCGACCCCCGCTGCGGCGAGGTAGGCGGCCGGCACGAACCATGCCGGCGCCCAGACGAGTCCGGCCAGCGCCGCAGCAGCCGTCCCCACGACCATCGTCGGCGGCGCGAGGTAGCGGTAGTTGATCGTCCCCTCGTGGTGGCGAGCGACGACTCGGCGCCACCGCCCGTAGTGGAAGTACTGCGTGGCCAGCGCCGTGATGCTGCCGCGCGGCCGATAGGTCACCTTGAGGTCCGGGGTGAACCAGACCCGACCGCCGCTCGTGCGGATTCGGTGGTTCATCTCCCAGTCCTGCGCCCTGGCGAAGTGCGGGTCGTAGCCGCCGACGCGCTCGACCGCCTCCCGCCGGAAGACGCCGAGATAGACGGTGTCGGCCTCACCGGCCTCACCTCCGGTGTGGAAACGGGAGCTGCCGACCCCGAGCGGGCTGCGCATCGCGCACGCGACCGCCCGCTCGAAGCTCGTGGTGCCCTTCGCGTCCATGATCCCGCCGACGTTGTCCGCGCCGACCCGGAGGAGCTCGGCGACGGCCACGCTGATGTAGTCGCTCGGGATCTCGGCGTGGCCGTCGACGCGCACCAGGACGTCCCCCGATGCGGCACCGATGGCGGCATTGAGCCCGTCGGGGGTGCGTCCGCTCGGGTTGGCGACGAGGCGCACGCGTGGGTCGTCGTCGGCCACGGCCCGCGCCACGGCATCCGTGCGGTCCGTCGAGGGGCCGAGCGCGAGGACGAGCTCGAGGTCGCCGGAGTAGTCCTGGGCGAGGATCACCGCCACCGCGTCGCGCAGGTGCCGCTCCTCGTTGAGCAGCGGCATGATGACGCTGACCGCCGGCATGGCGTCAGGGGTCACGTCCACTCTGCTTCCTTGTCATCAGGCGTCATCCGGCGTCATCAGGCGTCGGGGGTGCGGATGTCCGACCGTCCCGTTCGCGCGGCGCCCAGCCTACGTGAGGCTCATCGGGCCGGGACCACGCTGGCGTAACCTACTCCGTCGCGCGGAGGACGGACGGCCGCGTCCACAGGTGTGGAGGAGCCCGACCGACGGGGCCCGGTTGGACTTGACTGGGGTCCGGGAGGTGCTCGGGTGCGGTTCCGGATCACGGTGGTCGATGCCCACGGCGCGCTGCGCCCTCTGGAGCTCGTCGTCGAGGCCCCCGCCGGCACGCGGTTCGCCGACCTCCGGCCGGTGCTGGCCGGGTGGGTCCGAGACCGCCACGACGACTTCGAGGCGGCCGGCCGGCCGCTCGGTGATGACGACGCCCTCGGCACGGGCGACCTCGTGCACGGTGCCGTGCTGTCGGTGCGACGAGGACGAGACACCGAGCAGGCGATCCGCAACCGTCCCCTCATCGAGCTGCACGTCGTCAACGGTCGCGGGGCGGGCGGCCGGTTCCCGCTCCGGGCGGGGAGGCACCTCGTCGGCCGCGGACTGGGCCACCCGATCCGGTTGGACGACCCGGGCGTGTCGCGCACCCACCTCGAGGTCACGGTGGGGGACGACGGCGTCCGGGTGGCCGATCTCGAGCCGAGCAACCGGTCACTCGTCGACGGCGTCCCCGCTCCGGCTCACGGGTGCCCGCTCCCGGTCGGGGCGCGGCTGCTGACGGGCTCGACGACCCTCGAGCTGCGCCGGCCTGCTGCGGCGCTCGACCCGGCACTCGACCCGGCTGTGGGACGAGCCACCGTCGACGGCTTCGTCACGGCTGCTCCGCGTCCACGCTTCCCGGGGGCCTGCCCAACGGAGGTCGTCGGCCTTCCCGACGCCCTCGTCGACGCGGGCACCGGCGCCGAGGCCCCCCGGCCGCTTCCCGTGGTCGCCGTCGTGGCGCCCCTCGTCATCTCGGCCGTGCTCGCGGCCGTCCTGCGCTCCCCCACGATGCTGCTGCTCGCGCTCCTGTCTCCCGTGCTCGTGCTCGGCCAGTGGTGGGGCGACCGGCGGCACACGGTCCTGACTCGCCGACGGCAGTGGGCTGCGCACCG
>JBBRGO010000316.1:0-3319 GCA_038224055.1 Actinomycetales bacterium
GTGGCTCCGGAGGGGTCGCGGCGCAGCCAGAACCACGCGATCCCGGCACATGCGATGCCGTTGAGCATCCCGATGACGACGTCGGACAGGTGGTGCATGCCGCGGTAGAGCCGGGCGTACATCACGAGGAACGGGATGACGAGGCAGACGGCCGTCACGAGCCGGCGCAGCCACGGCGTCTCGATGCGCTGGGCCATCAGGGCGAAGGCGAGGTAGAGGGCGGTCGACGCCCCGACGTGACCGCTGGGGTAGCTCGAGGTCGCCGGCGCGGGGTCGAGGTGCTTGACCTCCGGCCGGTCCCGGCCGACGA
This sequence comes from Actinomycetales bacterium, assembly GCA_038224055.1. Taxonomy (GTDB): domain Bacteria; phylum Actinomycetota; class Actinomycetes; order Actinomycetales; family Dermatophilaceae; genus JBDSSS01. The sequence goes on from JBBRGO010000316.1 coordinate 311, forward strand.
CGAGCGTCGCCGCGACGAAGGCGCTCGCCTGGGCGGCGATCGCGATGAGGGGCACGACGGCATACCACCACTGCTTGGTCCGCCACCAGATGAGGGCCACCGCGAGGACGCAGACCCCGATGACGATCTCGGTGTTGCCGATGTGCGACCACACCGCCGTCATCGCGTTGCCCAGCTCGGTGCGGCCGTCCGCGAGGCCCTCGTTGACCGCGTTCTCGCTCTTCAGACCGCCCAGCGGGCCGGTGATGAGCAGGCCGACGCCGACGATGACGGCGAAGACGACGACGACGGGCGCGAGCACCCGGAGCGCGAGGTCACGGAGCGCCGGTCCGAGACCCGGGGAGCTCTCGTCGGTCTCGTAGCGGTGGAGAGCGAGCTGGTTCACGACAGGCCTTTCGTCGATTCGGGTCCGGACCGGCCCTCAGGTGGAGGGTCGTCGTCCGGCTGTGCGGGGTTCCAGCCGAGGTAGCCGAGGTAAGAGGCGGTGACGAGGCCGGCGCCGAAGAGGACCCCCGCGACGACGTCGGAGGGGAAGTGGACACCGAGGAAGACGCGGTCGAGCATCGTGACGACGACGGCGGTGACCGCGGCACCGACCGCGACCCGGCGGGCCCGCGGTCGGCAGATCGGCCAGGTCAGGATGAGGACGGCCGTTGCGATCGCGGCGATGTTCGCGACGTGACCGGACGGGAAGCTGTAGCCGGGGGCGTGGGAGACGGGGTCGCTGACGACGGGCCGGGCCCGCTGGACGACCTCCTTCAGGACGAGCTGGAGGTTCCAGGCGATCATCATCGTCACGAAGGCCCAGATGGCGCGGCTCGTGAGCCCGTGCCGCCGCCAGACCCAGAGGCAGAGCCCGGTGGCCACGATGTAGAGCCACTTCGGCTGCGTCACCTCCTGCCACACGACGAGGAAGTCGTCGGCGAGCGCATGGCTGCGGGTGAAGTCGGTGGCTGCGACGATGGCCCGCTGGTCGAGCCTGATGAGCGGCTGGAACTTCTCCCGCACGACGAACGCGAGCGCCGTGATCGGCACGGCGAAGGCCAGTCCGTAGCCGACTGCGCGGCCCATCCTCCGCCACCGGCCCGGTCCCGGCAGGCCCGCCTCAGCCAACGCGCACCACCAGGGAGTCGGCGAGGACGCGCACCGCCAGGGAACGCGCCTCACCGATCGGGTCGCCGTCGATCTCGGCCTCGACCGGACGCTCCGTCGAGATCGTGAACGTCCGGCCACGGATGCGGTCGAGGCGGGCGTGGCCGGCGCGGTGGTGCGTGGCGATGTCGATGAAGACCGAGAGCCAGCCGAGGGCGCCCTTGGGCGCGACGACGACGGCATCGAGGACGCCGTCGTCGAGCCTCGCCTCGGGCATCAGCTCGACGCCACCCTGCAAGGTGCCGCAGTTGCCGACGATGACACTGCGGGCGTGCCGGTTGATGCTGCCGGCACCGCTGCCCGTGTGCCCGGACGACCCGTTGGCCGAGACGTCGACGGAGAAGCCGCGGGTGAAGATCTTGGCAACGGCGGCGAAGACATAGGCGATCCAGCCGACGACGGCCTTGACCTTCTCGTTCGTGTCGGCCATGACGTCGCCGTCGAGGCCCAGACCGGCCATCACGAGAAAGACCTCCTCGCCCTCCGCGCGCGGCGGCGGGGTGGCCTCCTCCTCCTCGGGCTCGCCCACCTGCTCGATGGGCTGCTCACTCGCCCGGACGAGCCCGACGTCGATTCGCCGGTCGGACCCGTTGACGACGGCATCGACGGCGGTGGCCAGCTGGTCGACGGGCAGGCCCAGGTTGCGGGCGAGCAGGTTCCCCGTGCCGCCCGGGAACAGCCCGAGGGCCACGTCGGTGCCGACCAGGCCGGAGGCCACGGCGCGGACCGTGCCGTCACCGCCGAGTGAGGCCACGACGTCGGCTCCGTCGCGCACCGCCTGCCTGCTCTGCTTCTCCCCCGTCTCCTCCTTGGTGGTCTCGACCCAGGTCGGCTCCTCCCAGCCCGCGCGGGAGCAGACTCCGGACACGACGTCCTTGGTGGCGTCGAGGTCCTCGACCTTCATCGGGTTGTAGACGACGGTGAGGCGGCGTCGAGCGCGCGCGGAGAGGTCTGACATGGGTCGGATCCTAGGGCCGGGAACGGCGCGCACGGCCGGCGCGCGCCGGAGTCTGACATACCCCGCGGGGCACCTGCGCCGTCACGAGCAGCTTCCCAGCCAACGCCCAGCCGGCGTCCGGGTGCTCGGCGCCCTGCGGGGCGTAGCGTCACCCCGTGCCCACCATCCGACGCCGCCTCCTCGTGGCCCTGGTCGTCGGGCTCGCGGCCGGGCTGCTCGTCCCCCTGGGCGCGTCGGCGAGCGTCCTGACCCACGCTCTCGTCGGCTTCGTGTTCGGCGGCCTCGCCTTCGCTCCCCCGCTGCTCCTCCACGTGCTCAGGCACGACGCCGCCGCGACGCGCTCGCGGGTGGCCGGCCGGGACGGGGATGCCGCCTGGTACGACGTCGTCGTCATCGTGGTCGGGCTGGCGAGCCTCGGCGGTGTCGGGGCGATGCTCATCGGCGGGAGCGCCGGCGCCGGGGGGCAGGTGCTCGACGCACTCGTCGGGATCGGCGCGGTCGCCGTCGGCTGGCTCTGCGTGCACACCGTCTACCTACTGCGCTACGCGCGGCTCTACTACGCGAGCCCGGTCCCGCCGATCGACTTCAACCAGGACGAGGACCCGACCTTCTCCGACTTCGCCTACTTCTCCTTCAACCTCGGGATGGCCTACCAGGTCTCCGACACCGACCTGCGCAGCTCGGCCATCCGCAAGGTCGTCCTCGGCCACACGCTGCTGGCCTACGTCTACGGCACCGTCGTCATCGCGGCCTCGATCAACCTCGTGGCGGGCATCGGCTCCGGCGGCGGCTGACCCGTCAGGCCTCCGATGCCAGACTGGCCGCATGTCCGACGAGGAGGCGGCGGAGGAGCTGGCCGGCCAGCCGGTGATCGCGTTCGCTGCGGTCCCCGACTGCGA
>JBBRGO010000317.1:0-3295 GCA_038224055.1 Actinomycetales bacterium
CGAGCATCGACACCAAGTCAGGCCGGACCACCCTCATCTCGCTGCCTCGCAACCTGCTCAAGGCCCCTCTCGCCCCGAACAGCCCGCTGCGCGAGCGCTACCGCTCCGGCAGCTTCGGTCAGCCCGACAGCAGCTGCGCACAGGGCCCCGGCCAGTGCATGCTCACCAACCTCTGGCAGGAGGCCGAGGTCTACAAGACCGAGCACCCCACCAGCTACGCCGGCGATTCCGCCCCGGGCCGGACCGAGATCCAGGGCGCGATCGCCGAGATCACCGGGCTCAAGCTCGACCAGACGGTCATCATCGACCTCAAGGGCTTCGAGCAGCTCATCGACGCCATGGGCGGCCTGGACGTCAACGTCAAGCTCAGCGGCAACGGCGACCGGCTCACCATCGGTGGCGAGCACGACGCGAGTGGACGGCTCTTCGGGGTCAAAGGCTACTTCGACCCGGGTCAGCAACACCTCGACGGCTTCCACGCACTCTGGTACGCCAGGACCCGTGCCGCCGACAGCGACACCTACCGTCAGGCGAGGCAGCGCTGCGTCGTGCAGGACATCGTCGCGCAGGTCAACCCGGCCTCGATGGTGAGCAAGTACCCCGAGATCGCCAAGATCCTCAAGAGCAACATCTACACCGACATCCCGGCCCAGAACCTCTCGGCCTTCGTCGACCTCGTCGAGCGGGTGCAGGGCTCGACGATCAGCAGCGTGTCGCTGACCCAGGACGACAAGGTCTACTCGGGGGACCCCGACTACGCGTTGATTCGCCTACTCATCCAGAAGGGGATCGCGCCGCCGACGCCCACGCCGTCGACGACGGCCTCCACCCCCAAGCCGTCGACCCCAGCCGTCCCCAGCCCGACGACCACGCCCTACTCCGACTGCTGACCACGCGCGAGCCCGGACGGGTGACTGCGCCGGACAGCGAACAACGTCCCCCGGCCGAGGCCGGGGGACGTTGTCACAAACGACGAGGATGTCGCTCGTTGCGTTCTGTCAGAGCGGACGGACCGCGTCGGCCTGCGGTCCCTTGGGGCCCTGCGTGACCTCGAACTCGACGCGCTGCGCCTCATCGAGCGAACGGTAGCCGTTCGACTCGATGGCCGAGTAGTGGACGAAGACGTCGGGGCCGCCGCCGTCCTGGGCGATGAACCCAAAGCCCTTCTCGGCGTTGAACCACTTGACGGTGCCTTGTGCCATACCGGTAACTCTTTCCTTCTTTAGCCAATGGGATCCGCACCTCGCGAAACCCCAGGCTGCCCCTGCCGCTTTGACTCAACCGCCGGGTGGAACCCGGCGATGCCACTGAGAAACCCGTCACCATGTGGATGACGGGCACCTACTCGACTGCGAGGAACTGCAACTGCAACCGCGACGAACCTAGCACGCCGGGATCGGGCCGTCCGGCGGAAGCGCAGGCAATCTCCAGGGTTCATCCGATGCCCTCCGAGGAGGCGCGGCGGGTGCCCCGCAGGGACAGGGACGGGGGTCGGTCACCACGGATCGTGGCCACCATGTCGACGACCCGCCGGGTGGCCCGCACATCGTGGGCGCGGAAGACCGAAGCACCGAGCCAGGCGGCCACGGCGGTGGCAGCGAGCGAGCCCTCGAGCCGCTCCTCAGCCGGCAGGTCGAGCGCCTCGCCGACGAAGTCCTTGCGCGACATCGCTTGGAGCACGGGGAAGCCGAGCGTTGCGATCGCGTCGGTGTGTCGAAGCACCTCGAGGGAGTGCGCGGTCGTCTTGCCGAAGTCCAAGGTCGGGTCGATGAGCACCCGCTCCCCCGGGATCCCCGCGTCGAGCGCCTCGGCGGCTCCACCGGCGAGTGTCCGCAGCACGTCACGGACCACGTCGAGGGGATCCGGGCCGTAGCTGACGCCCACGGGGTCGGTGCGGGGCGGCAGGCCCCCGGTGTGGGAGACGACGTAGCCGGCCCCGATCCGCGCCGCGACGTGGACGAGCTCGGGGTCGTGGCCGGCCCAGGTGTCGTTGACGAGGTCGAGCCCGGCAGCAGCCGCCTCCGTCGCGACCTCCGACCTCCACGTGTCGAGGCTGAGCACGAGGTCGGGGTGGCTCGCCCGCGCCCACCTGAGGAACGGGACGACCCGGCGGATCTCCTCCGCGGCGTCGACGGCGTCACCCTCCTGCCCGGCCCGCACGCCACCGACGTCGACGATGTCGGCGCCGAGGACGACGGCCTCGTCGAGCGCCGCCTTCGCCCCGTCGAGGTCGGCGTGCCGGTTGCCGCTGAAGAAGGAGTCGGGGGTCCGGTTGACGATCGCCATCACGGCCGGTCTCGCCGCGTCGAAGCGCTGGCCACGCAGGACGAGGGCCGGTGGGGTGGGCAGCGCCAGCGGGGCGAGTCGACCGGGCTCGACCTCGCCGCCGTTCGGGCGTCCTCGGTGGTCGGGGTCCGGCTTCCGGTCAGGTCCTTCGCTCACGCGTCTCCCATGCTCGTCATCGGTCGTCAAGACTGGTCAGTTGATGGTTGCACAACTGTTATGATGAGGAGGAAGACGTCGTCGTCGGTCCCACCATGCTCCCGGTGCGGCCGACATCGTCCTTTCCGGTCCAGGCCGTCCCGTCACGACGACCCACCACCGGGCCCGTAAGGGCCACACCATAAGGAACTGAATACCGTCATGTCGTACATCGTCTCGTTCTTCGCGGTCCTCAACCGGCCCTCGAAGGGACAGCCCGTTGGGCAGTACAACCGCAACACCACCCAAGAGGAGATGATGGGCCTGCTCTGAGGCCCGTCTGCTCAGATCGCGCGACATGCTCACCTCGACGCCGAGGGAGCCTGAGACAAAGGGGACTCCGCACACGCGGAGCCCCTTTTTTCATGCGGAGGCCGTGGAACTGGTGCCCGGGCTCGCGTCCACGGGCCCCCGCGCCGGGTGCGAGGGCCCCTGCTGTGCCTGCCTACCGGTCGACCGGCCGACGTCCTTCCCCCGTCAGCCGAGCCGGGTGAAAGCGTCGAGGTCGACCTTCGGTCTGGTGGCGGTGCCGACGAGGACGATCTTGATCGAGTGGGTGCCCACCGTGGGCCAGGAGTACGACACCACCGCCGTCCGGGGAGCGGTCGTCGCGGCATAGAGGTCGACCGTGCCCTTGTAGACCCCGTCGAGGTAGACGTATGCCTTGCCACGCGTCGTCGCCCTGGTCGCCACCCAGGCGATCGCGCTGCCGGTGAAGGTGAACTGGGCGCTCGCGCCCACCTGCCCCGACACCATGACGTACCCGCCGGAGCCCGAGGTGTACGCCGCCCGTGCCCAGCCGGTCGAGTATGCG
>JBBRGO010000318.1:0-3210 GCA_038224055.1 Actinomycetales bacterium
CGCGAGGGTCACGGTGAGGTCCTGACGGGCGCCGCCGCGGATGATCGTCACCGTCGTCTGGTCACCGGCGGTGAGCTCCCGGATCTGGGCGACGAGCGCCATGGAGGAGTCGATCCGCTGGCCGTCGACCGCGATGATGACGTCGCCGGCCTTGATGCCGGCAGCTGCGGCCGGGGTGCCACCTGTGACCGCGGCGACCTCGGCGCCGGCCCGCTTGGCGTTGCCGTCGGTGACCTGGGTGTCCTTGGCGCTGACGCCGAGGAAGGCGTGCTCTGCCTTGCCCGAGCTGATCAGCTGGTCGGCGATCGACTTGGCCTCCTTGACGGGGATGGCGAAGCCGATGCCGATGTTGCCGCTCTGGCTGCCGTTGGTCGCGCCGAGCTGCGCGATCGAGCTGTTGATGCCGATGAGCTCACCCTTGGCGTTGACGAGCGCACCACCGGAGTTGCCGGGGTTGATCGCCGCGGAGGTCTGGATGGCGTTGGTCACGACGGTGTCGCCGGAGGCCTGGCCGCTCTGCGGGTTGGCCGAGCCGGTGCTCACCGGGCGGTTGAGGGCCGAGACGATGCCGGTCGTGACGGTGCCGGAGAGGCCGAGCGGGTTGCCGACGGCCATCGTCGGGTCGCCGACCTTGAGCGCCTCGGAGTCACCGAGGGTGATCGGCGTGAGCCCCGAGGGGCTGCCGCTCAGCTTGATCACGGCGAGGTCGGTCGAGGGGTCGGTGCCGACGATCGAGGCACCGTAGGTGCTGCCGTCCGCGAGGGTCACCGTGATCGCACCCGGTGCGGTCGCGTCACCGACGACGTGGTTGTTCGTGAGGATGTGACCCTGGCCGTCGAAGACGACACCCGAGCCTGCGCCGGAGCCCTGCTGGGTCGTCACGTCGATGCTGACGACGCTCGGGCTGACCGCGGCAGCGACGGCGGTCCAGTCAGTGGTGGACCCGTTGCCCTGCACGACGGTCGGCGAGCTGTTCTGGTTCGTCGTCGTCGTCGTGCTGGCCGTCGTGGTGCCGTTCGAGCCGAGCTGGGTCACGGCGTACGTGCCGCCGCTGGCGAGCACCGCCGCGAGCAGGGCGACGCCGGCGGTGCCGGCGAGCCCTCGACGGTCGCGCCGCGGGGGCGTCGGCTGCCCGCCGCCGGGGGCGCCCGACGGGGGCGCCGGCGGTGCGGGCGGGGTGGTCTGCCCGTAGTAGTTGTACTGCGGGATCTGCTGCGTGGTGTCGGCCGCGGCGTTCTCGCGTGCCGTGTTGTCCGTTGCGAGCGTCATGGGCTCCTCCTCCGGGGATCGGTGATCTCCATCAGACCGTCCGAGCTTTGGATCACCTTGTGGTCGTGCTGTGAAGGGGCTGTGCGGTTCGGGATCGGTCATGGGGTCACTCCCTGTCGGTGGACGGGCAGCTCGACGATGACCGTCGCGCCGCCTCCGGGGGTCTCCTCCACTCGTACCCACCCGCTGTGGGCGAGCACGATGGCATGCACGATCGCGAGGCCGAGGCCGTTGCCGCCGCCCCGTCCGCGGCTGCGGGACCAGTCGGAGCGGTAGAAGCGCTCGAAGACCGCGTCGCGCTCCTGCGCCGGTATGCCGTCACCGTGGTCACGCACCCGCAGCGCCACCCGCCCGGGGCCGGCGCCGCCGACGAGGATCTCGATGGCGGTCCCCGACGGCGTGTGCGCGCGGGCGTTCGTGACGAGGTTGGTGACGACCTGGCGCAGCTGCCGCTCGTCGGCGACGAGCTCGGTCGGTCGGATCGGCCCGTCGATGCCCGAGACGGTGAACCGCCGGTCGGGACTGATGGTGCGTGCGTCCTGGGCCGCATCGGCCGCGACCACCGCGAGGTCGACGGGCTGCAGCTCGAGGGGGCGCTCGCCGTCGAGGCGAGCGAGGGTGAGCAGGTCCTCGACGAGCCCGCTCATCCGGTGGCTCTCGCCCTCGATCCGGCCCATCGCCCCGGCGACGGCCTCGGGGGAGGGCAGCGCCCCCTGCCGGTAGAGCTCGGCATAACCGGACACGGCGGCGAGCGGGGTGCGCAGCTCGTGCGAGGCGTCGGCGATGAAGCGGGCCATCTTGCGCTCGTTGGCCTCGCGCACGGAGAAGCTGTGCTCGATCTGCGTGAGCATCGCGTTGAGCGAGCGGCCGAGGGAGGCGACCTCGTCGTCGGTGTCCGGCACGTCGACGCGTCGGGTGAGGTCACCGGCGGCGATGGCGGCGGCCGTGTCCTCGATCCGGGTGAGGGGTCGGAAGGTCCGCCGCACGAGGTACCAACCGGCCGCCGCGCAGACGAGCAGGACGAGCGCGCCGATGCCCGCGGCATACCAGAGGAAGCGGGTGACCGTGTTGTCGAGCTGGCGCAGCGGGAGGGCGATGACGAGCGTGCTCGTGCGGGTCGAGTCGGACTGGGCCAGCGCGAGCCAGTCGTTGTCGCCGCTGACGGAGTCGGCGACGAAGGGCTTGCCGCTCGTGACGAGCAGGCCGTCCGGGCGGAGCACCGGCAGCACGAGCTTGTCGGTCTCGGGGGTCGCCTCGAGCAGGGAGGTGGAGGTCCGTCCGTCGGCCGCGATGATCCGCAGGGTGAAGCCGCTGGGCTGGCTCTCGGAGCCGGCGATCGACCCCGGCGCGAGCACCGCGATGCTCTTGGCGTAGGTGCGGAGCTCCTGGCCCACCTCGTCGACGAGATAGGCCCGCAGCAGGGCGCTGACGACGGCCGCACTGAGCACGAGCGCCACGACGATGAGGCCGAGCGCGACGGTGAGCAGCCGCCAGCGCAACGGCACGGTGCGCAGACGCGGCCGCAGGCCTGAGGAGGGTGGTGCGGACTGCTGGGGGGAGGGCGGGGAGGAGGGCTCGGGGGCACTGGCGGTGGTCGCCACGATGTCGAGCCGCCTCAGGACGCGATGGACTCTGGGGGCACGCGCAGAACGTAACCCACGCCGCGCTTGGTGTGGATGAGGGAGGGCCCGTCGGCGTCGATCTTGCGGCGCAGGTAGGAGATGTAGGACTCGACGATCCCGGACTCGCCACGGAAGTCGTAGTCCCACACGTGGTCGAGGATCTGGAGCTTGGACAGGACCCGGTTCGGGTTGAGCAGCAGGTAGCGCAGCAGCTTGAACTCGGTCGGCGAGAGGTCGATGACCCGCCCGCCCCGGCGGACCTCGTGCGAGTCCTCGTCGAGCTCGAGGTCGTGGAAGCGCAGCGTCGCGCTCTCGTCGA
>JBBRGO010000319.1:0-3189 GCA_038224055.1 Actinomycetales bacterium
GTCGCTCCTCGAGGGGGAGAGCCCGCTGACCGAGCGCGAGCGCGAGGTGCTCCGGCTCGCGCTGCGTGGGGGGACGGTCGCCAGCATCGCCGGGGCGGTCCACCTCTCGTCCGGGACGGTGCGCAACCACCTCAGCGCGGCGATCGGCAAGACCGGCACCTCGACCCGGGCCGAGGCCGCGCGGGTGGCCCAGGAGCACGGCTGGCTCTGACCGGGTCGGCCTCACTTCGTGTGGATGGCCGCCGTGATCTCGTCCTCGCCGATCTCCTTGGTGCAGAAGAACCAGTCGACGCACTCGACGCCCTCCTCCTCGCCGTCCATCCGCTCCTTCGCGGTGCCGCAGGATCCGGCGGGCGGGACGATGACGGGCTCACCGGGCCGCCAGTCGGCGGGACAGGCCACTCCGAACGCATCCGCGACCTGCAGCCCCTTGACGATCCGCAGGAGCTCGTCGAAGCCTCGTCCGAGGCTGAGCGGGTAGTAGAGGATGGTGCGGATGACGCCGGCCGGGTCGATGACGAAGACGGCGCAGACGGCCTGGGTGTCGGCCTCCCCAGGCATGATCATCCCGTACTTGTTGGCGACCTCCATCGTGATGTTCTCGATGAGAGGGAAGGTCACCTCGACGTGGCTCAGGCTTGGACGGGGGAACACCCTGTGGTCCTCGGCACACCTGCGCCCGCACTGCTCCCGCACGACGCGTCCGGTGCCGCCCGGTGGTTGTGCGTGCGGGGCCGAGCAGTGCTGGTCACTGATCGAGCGCGGGCTCCCGGAAGATGAGGACGGGACAGGGTGCGTGGTGGGCGCAGTAGGACGCCACCGAGCCGAGGTGGACCCCGTGGCGGTCGATCCGGTTGTGGCAGCCGATGACGAGCAGGTCCGCGCCCTCTGCCGCCTGGGTGAGCTCCGCACCGGCTCCGCCGTAGACGACGCGGCTCTGGAGGTCGACGCCCTCGACGTCCTCGGCGGTCTTCGCCAGGACCTGTTCGAACAGGTCGACGGCCTTCTCCTTGTAGTAGCTCTCGGTGTGCGTGGGCGTGAGGAAGATCGACATCGGATCCTCCCAGCACATGACGGCCCGCACTGCCGCTCCGGTGTGCCGCGCCTGCTCCAGGGCCCAGCGCAGTGCGAGCGCACTGCGGTCGGAACCGTCGATTCCGACCACGATGAAACCGGTCCTCGGTCGCTCGGTCATCGAGCCTCCTTGGTCGTGCCGGGGCCCGCCTACCCTGATGGGGCGAGCTCACATCCGGTTCGCTTTCCCGGTCCCCACCGTCCCACACCCTTGCGGGGGGCACCATCGACCGCGGCGGGCGAGCCCAGCGGCATACCCGGCGCTCCTCGCCTGCGTGGCGCCCCTCCCGGGGGACCGCTACCGTCGGGCCCGTGAACATCATCTTCGTGGAGCCCGCGTTCCCGGCGAACCAGCGCCGCTTCGTTCACGCCCTCGCGTCGGTCGGCGCCGACGTGTACGGCATCGGCGAGTCCGAGGAGGGTCACCTCGGTGACGAGCTCCGCGGTGCCCTGCGCGGCTACTACCGGGTGGGCTCGGTCACGAACGTCGACCAGATGGTCGAGGCGGTGCGCTACTTCCAGGACCGCGTCTGGATCGACGGGCTCGAGGCGACGGTCGAGGCGCACACGATGCCCGCCGCGCAGGTCCGCGAGGCGTGCGGCATCCCCGGCACGAGCGTGCGCACGACGTGGCTCTGCCGCGACAAGCCGTCAATGAAGGAGGCGCTCCGGCAGGCCGGTGTCCCGACCGCGGCCTCGGCGGCCGTCGACTCCGCTGCCGACGCGCATGCCTTCGCCGACCGCGAGGGCTTCCCCCTCATCCTCAAGCCGCGCAGTGGCGCCGGGGCGCAGGGCACGGTCCGCGTGGACACCGAGGACGACCTCATGCGCGCCCTGCAGGCGTTCGCGGCCGAGGGGGCGACCTCGATCGCCATCGAGGAGTTCGTCGAGGGCCACGAGGGCTTCTACGACACGATCACCCTCGACGGGCGGGTCGTGCACGACTGGGCGACGCACTACTACCCCCAGGTCCTCGAGGCGATGCGTCACCGCTGGATCTCGCCGCAGTTCATCACGACGAACCGCCTCGACGGCAACGACTTCTACGACGAGGTCCGCCACCTGGGCCAGCGCGTCATCGACGCGCTCGGCATCGAGACCTCCGCCACCCACATGGAGTGGTTCTACGGGCCGAAGGGGCTGAAGTTCAGCGAGATCGGCGCCCGCCCGCCCGGCGTCGGGGCATGGGACCTCTACTCGGCTGCCAACGAGGTCGACGTCTACCGCGAGTGGGCCCACGTGATCACCCACCGCCGGCCCGAGGAGCAGCTCAAGCGGACGTATGCTGCCGGCATCGTCGCGCTGCGGCCCGACCACGACGGCCAGATCCGCGGCTACGAGGGGATCGAGCAGATGCAGGGTCGCTACGGCGAGTTCATCCTCGACGCCCACTTCCCCCCGGTCGGCCACGGGACCCAGTCCGTCGAGGCTGGCTACATGGCCAACGCCTGGGTGCGCCTCCGGCACCCCGACTACGACACGGCCCGCGGGATGCTCGACGACATCGGCCGCACCATCCACGTCCACGCCGGCTGACCGACCGAACCGCCCGCCCAGCCGTGCCCCCGCCGTGCGCCCGCCGTGCCCCTGCGTCACCGTGACACCGTGACCACCCCACCGAAGGACCTGGACCCCCTCCCATGACGACGATCCTGCTCGGACCTCAGCGGTTCACCACGACCGTGGGCGCCGCCCTGCGCAGCCTCGAGCTCGACGGGCCTGTCGCGGTCATCAACGCGGGCTGGGAGGAGCGCGAGTCCGAGGACGCCGAGCTCGCGTCGAGCCTCGAGGGTCGGGGCCGCAACCTCACGCTCTACCACCGGATGCTCGACGTGCTCGACAAGGACGAGCACTTCGCCGCGTGCGCCCTCGACGTCCGCGACCGGCAGGACGAGCTGCGGGCGTTCTACGGCATCCGCCTCCAATCCGCCGTCGACGCGGTCGAGGCAGTCGCGCACCGCACCTCCCTGCACGACACCGGTCGGGTCGCCGAGGAGGCCGCGGTCGCCGCGGTCCGCGACGTCGACGCCTGGTATGCCGCCGAGCTCGCGACGCTCCACGCCGAGCTCGACGCCGCCGCCCCGCGCGACGAGAGCGGCCCGATCGGCTGGCACC
>JBBRGO010000320.1:0-3179 GCA_038224055.1 Actinomycetales bacterium
CGGCCACCACCGACAACTACACCAGTCACGACACTCTTTCCCTCCCCGCCGCTCTTCCGATCTGTTCGATGTATCTGCGCCCCCCACCGGCCGCGAAGATACTTCGAACCGGGAGGGGCCGGGGTCAGGAGGCGGGAACGAGGCGGGCCGCGGCGGTGCGGGCCCAGCGGTCGGCGGCCAGCACGTCGGCGAGCGTGAGGTCCGTGGCTGCGGAGGCCGGCTCAGCAGCATACGCCTCGACGACGCGGCCCACGGTGTCGACGATGTCGACGAAGCGCAGACGCCCGTCGAAGAACGCCTGGACCGCCACCTCGTTGGCCGCGTTGTAGACCGCCGGCCACGTGCCTCCGGCGCTGCCGACCCGCTTGGCGAGCGCCACCGCGGGGAAGGCGTCCTCGTCGAGCGGCTCGAAGTCCCACGACGCGGCGCGGGTCCAGTCGATCGCGGGCCCGGCGTCGGGGACGCGGTCGGGCCAGGCCATGCCGAGCGCGATCGGGATGAGCATCGAGGGGGGCGACGCCTGCGCGATGGTCGAGCCGTCGGTGAACTCGACCATCGAGTGGATCAGCTGCTGCGGGTGGACGACGACGTCGATGGCCTCGAACGGGACGCCGAAGAGCAGGTGCGCCTCGATGACCTCGAGGCCCTTGTTGACGAGGGTGGCCGAGTTCGTCGTGATGACCGGGCCCATCGCGAAGTTCGGGTGGGCCAGGGCCTGCTCGACGGTGACCTGCTCGAGGTCGGCGCGCGAGCGCCCCCGGAAGGGCCCGCCGCTCGCGGTGATGACGAGCCGCCGCACCTCCTCGGCCCGGCCACCGCGCAGGCACTGCGCGATCGCCGAGTGCTCGGAGTCGACCGGCACGAGCTGCCCCGGCGCGGCCGCCGCCGTGACGATCGGGCCCCCGATGATGAGCGACTCCTTGTTGGCGAGGGCCAGCGTCGTGCCCGCGTGGAGGGCGGCGAGCGTCGGCTCGAGGCCGATGGCCCCGGTGATGCCGTTGACGACGACGTCCGCCGGACGGGCGGCGAGGACGGTGCTCGCGTCGGGTCCCACGAGCAGCTCCGGGTCGTATGCCGTGACGCCCGCCGCGTCGGCCGCGTGCCCGATCGCCCGGGCCAGCTCCTCCTGCGTCCGGCTCGCCACCGCGACGACGGGCACCCGCAGTGACACCGCCTGCTGGGCGACGAGGTCGAGGTTGGAGCCGGCCGACAGCCCGACGACCACGAAGCGGTCGGGGTTGCGCTGCACGAGGTCGATCGCCTGGGTGCCGATCGAGCCGGTGGAGCCGAGCAGGACGACGCGGCGAGGAGAGGGAGTCACGACCGCATTCTTGCGCAGTGTCAGAGCGCGATGCCGACGTACTTCGTCTCGAGGTACTCCTCGATGCCCTCGAAACCGCCCTCGCGCCCGACGCCCGAGGCCTTGACCCCGCCGAAGGGCGCGGCCGGGTTGGAGACGATCCCCTGGTTGACGCCGACCATCCCGAACTCGAGCGCCTCGGAGACCCTGAGGGCCCGGGTGAGGTCCGCGGTGAAGAGGTAGGAGACGAGGCCGTATTCCGTGTCGTTGGCCAGTCGAACCGCCTCGGCGTCCGTGCTGAACGTCGTGATCGGCGCAACCGGCCCGAAGATCTCCTCGCGGGTGAGGTCGGCGTCGTCGGGGACGTCGGTGAGGACGGTCGGCTCGTAGAACCAGCCGACCCCCTTCGGGGCCTTGCCGCCGACGACGACGGTTGCGCCCTTGGCCACGGCGTCGTCGACGAGCGCGGACACCTTGTCGCGCGACTTCTCGTCGACGAGCGGTCCGACGTCGACGCCCTTCTTGGTGCCCTTGCCGAGGACGAGCGCGCCCATCCGCTTCGCGAGCTTGTCGGAGAACTCCGTCGCCACGGACTCGTGGACGTAGAAACGGTTGGCCGCCGTGCAGGCCTCCCCCATGTTGCGCATCTTGGCGAGCATCGCGCCCTCGACCGCCTTGTCGACGTCGGCGTCGCCGAAGACGAGGAAGGGGGCGTTGCCGCCGAGCTCCATCGAGACGCGCAGGATTCCCTGGGACGCCTGCTCCATGAGCATCCGCCCGACGGGGGTCGAGCCGGTGAAGGTGAGCTTGCGCAGCCGGGGGTCGCGGATGAGTGGCTCCATGACGTCACCGGTCGTGCTCGTCGTGACGACGTTGAGCACGCCGTCGGGCAGGCCGCACTCCTGGAGCAGGTCGGCGAGGGCGAGCATCGTCAGCGGGGTCTGGCTCGCGGGCTTGACCACCATCGTGCAGCCGGCCGCGATGGCCGGGCCGATCTTGCGCGTCCCCATCGCGAGCGGGAAGTTCCAGGGCGTGATCATCAGGACGGGGCCAACCGGCTGCTTCATCGTCATCAGCCGCGTCGCGCCGTTGGGCGAGACGGCATACCGACCGCCGATGCGGACGGCCTCCTCGGAGAACCAGCGGAAGAACTCGGCGCCGTAGGTGACCTCCCCACGCGACTCGGCCAGGGTCTTGCCCATCTCGAGCGTCATGAGCATCGCGAACTCGTCCGCGCGGGCCGTGATCTTCTCGAAGGCGTCCCGAAGCAGCTCGGCGCGGTCACGAGGCGCCGAGCCGGCCCAGTCGGCCTGCGCGGCCACCGCGGCGTCGAGCGCGGCCGCGCCGTCGGCGACGGTGGCATCGGCGACGTGCGTGAGTACCCGACCGGTCGCCGGGTCGTCGACGGCGAGCGTGCCGCCGCCGCTCGCCTCACGCCACGAGCCGCCGATGAGCAGACCTGTGGGGACCCACTCGAGCACTGACTTCTGCGTCACCTTTGCCATGACTGAAACCCTAGCTGCCCGTTGCCAGTCCGACGGCACCACACGGCCGGCGCCGATCCTCGAACCACCACGAGGAGATGACCTGCCTTCCGCGGGTCAGTTCAGCCAACGGCCAAGGATCGAGAGCCCCCACCCGATGGCAATGATCAGAAACAGCCCCACGGTCGCCTTGAGAAGGAGTCGCTCGGCGAGGTTCGGTCGATCGGGCCCAGACGGGTCTCTGCGAGGGTTTGTCATCTGCTCGGACATGACACTCCGTGACCGTACGTAGTGAAGACCGCGCGCACCGTCGAGATGTACGGTCGAACGCGACCGGAGGGGTAGGCCGTGGGGATATCGATCTCGTCGCCGCCAAAATCGACCTGCGACCGACC
>JBBRGO010000321.1:0-3122 GCA_038224055.1 Actinomycetales bacterium
GTCGAGCGCGGCCGCGACCTCGGCCCGGCGCTTGGGGTTGAGCTCGTGGATGACCTCCGCGAGGTCGGCCACCTTGAGGTCGTCGTAGGTCTCGAGCAGCCGCTCGGCGCTCTGGGCGGCGGTCTCGTCGTGCAGCCCGACGACGTCACGGATGTCGACGAGGAGCGTCTGGCCCGAGCGTCGGCGGGTGAGGCGCGACATGGCCCGGGACGCGGAGGAGGCGCCCGCGGCCTGCCGGACGAAGACCTTGACCGCGAACCAGTCGCGGCGGACCGACTGCTCGATGGCGAGGTCCTCCACGACCGCGTCCGCGAAGCCGCCCTCGCGGGCCTCCGGCGAGGTCACCGTCACGGCCCGGTCGAACAGCTCCGCCGCGACGAGCGTCTCGTTGGTGCGCTGCTCGAAGCGGCGCATGTTGACCAGCCCGGTCGTGATGACGGCTCCGGCGTCGATCGACGTGACCCGGGTCATCGGGACGAAGACCCGGCGGCGGCCCGGCACCTCGACGACGAGGCCGATGACGCGCGGCTGGGGCCGGTTGGGGGAGAACATCACCACGACGTCACGCACGCGGCCGACCTGGTCGCCGAGCGGGTCGAAGACGCTCAGGCCGGTCAGGCGCGCGACGAAGACGCGGGTGCTCGCACTCATGGCCCCAAGGTTATGGGGTCAGCCTCGCCCCCGACGCCGGCCACGCCCGCGCCAGTGCCACGGGCGCCAGCTCGTCGTCGTGGCGGCCGTCCGGGCGGGCACGGCACGACGGTCGTCAGCGGCATACGCGCCGGGGGACTCGAGGGGCTCACCATGGGGGAGCAGCTCGGTCACGGTGCAGGCGGCGGCCCAGCGGCTCACCGAGTCGTCGACCGCGTTGAGGCGTGCGGGACGCAGCAGCGCCGCCGCCGCCTCCCAGTCGTCGGTCCCCGGCTCGAGCACCCGGGTGCGGGCCCGGGTCGCGACGAGACGGCCACCGGTGTCCTTGCTGCGCAGGATGACGGTGACCTCCGGCGGCAGCCACGGGAGAGGCTGCTCACCGGGTCCGCTGACGACGTAGGCGCGGCCGTCGCTCCACACGTGCCAGGCGGGCCAGGTGCGGTCGTCGGCGACGTCGATCCACAGCAGCCCCGACTTCGTCATCGCCTCGGCGACGAGCGCGTTCGGCGGTGGCACGGGCTGGTCGGTCACCGCGCCAGCCTAGTGACCGGGTTGCCCGGCGGGCGGGAGTGACGGCGGTCATAACCCTGCCGCCGGTGCCGTTGCTACGTTGACGCCCATGCGCAGCGCCAAGGACTTCTTCATGCCCCTCGCCGTCGGGGCCCCGGCCCCGGTCCGGGAGGTCCCGGCCCGCCCCTCCCGGGTCATCCACTTCTTCGACCCGAGCAACGAGAAGATGGCGGCCAAGGTGCCCGGCCTCGTCGGGACGGTCGACGTGCTGCTCGGCAACCTCGAGGACGCGGTGAAGGCCGACCGAAAGGACGCCGCCCGCGCCGGCCTCGTCGCGATCGCCACGGCGACCGACTTCGGTGCCGACACCCAGCTCTGGACGAGGGTCAACGCGCTCGACAGCCCGTGGGTCCTCGACGACCTCACGACGCTCGTCACCGAGATCGGGGACAAGCTCGACGTGATCATGGTGCCGAAGGTGCAGGGCGCCGAGGACATCCACTACGTCGACCGGCTGCTGGCCCAGCTGGAGGCCAGGGCCGGACTGACCCGGCCGATCCTCGTCCACGCGATCCTCGAGACGGCGCGGGGGATGGCCAACGTCGAGGAGATCTGCGGCGCCTCGCCGCGGATGCAGGGCCTGTCGCTCGGGCCCGCCGACCTCGCGGCCGACCGTCGGATGAAGACGACGCGGGTCGGTGGTGGACATCCCGGGTACCTCGTCCGCGAGGACCCGGTCGACGGAGACATCACGGGGAGCCGGCCGACCTACCAGCAGGACCTGTGGCACTACACGATCGCCCGGATGGTCGATGCCTGCGCGATGCACGGGATCTTCCCCTACTACGGCCCCTTCGGGGACATCGCCGACGTCGTGGCCTGCGAGGACCAGTTCCGCAACGCGTTCCTGCTCGGCTGCGTCGGGACGTGGTCGCTGCACCCGGTGCAGATCCCGATCGCCAAGCGCGTCTTCAGCCCGTCGGCCGACGACGTGGCCCACGCACGCCGCGTCGTCGCCGCGATGGGTGACGGGACGGGCGCGGTGATGCTCGACGGCAAGATGGAGGACGACGCGAGCCTCAAGCAGTGCCTCGTCATCGTCGAGCTCGCCGAACGACTCGCGAGCACCGACCCCGACCTGGCCGAGCTCTACTCCGACACGCCCACCGACACACGGGAAGGATGACTGCCGTGCCCGCCGTGCCCGCCGACTACCGGCCCCGCCGTTCCGTGCTCTACCTCCCGGCCTCCAACGAGCGTGCCCTGGCGAAGGCGAGGACGCTGTCCGTCGACGCCCTCATCCTCGACCTCGAGGATGCCGTTGCGCCAGATGCCAAGGAGACAGCTCGTGAGAACGCTTGTGCCGCAGCGCGCTCCGGCGAATACGGCCGGCGTGAGCTGACGATCCGGGTCAACGCCCTCGGCACGCAGTGGCACGACGAGGACCTCGCTGCCGCCGCCGCGGCCGGGCCCGACGCCATCGTCGTGCCCAAGGTCAACTCGGCTGAGGAGGTGCGGGCCCTCGCGCTGGCGATGGAGCAGGCGGGCGCCCCGGACCGCACCCGGCTCTGGGCGATGGTCGAGACCCCGGTCGCCGTCCTGCACGCGGAGGAGATCGCGCGCGCGTCCGACCGGCTCGGCTGCCTCGTGCTCGGGACCAACGACCTGCTCAAGGAGCTCGGCGCCACGGTGGTGCCCGGTCGGCAGCCGCTGGCGGTCGCGCTCTCCCTCGTCCTGCTCGCGGGGCGGGCGGCCGGAATCGCCGTCGTCGACGGGGTCTACAACGACGTCTCGGACGCGGACGGCTTCCGCGCCGAGGCGAGGGCGGGTCGGTAGATGGGGTTCGACGGCAAGACGCTCATACACCCCGGTCAGGTCGGGCCGTGCAACGAGGTCTTCGCCCCGAGCGAGCAGCAGGTCGCGGACGCGCGCGCCGTCATCGAGGCCTTCGAAGGTGCCGC
>JBBRGO010000322.1:0-3120 GCA_038224055.1 Actinomycetales bacterium
GCGACGACGGCGAAGCCCCGGACGAAGCAGAGCGCGATCAACGCGGTGATCCGCGACTCCGACCTCGGCCACACCATCACCGCGACGAAGATCACCCGCAACCTGCCCTACCCCGCAGGCAACCCCGTGGCCGCCAGCTCCTTCGAGATCGTGGGTGTCAAGGTCGTCCTCCGCGCCGGGACGCGCTACTCGGCCACCCTCAGCCCCACCATGCTCTCCCTCGTGGCCGCCGACCCCAAGCAGGACGTGAAGTCCACCAAGGAGTTCGACGGCCTGTTCGGCACGAAGCCGCTCCCGACGGCAAAGCGTGGCGAGAAGCAGAGTGGCTGGCTCTTCTTCAAGGTCGACGCGGGCACGTCGAGCGCCCTCACCCTCGCCTACCACCGCCCTGCCTACAAGGTCAGCACGACCGGCAAGAGCATCCCGGCTCGCAACATCGGGGCCGTCCTCACCCAGTGATCTCGGGTCGGGACGCTCGCGTCCCGCGGGGCCCGGTCAGAGCGAGAGTCCGACCAGCACCGGCTCGTTGACGAGCGTCACGCCGAAGGCGTCGCGCACCCCGTCCCGGACCTGCCGTGCGAGCGCGACGACGTCCTGCGCCGTGGCCCCACCGCGGTTCGTGACCGCGAGGGTGTGCTTCGTCGACAGGGCGGCGGGCGCGGGCAGCCCGAACCCCTTGCCGAAGCCGGCCCGCTCGATGAGCCAGGCCGCGCTCGTCTTGACCCGGCCGTCGGGCTCGCCGAAGCGGGGCGGCGCCGGACCGTCGGGTCCCAGCAGCTCGGTGGCGCGCTCGAGCAGGGCGTCGTAGCCCGCCCTCGTGAGGAACGGGTTGGTGAAGAACGACCCGCACGACCAGGTGTCCGGGTCGTCGTCGTCGAGCACCATGCCGCGCTGGCGTCGCTGCTCCAGGACGGCCTCGCGAGCGTCGGCGAGCGGCACCCGCGCGCCGAGCTCGACCCCGAGACCCCCGGCGAGAGCGGCATACTCGACGGGTCGGCACAGGTCCGCGAGCTCGAACTGGAAGAGCACGTCGAGCACGACGTAGCGGCTGTTGCCCTTGAAGCGGGAGTGCCGGTAGGTGAAGTGCGCGTCGGCGTTGAAGAAGGTCCGGACCGCCTGCTCCTCCCGGTCCCAGGTGCGCACCTGTGCGATCGTCTGGCTCACGTCCTGGCCGTAGGCGCCGACGTTCTGGATCGGCGTCGCCCCCGTCCGCCCCGGTATGCCGCTGAGTGCCTCGATCCCGGACCAGCCCTCCGCGACGGCGCGGGCCACGACGTCGTCCCAGACCTCACCGGCGGCGACCCGCACCATGGCCCCGCCACAGGAGTCCTCGGACTCGCGGCTGGTCCCCGTCGTCGCCACCTGAACGACGGTGCCCTCGAAGCCCTCGTCGGCCACGACGAGGTTGGACCCGCCTGACATGACCAGCAGCGGCTCGTCGGCGTCGTCGACCTCGCGAACCGCGTCCACGAGCTCGTCGGTCGTGGTGACCGTCACGAGCCGCGCAGCGGGTCCACCGACCCGCATCGTCGTCAGTCCCGCCAGGGCGACGCCGTGCTCCTCCCGCACCGGGGTGTCAGTCGAGCCGCACGACCGCGAGCGCGCGGCCGAGGACCTTGTCGCCGCGGCAGGTGACCGTGAGCTCGACGGTCACCCGTCCCGTCTCGGCGTCGACCGTCTTGACGGCGCCCGAGACCTCGAGGTCGGCGCCCTCGTCATAGGACACGACGACCGGCTTGGTGAAACGCACGCCGTAGTCGACGACGCGGCCGGCGTCGCCCGCCCAGTCGGTCACGAGCGTCACGGCCGCGCCCATCGTGAACATCCCGTGGGCGATGACGTCGGGCAGGCCCACGGCCGTCGCGAAGCGCTCGTCCCAGTGAATCCGGTTCCGGTCGAGCGAGGCCCCGGCATACTGCACGAGCCGAGCACGGTCGATGTGGATCGTCACGTGGGGCAGCGCGTCCCCGACGGCCACGTCCGCGAGGCGGCGCACTCCGGCGGGCTTGGTGTCGTGGTCGGTCATCACTCTCCTCCTCGGATGACGATGGTCGAGGTCGCCGTGCACACCGGCTCGCCGCCCTCGGTGGCCAGCTCGGTGCGGGTGGTCACCATCGCGTGGCCACCAGCCTCGCGGACCGTGTCGACGTGGAGCGTGCCCGTCACGGTGTCACCGGCCGTCAGCGGCCGGTGGTGGGCGAACTTCTGCTCACCGTGGACGACCCGGGAGTAGTCGATCCCCGCGTCGGGGTCGCGGACGAGCTGAGCGTCGCACTGCTGCGCGATGAGGACCGCGAAGGTCGGCGGGGCGATGACGTCGCCGTAGCCGCGGGCCCGCGCCACCGCGGGGTCGACGTGGACGGGGTCGGTGGCCCCGACCGCCTCGGCGAACTCGCGGATCTTGGCGGCACTGACCGTGTAGGTCTCGGTCGGCGGGTAGGTCCGCCCCTGGAACTCTGCATTCACCGGCATGCCCTCACCCTAGCCACACGAGCCGGCCCCCTTCACACCCGCACGACGACGAACGCTCCCTCGGCCCGGAGGCCGAGGGAGCGTCAGAAGCGTCGTCGCCGAGAAGGCTCAGCGGGTCTCGCGGTGCTCCGTGTGCTTGCCGCACTTGGGGCAGAACTTGTTGAAGCCGAGACGGTCGGGGTTGTTCCGACGGTTCTTCTTCGTGATGTAGTTGCGGTCCTTGCAGTCCACACACGCCATCGTGATCTTCGGACGGACGTCGCTGCTCTTGCTGGCCACGGCAACCTGCTCTTTCGGGAACGTGCTGGATGAATCGGTCGTGCACCGGACAGTGCGCAAGGGTGTCGATCTCGACACGCAGGCGCGACGTCCTAGGCTACGCGACCGTCGGGCGTTTCGGGAAATCCGCCGCTGTGCGGTCGATGGTCCGATCGCAGTGGTAGCGGGAGCGGGGCTCGATCCCGCGACCTCACGATTATGAGTCGTGCGCTCTAACCAGCTGAGCTACCCCGCCAGGGCGCCGACGGACCGAGTGGACCGATCGGGCGACCAGAGCCCCAATAGGGAATCGAACCCTAGACCTTTTCCTTACCATGGAAACGCTCTGCCGTCTGAGCTATTGGGGCACGGACAGGGCGATGGGCGTCA
>JBBRGO010000323.1:0-3117 GCA_038224055.1 Actinomycetales bacterium
GGAGACGATGGGCGCCCTCGACACCGCGGTACGCCAGGGCAAGGCCCTCTACATCGGCATCTCGTCCTACTCCGGGCCCCGCACCAAGGAGGCCATCGAGATCCTGCGCGACCTCGGCACGCCCCTGCTCATCCACCAGCCGAGCTACTCGATGCTCAACCGCTGGGTCGAGGAGGACCTGCTCGACGTGCTCGGTGTCGAGGGCGTCGGCTGCATCGCGTTCTCCCCGCTGGCGCAAGGCATGCTCACCGACAAGTACCTCAAGGGCGTCCCCGCGGGGTCCCGCGCGTCGCAGGGCAAGTCGCTCTCACCCGACCTGCTCACGGAGCAGACGATGAAGCACATCCGCGCGCTCAACCGCATCGCGACGACCCGCGGCCAGACCCTCGCCCAGCTGGCGCTCGCGTGGATCCTGCGCGATGCCCGGGTCACCTCGGTCCTCGTCGGCGCCTCGAGCGTCGCCCAGCTGGAGAACAGCCTCGGCGCACTCGACAACCTCGAGTTCGCCAACGACGAGCTCGACAAGATCGACCGGCACGCGGTCGAGGGCGGCATCAACCTCTGGAAGACCTCCAGCTCGCACTGAGCCCGACCACGAGCCGGCCCAGCAGGTATGCCGCTGGGCCGGCTCAGGCGGGTGGCTCGCCGTCGTGGGCCGGGTGGTGGTGGTGGATCGGCCCCCGGGTCGCCGCGAGCCGTTCGCCGGCCCCGCCCCAGCGCTGCGCGATGATCTCCGCCGCGATCGAGACGGCTGTCTCCTCCGGTGTCCGGGCCCCGAGGTCCAGGCCGATGGGCGAGCTCATCCGGGTGAGCTCGTGCTCCTCGAGCCCGGCCTCGCGCAGCCGCGCCAGCCGGTCCTCGTGGGTGCGCCTCGAGCCCATCGCCCCGATGTAGGCCACCTCGGGCAGCCGGAGCGCCAGCTCGAGCAGCGGCACGTCGAACTTCGGGTCGTGGGTGAGCACCGCGATGACGGTGCGTTCGTCGACCCGACCGGCGTCGACCTCCTCGCGCAGGTAGTCGCTCGGCCACCGCACGATGACCTCGTCCGCGCCGGGGAAGCGAGAGGTCGTCGCGAAGACGGGCCGCGCGTCGCACACCGTCACGTGGTAGCCGAGGAACGCGCCGACCCGGGCGACGGCCGCGGCGAAGTCGATCGCCCCGAAGACGAGCATCCGCGGCTTGGGCGCGTAGGACGCGACGAAGACGCGCATCCCCTCCCCGCGCCGCTCCCCGTCCGGCCCGTAGGTGAGGATCCCGGTCCGACCCCCGGCGAGCATGCCGCGGGCGTCGTCGCGCACCGCGGCGTCGGCCCGCGCGCTCCCGAGCGACGGCACGACGGACGCCGCCGAGTCGGCGTCGACCCGCCCGTCGTCCTCGTCGTCCTCCTCGGAGTGCACGACGACCCGCCGCCCGACCCACGACGGATCGGGGTGCTCGATGACCGTCACCACCGCCACCGGTCGACCCGCCTCGATCTCCCCGGCCACGGTCCCGAGCTCGGGGAAGGTCTCCTGCGAGACATCCTCGACGAAGACGTCGAGGATGCCGCCGCAGGTGAGCCCCACGGCATACGCGTCGTCGTCGCTCACCCCGTAGCGCTGGAGGACCGGGTGTCCCGACGCGACGACCTCCTGGCCGAGCTCGTACACGGCACCCTCGACGCACCCGCCCGACACCGAGCCGACGGCGGTGCCGTCCGGGCCGACGAGCATCGAGGCGCCGGCCGGGCGCGGGGCGGAGCGCCACGTCCCGACGACGGTCCCGACACCGACGCTCTCACCGGCGGACCACCACTGCATCAGCTCCGTCAGCACCTCACGCACGCGCCACCACCTCGATCAGCTCCTCGAACGCCGCGAGCGAGTGTCCCGCGACGAAGTCGTCGATGTGCGGCAGCGCCGCGACGATGCCCTGCTGCACCGGCTGGTAGCCGATCTTGCCGCGGTGCGGGTTGGACCAGACCACCCGGTGCGACAGGGCGGCGAGGCGGCGCATCTGCTCACCGAGCAGCTCGGGCCCCTCGCGCTCCCACCCGTCGCTGAAGACGACGACGACGGCGCCCCGAGCCATCCCGCGGCGGCCCCACCGGTCGAGGAAGGCCCCGATCGCCTCGCCGAGTCGGGTTCCTCCCGACCAGTCCGGCACGGCCCGTCCGGCGAGCTGGAGGGCCCGGTCGGGGTCCCGCTCGCGCAACGCGCGGGTGACGTGCGTGAGCCGGGTCCCCATCGTGAAAACCTCGGTCGTGTGCGGTCCGCCGCCGGCCCGGTCGGCCTGGACGAACGCGTGGGCGAGGCGGAGCAGGCTGTCGGCATAGGCGCTCATCGACCCCGAGACGTCGACGAGCAGCACGACCCGCCGCGGGCGGGTCCCCTTGCGGCGGTGATGGACCTGGCCCGGCTCACCCATCCGCCGCAGCTGCTCGCGTAGCGTGGCGGGACCGTCGACGAGACCGATGCGCGAGCGCACGTGCCGTCGGGCCCGGCGGCGTGGGGGCCGCGGTCGCAGGGTTGCGAAGAGCCGGCCGGCCACGGCCCGTTCGGCGGGGCTGAGGGTGGCGACGTCGCGGTGTCGCAGGACTTCGTGGGCGCTCGCCTGCGCCCGCACCACCTCGTCGTCGCCCTCCCCCGCGCCCCCCTCCTCGGGCTCAGCGAGCGGGGCCTGGCGGACGGGCTGTCGGCGGTCCTCGGTGCGCTGGCCCGGGACCATCCGGTCGCCGGAGAACCACGCGGCGAAGACCTTCTCGTAGCGCTCGATGTCGGCGGGTGAGGAGGTGAGCGTCGCGCGGCCCGCCCAGTAGACGCGCCGCCGCTGCTCGAGCCCGACCGTCGCGGCCGCCTCGAGGAAGGTCCGCTCGCGATCGGCGGTCACCGCGACCCCGGCAGCGCGCAGCGCCCGCGCGAGGCCCAGCAGGATCGCGTCGGCCGGGAGTCGGTCCGGCTCCCGATCCGGCGGGGAAGGAACCGGCTGCCCCGTCTCACCGGACGGGCCGGGGTGGGTGGGCGCGTCCATCGTCACGCCGTGAGCAGCTTGTCGAGCTGGGCCCGGACCCGCTCGGAGTCCTCGCGGTACTTCACGGCCGCGCCGAGGGTCGCCGCGGCGAGCTCGGGGTCGAGGGTG
>JBBRGO010000324.1:0-3072 GCA_038224055.1 Actinomycetales bacterium
CCCGCTGCTCCGTGACCCCGCGTTCGCGATGGGTTCACGCGCGCAGTGGGAGGCAACGATCCGCGACCTCTGGGACGGCGCGACGCACCGCGACCACTGGTATGCCGCGATCACCCTCGCGCGCCACCGCGCCTACCGCCCATGGGTCGATAGCGACTCGATGCCACTGTGGGAGAGCTTGATCCGGGCCGGCGCGTGGTGGGACGTCGTCGACGACATCGCGACCCACCTCGTGCGCGACACCCGGCTCGCGGAGCCGCAGGTCGAAGGTCTTCGGCTGCGCGAGTGGGCCGGATCGGACTCGCTCTGGGTGCGTCGCTCGGCGATCATCGGCCAGGTCGGCGCCACGGACCGGGTCGACCAGGACCTGCTCTGCGACGTCATCGAGCCGAACATCGAGGAGACCGACTTCTTCAGTCGCAAGGCGATCGGCTGGGCGCTGCGCGACCACGCCCGCTCCGACCGGGCGTGGGTCCAGCGCTTCGTGGATGAGCACCCGGACCTGTCGGCGCTGTCCCGCCGCGAAGCGCTCAAGCACGTCGGTTCGCGCTCGTGAGTGGCTCGGAGGCCTCGCCCGACGTGCGCCGAGAGATCCTGCGCCTCGCGGTCCCCGCCTTCCTCGCCCTCATCGCCGAGCCACTCTTCCTGCTCGCCGACTCCGCGATCGTCGGTCACCTCGGCACCGCGGAGCTGGCCGGCCTCGGCGTCGCGAGCGCCGCACTGCTCACGGCATCGGGTGTCTTCGTCTTCCTCGCCTACGGCACGACGAGTGTCGTCGCCCGGCAGCTCGGCGCCGGCAACGAGCGCGGCGCGGTCGGAGCCGGCATCGACGGCCTCTGGTTGTCGGTCGCCATCGGGTCGGTGACCGCCGTCGTCGTGGCTCTCACCGCCCGGCCGATCAGCGCCGCCTTTGGTGCCTCGGAGGCAGTCATCGAGCAGGCCACCACCTACCTGCGGATCTCGAGCCTCGGCCTCCCGGCGATGCTCGTCATCCTCGCCGTGACGGGTGTGCTCCGTGGGCTCCAGGACACCCGCACGCCGCTCGTCGCCTCGGTCGCGGGCTTCAGCGCCAACATCGTGCTCAACCTGGTCCTCGTCTACGGGCTCCATCGGGGCATCGCCGGGTCCGCCTGGGGGACGGTCATCGCCCAGACCGGCATGGCGGTCGGCCTCGTCGCGGTCGTGCTCGTGCGGGCGAGAGCCCTCGGGGCAGGCCTCTCTCCCCACCCGGGCCGGGTCCTGGGCGCGGCGCGCACCGGCATTCCCCTCCTCGTGCGCACCCTGGCGCTGCGCGCCACGCTGCTCGTGACGACCTGGGTGGCCGCCTCGCTCGGTGACGTCACGCTGGCCTCCCACCAGGTGGCGCTCACCATCTGGAGCTTCCTCGCGTTCGCCCTCGACGCCCTGGCGATCGCGGCGCAGGCGCTGACCGGGCGCGCGCTCGGCGCCGGGGACACCGCGGCCGTCCGCCTCGCGACCACGACGATGCTCCGGTGGGGGGTGTGGGGCGGCCTCGCCCTCGGCCTCGTCGTCGTCGCCCTCCACGGCGTCCTGCCGGCCCTCTTCACGACCGACCCCGCCGTCCGCGAGACCCTCGGGGCTGCCCTGCTCGTCGTCGGGCTCGGCCAGGCCGTCGCCGGTTACGTCTTCGTCCTCGACGGGGTGCTCATCGGGGCCGGGGACGGGCGCTGGCTCGCCTGGGGTCAGCTCGCGACCTTCGTCGCCTACCTCCCGCTCGCCCTCGTCGTCCGGGCCGTCGGGCCGAGCGGTTCGCCGACCCACGACGTCGTCGTGCTGTGGATCGCCTTCACCGGCTTCATGGCGCTCCGGGCCGTGATGCTCGGCTGGCGCGCCCGCGGCGACGCGTGGATGGTGACCGGCGCCTGAGCGCCCCTCACTCGAGTGCGCGCCCGGTCACGCCCGAGGATGCGACTCTGGGGCAACTGCTACGGGTTTCCCAGCCTGCTCTCAGGCAGGCCGCGCATAGTTCTTCTTGTGAGTTGCTCCTGTGCGGCTCGGTGATCTCCTCCCCCTGTCGGTCACCGGGTCAAGGGCAAACCGTCCCTGCTGGTCGAGTTCGGCGACAGAACCAGCAGGGACGGTGTTCTCTCTTCCGAGCGGAATGCCGCTCGGTGCGGCCGCGCTCAGAAGGCGCCGTCCGTCACCTCGACGTCGGAGAGCATCGCCTGCACCTCGTCAGTTGTGGGCATCGCGGTGGCGCACTCGAGCCGCGAGGCGACGATGGCGCCCGCGACACTCGCGAAGTGCAGCATCCGCTCGAGGTCCCAGCCGCTGAGCAGCCCGTGCAGGAGTGCGCCGCCGAAGCCGTCCCCGGCCCCGAGCGCGTTGACGACGTGGACCGGGAAGGGCCGCACGTGGATCCGCTCGGTCGCGGTCGTCGCCGTCACCCCGCCCGCGCCCTGCTTGACCACGGCGAGCTCCACGCCGCGATCGAGCAGCGCCCGGGCCGCACGGTCAGGGTCGCTCTCTCCCGTCGCGATCTCGCACTCCTCCGGGCTGCCGATCGTGATGGTGACGTGTTCGACTGCACGAGAGGCCTGCTCACGCGCCAGCGCGGCGTCGGGCCAGAACTCGGGACGGTAGTCGAGGTCGAGGATCGTGAACGGTCGGCGGGCCCGGGCCTGCCAGGCCGCGATGTGGGCTGCCCGGCTCGGCTCCTGGCTGAGCCCGGTCACCGTCGACCAGTAGACCCTCGCCTCCTCGATCGCCTGCAAGGGAAGGGAGTCCGGCTCGATGAGCAGGTCCGGCGCCGTGGGGTGGCGGTAGAACCAGAGCGGGAAGTGGTCGGGCGGGAAGACCTCGGCGAAGGTGACCGGTGTGGGCGCCCCACCCCTGGCCGTTCCGACGAAGGCGTCGTCCACGCCGAGACGCAGCAGCTCGCGGTGCACGTAGCGGCCGAAGGCATCGTCAGCCGTGCGGCTGATGAGGGCAGCCGACAGTCCGTGCCGGGTGGCGGCCACGGTGACGTTGGCCGCGCTGCCCCCGAGGAACTTCTCGAAGCTGCGCACCTCGTCGAGGGTCACGCCGTGCTGGAGCGGGTAGAGGTCGACC
>JBBRGO010000325.1:0-3046 GCA_038224055.1 Actinomycetales bacterium
TCGGTCGACTCGACGGGGCGCTCCGGGTCGAGGTCCGACAGGATCCGCACCGCCTGCTCCTCGTCGCCCTGGGTCACGTCGATGACCGACGCGATGGTGCGGAAGGGCATCGGCCGTGGGGTCGCGGGCAGCACCGTCTCGGCCGTCGATGTCGCACGCAGGTGGGCCGCGAGCTCCGCAGGCTGGGCGGAACCGTCGGAAACCTTGCGGTGCAAGGCGTCCCACTCGTCGTAGAGACGCTGGAGCTCGGGTCCGAAGGCGACGTCGAAGCTCTGGTTGGGTCGGCGCCGCGCGTAGAGCCATCGAAGGACGGGGGGCTCCATCACCTCGAGGGCATCCGTCGGGATCGGGACCCCGCCCCTCGACGAGCTCATCTTCGCCATGCCGGCGATGCCGACGAAGGCGTACATCGGCCCGATGGGACGCTCCCAACCGAAGATCGGCGCGAGGTCCTTGCCGACGACGAAGCTGCTCCCGGGCGACTGGTGGTCGACACCGGACGGCTCGAAGAGCACGCGCTCGTGGGCCCAACGCATCGGCCAGTCGACCTTCCAGACGAGCTTGCCGTTCGTGAAGGTGTCGAGGTCGACCGTCTCGCTGTGCCCGCACCTGGCGCACGCGTAGCTGAGCGCGTGCGTGTCGTCGTCGTAGGCGGTGACCGTCGTGAAGTCGGTGCCGCAGGCGGTGCAGAACGGCTTGAACGGGTAGTAGCCCGCTGCGCCCTCGCTGCCGTCGTCCTCGGCGGCCGCTCCGGAGCCGCGCTCGGCCTCGGTCGCGGCGGCGGCCTGCTCCTCGGTGAGCTTCGCCGCCTTGCCCTGCTGGCGGCCCTTGCCCGTGGCCTTCTGGCGCGCAGCCTCGTCGGCCTCCAGCGTGCGGTACTGGTCGAGCACCTTGTCGATGGCGAAGCGCTCCCGCATCGCGAGGAGCACCTGGTCGCGGTAGGCCCCGGCACGGTACCGCTCCGTCTGGCTCACCTCGCGCACGACGATGCCCGTCGCCACCATCGCCTCGACGAGGGGCGCCTTGAAGTGGTCGGCCCACGACGCATGGGCGGAGCCGGCGGGCGCCGGGACCGCGGTGAGCGGCATACCGATGTACTGCTCCCACGACTCGTCGACGCCGGGAAGGTTCTTGGGCACCCGACGGAAGCGGTCGAGGTCGTCCCAGCTGAGCAGGTGCTCGCAGTCGATCCCGCGTCGCTTGATCTCGTCGGCGACGAGGTGGGGCGTGATCAGCTCACGGAAGTTGCCGAGGTGGATCGGACCCGACGGGCTGATGCCGGAGGCGCAGACGATCGGCCCGTCGAGGCCCCGATGCCTCGCCTCCTCGATGACCTCGTCTGCGAGACGAGTCACCCAGTCGAGCTCGACCTGCGCGTCGGCAGCCGTGACAGCCTTGTCAGCCATGAGTTTCCTTCAGCGGGTGGCGTTGGGGTTGAGCGGGAAGCGCTCGATGATCTCGTCGCGGCCGGGCCCGACGCCGATCGCGGAGACCCGCGCACCGATGAGCTCCTCGACACGCAGGACGTAGGCCTGGGCGTTGGCGGGCAGGTCCTCGAAGCGGCGGCAGGCGCTGATGTCCTCCCACCAGCCGGGCAGCTCCTCGTAGATCGGGGTCGCGTGGTGGAAGTCGCTCTGCCCCATGGGCATCTCGTCGTGACGGACGCCGCCGACGTCGTAGGCGACGCAGACCGGCACCTTCTCGAGCCCGGTCAGCACGTCGAGCTTGGTGATGACGAAGTCGGTGACGCCGTTGATCCGGGTCGCGTAGCGGCCGACGACGGTGTCCATCCAGCCGCAGCGGCGCGGCCGACCCGTCGTCGTACCGAACTCCGCACCGGTCTTGCGGAGGAACTCGCCCGAGGCGTCGTGCAGCTCGGTCGGGAAGGGGCCCTCGCCCACGCGCGTCGTGTAGGCCTTGAGGATCGCGATGACGCTGTCGATCCGGGTCGGCGGAACGCCCGAGCCGGTGCACGCCCCGGCGGAGACGGCGTTGCTGGAGGTCACATAGGGGTAGGTGCCGTGGTCGACGTCGAGGAGCGTCGCCTGACCGGCTTCGAACAGGACCGTGTCGCCACGGTCGAGGGCCTGACCGAGCACGAGCGAGGTGTCGGCGACCATGGGGGCGAGCCGAGCGGCATACGACAGCAGCTCCTCGACGACCTCGTCGACCTCGACGGCGCGGGTGTTGTAGATCTTGGCGAGGATCTGGTTCTTGAACGCCAGCGCCGCCTCGACCTTCTGGCGCAGGATCCCCTCGTCGTAGAGGTCCTGGATGCGGATGCCGACGCGGTTCATCTTGTCGGCGTAGGTCGGGCCGATGCCGCGGCCGGTCGTGCCGATGCGTCGCTTGCCGAGGAAGCGCTCGGTCACCTTGTCGATGGTCCGGTTGTACGGCGCGATGACGTGGGCGTTGGCACTGACGAGCAGCTTGCTCGTGTCGACGCCCCGGGCGTCGAGGCCGTCGAGCTCCTCGAAGAGGACGCCGAGGTCGATGACGACTCCGTTGCCGATGACGGGCACGCAGTTGGGCGAGAGGATCCCGGAGGGCAGCAGGTGCAGGGCGTACTTCTCCCGCGAGCCGTCCGGCTGCTCGATCACGACCGTGTGCCCGGCGTTGTTGCCGCCGTTGAACTTCACGACGTAGTCGACGCCGCTGCCGAGCAGGTCCGTCGCCTTGCCCTTGCCCTCGTCGCCCCACTGCGCTCCGACGAGCACGATTGCCGGCATCAGTACGCCTTCCGTTCGCCGTTCACCATCACGTATGCCGTCGGCAAGGTTAACGGTTCCCCCCGGTGCGCCGGCCCACGTCCCATCACCGCGATGGGCGAGCGGGCGGGGTCGGCTCATCGCTCCGCGGCTCGGGCAGCCTCGGAGCATCGCGTACGGGGTAGATGCCCACCGCCAGTCCGTAGGTGACCTCCCCCGTCCTCGGCAGGCGGTCGAACTCCTCGACGAGGTCGCGGTGCCGCTCCCAGACGCCCTCGACCTGGCCCGGGGTCAGCCTCGCGCGCCGGATGAACGCCGACAGCTCATGGTCCTCGAAG
>JBBRGO010000326.1:0-3040 GCA_038224055.1 Actinomycetales bacterium
GCCGCGTCGATGCACGACCTCCAGCGCCGCGAGGTGAAGAAGGTCCCGACGCTGCGAGGGCGCACCGTCATCAACTTCTTCTTCGAGGACTCGACGCGCACCCGGAGCTCCTTCGAGATCGCGGGCAAGTGGATGTCAGCCGACACCATCAACCTCGCGGCCAAGGGCAGCTCGACGTCCAAGGGCGAGAGTCTGCGCGACACGGCCATGACGATCGACGCGATGGCCGTCGACGCCCTCGTCATCCGCCACCACGCCTCCGGCGCCTGCCAGCAGGTGGCGCAGTGGGTCCGGGCCAGCGTGATCAACGCCGGTGACGGCACCCACGAGCACCCGACGCAGGCCCTGCTCGACGCCTACACCCTGCGCACCCGGGTCGGTGACCTCGACGGCAAGCACGTCGTCATCGTCGGCGACCTCACCCACTCACGGGTCTTCCGCAGCAACGTGATCACGCTGCGGACCCTCGGGGCCAAGGTGACCGTCGTCGCGCCACCGACCCTGATGCCCAGCGGGATCGGGTCGTGGAGCAGCTCCGACGGGTTCGCGACCAGCTGGGACCTCGACGCGGTCCTCGACGGAGACGAGCCGGTCGACGCGATCATGATGCTCCGCGTCCAGCAGGAGCGGATGAGTGGCGGGTTCTTCCCCACCGCGCGCGAGTACACCGTCGGCTACGGCCTGACGAAGGACCGCCTCGACGGCCTCGTCGCCCGCAACCCCGACGTCCTCGTCCTGCACCCGGGCCCGATGAACCGGGGACTCGAGATCTCCGCCGACGCAGCCGACGCGCCGCAGTCCGTGGTCCTGGACCAGGTCTCCGCCGGCGTCGCGGTCCGGATGGCCGTGCTCTACCACCTGCTCGCGGGCGACGACACCGGCGAAACCGACCGCGCCGGCGACACGAAGGGGGACGTGCTCTGATGGCTCGACTGCTGATCAAGGGCGCTCGCCTGCTCGGGGCCGGGGGAGCCGACATCCTCGTCGAGGACGGGGTGATCCGGGAGGTGGGACGCGTTGCGGCCGCCGGTGCCGTGGTGGACACGACGATCGACGCCGACGGACTCGTGGCCCTGCCCGGCCTCGTCGACCTGCACGTCCACCTCCGTGAGCCGGGCCGGGAGGATGCCGAGACCATCGCGACGGGCTCGGCCGCGGCCGCGGCCGGTGGCTTCACGGCCGTCTTCGCGATGGCCAACACGAGCCCTCCCACCGACACCGCCGAGGCGGCCGAGCGGGTCCTCGACCTCGGTCTCCGCTGCGGGCTGACCGACGTCGTCCCGGTCGGCGCCGTCACCAAGGCGCTCGCCGGCGCCGAGCTCGCCGAGCTCGGGTTGATGGCCCGCTCGCGCGCCCGGGTGCGGGTCTTCTCCGACGACGGGCACTGCGTTCAGGACGCGCGGATCATGCGCCGAGCCCTCGAGTACATCAAGGCCTTCGGCGGCGTCGTCTCCCAGCACGCCCAGGACTCCCGGCTCGCGGACTCCTCGGCCTGCTGCCACGAGGGCGAGCTGTCCGGGCGGCTGGGGCTGCCGGGTTGGCCCGGCATCGCCGAGGAGTCGATCGTCGCCCGCGACGTCATGCTGGCGCGGCACACCGGGTCCCGGGTGCACGTCGCACACGTGTCGACCGCCGGCACCGTCGAGGTGATCCGCTGGGCCAAGGCGCAGGGGATCGACGTCACGGCCGAGGTGACCCCGCACCACCTCGCGCTCACCACCGACCTGCTCGCCGGATACGACCCCGTCTACAAGGTCAACCCGCCGCTACGGCCCGCGGAGGACGTCGAGGCGCTGCGCGCCGCGCTCGTCGCCGGCACCCTCGACGCCGTCGCGACCGACCACGCCCCCCACGCCCGGCACGACAAGGAGCACGCTTTCCCCGACGCCGCCTTCGGAATGCTCGGGCTCGAGACGGCCCTGCCCGTGGTCAGCGACCTGCTCGTGGGCAGCGGGCGGCTCGGTTGGGCCGACGTCGCCCGCGTCATGTCGAGCAACCCCGCGCGGATCGGCCGACTCACCTCGCAGGGCCAGCCCCTCGAGGTCGGCGCACCGGCCAACATCACCCTCGTCGACCCCGACCAGGAGGTGACCGTCGACGCTGCGACGAGCCGCAGCCGGAGCCGCAACAACCCGTGGCACGGACGCACCTTCCGCGGAGCGGTCGTCACGACCCTGCTCCGCGGACAGATCACGCACACGACGGAACGAGAGCTGACGACCGTGACGGAGATGACCCAGTGACCCTCAACGTGCCATCCAGGACCGGACTCCGCCGGGTCCCAGCCATTCTCGTCCTCGAGGACGGCCGCACCTTCCGCGGCGCATCCTACGGCGCCGTCGGCGAGACCGTCGGCGAGGCGGTGTTCTCCACCGGGATGAGCGGTTACCAGGAGACGCTGACCGACCCCAGCTACCACCGCCAGGTCATCGTCATGACGGCTCCGCACGTCGGGAACACGGGTGTCAACACCGAGGACGACGAGTCGACCCGCATCTGGGTCGCCGGCTACGTCGTGCGCGACCCGGCGCTGCGCTCGTCCAGCTGGCGCGCCACGCGCGAGCTCGAGGACGAGCTGCGCGACCAGGGTGTCGTCGGGGTGTGCCAGATCGACACACGCGCCCTCACCCGGCACCTGCGCGAGCGCGGCGCGATGCGGGTCGGGCTCTTCAGCGGTCCCGCCGCGGAGCGACCGGTGGCCGAGCTGCTCGACGTCGTGACCACCAGCCCGCAGATGACGGGCGCCGCCCTCGCGGCGGAGGTGAGCACCACCGAGGCGTATGCCGTCCCTGCGGTCGGCGAGAAGCGCTTCACCGTCGCCGCCCTCGACCTCGGCATCAAGGCGATGACGCCCCAGCTCATGGCGGAGCGCGGCATCGAGGTCCACGTCCTGCCCGCGAGCTCCACCCTCGAGGACGTCATGGCCGTCGGGGAGGACGGGCCCGACGGCGTCTTCTTCTCCAACGGACCCGGCGACCCGTCAGCAGCCGAGACCGAGGTGGCGCTGCTCCGCGCCGTCCTCGACGCGGGCGTGCCGTTC
>JBBRGO010000327.1:0-3036 GCA_038224055.1 Actinomycetales bacterium
CAGGAGCAAAAATGTTTACACTCCTGACATTACCGATCTGCGCAGTCAGGAGTCAAGATGGCTTTCACCCATGACACCGATGTCGCCCTCACGGCGGCCGCCGCGCTCGTCAACACGATGCCCGGTTCCGCGGACGGCGACGGCAGCCCCGACGCTCTGACCACGATCGAGGACCTCCGGGAGCTGTGCGTGACGCAGCAGTGGACCGGGCACTTCGACCGTGACGAGGCCGAGCTCGCAGCCGTGCGGGGCCTGCGCCCACGGCTGCGGAGGCTCTGGGAGCTCGACGAGACCGGCGTGGTCGAGCTCGTCAACGCCCTGCTCGCAGAGGCGCAGGCCGTGCCTCGGCTCGTCGACCACGACGGCTTCGGCTGGCACATCCATGCCACCTCGGCCCACGCACCGCTCGCGACCCGGATGGCGGTCGAGGGAGCGATGGCGGTCGTCGACGTCGTCCGCGCGGGCGAGCTCGACCGACTCCGGGTCTGCGACGGGCCCGGCTGCGACGACGTCGTGGTCGACCTGTCCCGCAACCGCTCCCGTCGCTACTGCGAGGGCGGCTGCGCGGCGCGGGCGCACACCGCCGCCTACCGCGCCCGGCAGGCGGCGACGGTCGAGGGGGTAGGCACCTGACGTGACCCGACGATGGCTCTTCGCCGACCAGCTCGGCCCGCACTTCGACGTCGGGCGCGAGGGGGTGCTGCTCGTGGAGAGCCGCGCCGCGCTCAGCCGTCG
Source organism: Actinomycetales bacterium (assembly GCA_038224055.1). Taxonomy (GTDB): domain Bacteria; phylum Actinomycetota; class Actinomycetes; order Actinomycetales; family Dermatophilaceae; genus JBDSSS01. The sequence goes on from JBBRGO010000327.1 coordinate 736, forward strand.
CCGTTACCACCGGCAGAAGGTCCACCTCGTGCTCTCCGCACTGCGTCACCGGGCGGCCGAGCTCGGCGCCTCGGCGCTGCTCCTGCGCGCCGACACCTACGGGGAGGCCCTCGCCGAGGTCGGGGAGCCGGTGCGCGTCTACGAGCCCACGTCGTATGCCGCCGACGCCTTCGTCCGCGCGGGGCTCGCCTCCGGGTCGGTGACCGCCGTCGACCCGACCCCCGGCTTCAGCCTGGACCGCGACGACTTCGCCCGGTGGGCCGACGGGCGGCGCCGGCTGCGGATGGAGGACTTCTACCGCTTCCAGCGCCAGCGGCTGGACCTGCTCGTCGAGGGTGACCGCCCGGTCGGCGGACGCTGGTCGTTCGACGAGGACAACCGCGAGCCGCCGCCCCGCGGCGCGGAGACGCTCGGGGTCCCAGCGGCATACCGGCCCCGCGAGGACGACATCGACGCCGCGGTGCGCGACGACCTCGACCGCTGGACCCGGGACGAGGGGCTCCAGACCGTCGGGGTGGACGGCCCCCGGCTCTTCGCGGTGACCCGGCGGGAGGCGCTGGCCGCGCTCGAGCGCTTCGTCACGACGCGGCTCGGTGCCTTCGGGCCGCATGAGGACGCGATGCTGCGCGGGGACTGGGCGATGGCCCACAGCCTCCTCTCCGTGCCACTCAACCTCGGCCTGCTCAGCCCGGTCGAGGTCGCCGAGCGGGCCGTGCGGGCCCACCACGAGGACGGCGTGCCGCTCGCGTCGGTCGAGGGCTTCGTGCGCCAGGTGATCGGCTGGCGCGAGTACGTCTGGCACGTCTACTGGCACTTCGGACCGGCCTACCGGCGGCGCAACGCGCTCGCCGCCCGGGCTCCGCTGCCGCAGTGGTTCCGCGACCTCGACGCCGACCACGTCGAGGCGGCCTGCCTCTCCGACGTGCTCGCGGGGGTGCGCGACCGCGGCTGGGTCCACCACATCCCGCGCCTCATGGTGCTCGGCAACTGGGCGGCCCAGCGGGGCTACGACCCCGACGAGCTCACCGAATGGTTCCAGACGAGCTTCGTCGACGGCTACGACTGGGTGATGCCGGCCAACGTCGTCGGAATGAGCCAGCACGCCGACGGTGGCGCGATGGCGACCAAGCCCTACGTCTCGGGCGGCGCCTACGTCAACCGGATGAGCGACTACTGCGGCGACTGTCGCTACGACCCGAAGAAGCGGGTCGGCGAGCACGCCTGCCCGTTCACCGCCGGCTACTGGGCCTTGCTCGACCGCACCGCCGACCGTCTCGAGGGCAACCCACGGATGGCCCGACCGCTCCAGCAGCGCCACCGTCTCACCGACCTCGACGCGCTCCTCGAGGCCGAGCGGGCCCGCGGGGACGACCCGCCGTGACGAGCTCCCCGAGGGCTATGCGCGGCCGTCGAAGAGGCTCGTGACCGAGCCGTCCTCGAAGACCTCGCGGATCGCCATCGAGACGAGCGGGGCGATCGACAGGACGGTCAGCTTGTCGAACTGGCGGTCCTCGGGGATCGGGAGCGTGTTGGTGACGACGACCTCGTCGACCCGGCAGGCCTTGAGTCGGTCGACGGCCGGCCCGGAGAGGATCGCGTGGGTCGCGGCGATGACGACGGCGCTCGCGCCCTGGTCGAGGATGGCGTCCGCGGCCTTGGTGATCGTGCCGGCCGTGTCGATCATGTCGTCGACGAGGACGCAGACCCGACCCTTGATCTCACCGACGACGCGGTTGGCGACGACCTCGTTGGGCCGGTTGATGTCGCGCGTCTTGTGGATGAAGGCGAGCGGCACGCCGCCGAGGCGGGCCGACCAGTCCTCGGCGACCTTGATCCGACCGGCGTCCGGTGAGACGACGGCGAGATCGAGGTGTCCGTACTTCTTGGCGACGTGGTCAGAGAGCGTCGAGAGCGCCATGAGGTGGTCGACCGGGCCGTCGAAGAAGCCCTGGATCTGCGCCGTGTGCAGGTCGATGGCCATCAGCCGGTCGGCCCCGGCCGTCTTGAACAGGTCAGCCATCAGCCGGGCCGAGATCGGCTCGCGGCCGCGGTGCTTCTTGTCCTGGCGGGCATAGCCGTCGAAGGGCAGCACGACGGTGATCCGCTTGGCGGACGCGCGCTTGAGCGCGTCGACCATGAGCAGGTGCTCCATGATCCACTCGTTGATCGGCGCGGTGTGGCTCTGCAGGACGAAGGCGTCCGAGCCGCGCACGGACTCCTCGTATCGGACGTAGACCTCGCCGTTGGCGAAGTCGTAGGCACTCGTCGGCACCAGCTCGGTGCCGAGCAGCTCGGCCACCT
>JBBRGO010000328.1:0-3010 GCA_038224055.1 Actinomycetales bacterium
TCGAGTCCCGGGCGGGGTCCAGCCCGGAGCGCCGGATCAGCTCCCGGACCTCGCCCTCGACGGTCCGAACGGCTTCGTGCGTCGACATCCCTGTCCCCTGACACGTGACATGTGACTCATGGCCCCAGGTCGTGCACCGACCCTCGCAGCTCGGCTCGTTCAGGTTAGGACCAATGGGCAGACCCCGGGGTCGAGAATCCCGAAGTTGTGGAAAAACGCCTCACGCGGGGCCGCGCGACTCTGCCCGGTCTCGGCCGCGGGTGACCACGTCACCGGTGGCGGTTGACCCTGCTCACCGGAGGACGCTGCGCATGGTTCGGGCCAGCCAGGCCTCGAACTCGTCCTCGGCCCACCCGGCTCGCGTGACGAGGTCGGCATACAGGTGTGGATCGTTCAGGGTCCACAGGACGTCGACGGCGCGCTCCGTGGCAGGACCCTTTCGGAGGGCGCGGGCGAGGGGTGGGTGGCCGACCACCATGGCGGCGCCGGCCCGGCGCCCCCTGCGCCACGACTCCCAGAGCGCGTCGACGTCGGGCGAGGAGTCGGCGGCGCGGTGGAGGGCCTCGACGACACCCGAGGCCCGGCCCGCGATGAGGACACAGACGCGGGCGTATGCCGTGAGGGTCGTCGCCGCGGTGGTCGCCTCCCACACGGGCCGGAACCACGGCCGGTCCCGGACGGGCACCGGGTCGTCGTCCCCGGCCAGTGCCTCGTCGAGCACCCGGGACAGCAGCGCGGCCTTGGTCCCGAAGGCGGAGACGACCGTCGGCCGGGACACCCCAGCGGCCTCGGCCACGGCATCCCAGGACGTGCCCACGTAGCCGTTCTCCACGAAGAGCGTGGTCGCGGCGGACACGATCGCCTCCCGAGTACGACGGGCCGAGTCCTCGCGGATGCGCGACCGGTACGGCCGGGGTCTGGACTTCTCCACCATGTCGCCATACTATCCAGATATTCACAATACTGTGATGATGGTGATTTCGAGGAGTGTCGAGATGGCTGCAGGGATGGGCCCGTCCACGCCGTACGTCCTCACCGCCGAGGAGGGCGAGTCCCTGTGGTTCCTCGGCAACCTCGTCACGCTCAAGGCGACCGGCGCGCACACCGGCGGACGTCTCACCGTCGCGGAGTTCGTCAACCCGCCGGGGTTCGCCCCGCCCCTGCACCGGCACCTCGTCGAGGACGAGATGTTCTACGTCCTCGAGGGGACGGCCACCTTCCACTGCGGCACCGACCGTCTCGGGGCCGGCCCCGGGGACTTCGTCATGCTGCCCAAGGGGCTCGCCCACTCGTTCGTGGTCGGGCGGGAGCGGCCGCTGCGCTGCCTCCAGCTGACCACCCCGGCCGGGTTCGAGGACTTCGCGGCGGCGGTCGGTCAGCCGGCCCTCGAGCGACGACTACCGGACCCCCGGCCGCTCGACCCGGCTGCGCTCGGCCATGCGGCCGCCCTGCACCACCTCGAGATCCTCGGCCCACCCCCAGGGCAGGACGAGGCGTGAAGGGTTCGGGCCCCCCTGGGGGCGCGAAGCCTTCACCCCTGCGAGGTATGCCGCTGATCAGGCCTTGAGGAGCTGGCGCGCCATCACGATGCGCTGGACCTGGTTGGTGCCCTCGTAGATCTGGGTGATCTTCGCGTCGCGCATCATCCGCTCGAGAGGGAAGTCCCGGGTGTAGCCGGCCCCCCCGAGCAGCTGGACCGCGTCGGTCGTCAGCTTCATCGCCATGTCCGAGGCAAAGCACTTGGCGGCCGCCCCGAAGAAGGTGAGGTCCTTGTCGCCGCGCTCGGACTTCGCCGCCGCGACGTAGACCATCTGGCGGGCGGCCTCGAGCTCCATCGCCATGTCGGCGAGCATGAACTGCACGCCCTGGAACTCCGCGACGGCCTTGCCGAACTGCTGGCGCTCCTTGACGTAGGCGACGGCGTGGTCGAGCGCACCCTGGGCGATGCCGACGGCCTGCGCACCGATCGTCACGCGGGTGTGGTCGAGGGTCTTCAGCGCGATCTTGAGGCCCTCGCCGACCTCGCCGACGACGCGGTCACCCGGCAGGCGCACGTTGTCGAAGTGCAGCTCGCGGGTGGGGCTGCCCTTGATGCCGAGCTTGCGCTCCTTCTCCCCGAAGGTGAAGCCCTCGTCGGACTTCTCCACGACGAATGCCGTGACGTTGCTGCCGCGCTTGCCGTCGGGGTCGGTGACCGCGAGGACGGTGTAGTACTCCGAGACACCGGCATTGGTGATCCACGACTTCTGGCCGTTGAGGATCCAGTCGTCGCCGTCGCGGCGGGCCCGACACTTCATCGCCGAGGTGTCGGAGCCGGCCTCGCGCTCGGACAGGCCGTAGGAGAAGGTCGACTCGCCCCGGGCGAGCCGCGGGAGGTAGCGCGCCTTGATCTCGTCGCTCCCGGCGAGGATGAGCGGCATCGAGCCGAGCTTGTTCACCGCCGGGATCAAGCTCGACGACGCACAGACCCGGGCCACCTCCTCGATGACGATGCAGGTGGCGAGCGCGTCGGCCCCGACCCCGTCGTACTCCTCGGCCACGTGCGGCGCGAAGAAGTCGGAGGCGACGAGCGCGTCGTGGGCCTCCTGCGGGTAGCGGGCGTCCTCGTCGACGGCAGCGGCATACGGCGCGATCTTGTCCTGGGCGACGGCACGCACGGCCTCGCGCAGGGACTCGTGGTCCTCGTTGATCCGGAACAGGTCGAAGTCGGTGTCAGCGCTCACGAACCTGATGCTACTCGCCAGTTCGACTTGGTAGGACGTCCTCGTGATCCACCCCACGCCGTCTCGGTGCCCGCCCCGCCCACCCCCCGCTGTCCACGATGAGGACGCCCCGTCCCACCTGACGGTCCGCCCGTCGTATCCTCTGTGGAGGTCATGAGTGCCAGCGACAAGCCCCGGCTCGCTGGCCGGCAACCCTCCTATCGCGGTGGGGTGCCCCGGGTGAGGACCTGGCCCGAGGACGGATGTCCGCGGGCAAGCGCGGAGAGACCTCTCCCGCACCGACACGT
>JBBRGO010000329.1:0-2974 GCA_038224055.1 Actinomycetales bacterium
CGGTGGCGCCCCTCCGTGCGCAGCGTCGGTCCGATGCCGTAGCGGCGGTCCCACGACCGAAGCGTCGAGGCCGGCAGGCCCACCTTCTCGGCGACGACGCCCACGGGCCAGGTCAGTCCCGGGTCATCGAGGTGGGATCCCGACTCCGCCGACTCGTTGCTCACGATCACCACCACCTCCGCCCTCGACCCCGGGAGGCATAGCCGGCCCGACAGCCCGCCTTCGAGCTCTTCCGAGCATAAACCTGCGCACCACCTTGCGCAACGCGCAACTTCTGCGTAAGTTCTGCATCAGATAACGCAGCGCACACGTCTCCGCAGGAGGAATCCCATGAGCTCGATCGTCCGCCTCCCCCGCCCCATCGTCTCCTCCTACGAGTGGCAGGAGCGGGGACTGTGCCGCGGCAAGGCCGTGGAGCAGTTCTTCACCGAGGACATCGAGGAGGGCCAGCGCGCCCGCCGCGAGCGAGCCGATGCCGCCAAGGCGGTCTGTGCCGCCTGCCCCGTCAGGCAACGGTGCCTCCAGCACGCGATGAGCGTCCCAGAGAGCTTCGGCATCTGGGGTGGCACGACCCCGTCCGAGCGCTCGCGGATGCTCTGGGACGTCGCCGGCTGACCGTCGCCTCCCGCGATCCGACCCTCAGTGGATCGCCAGGTCGATGACCTCGCCCGTCGGGAGCCGCGCCAGGTCGGCTCCGTCGAGCAGGAGCTTGGCACCGCGCGTCCCCGCGCCGATGACGACGAGACCGGCCGCGGCCACCGCGGCATCCACGAGGACGGGCCAGTCCGCGGGGAGCCCGACCGGCGTGATCCCGCCCTGCCGCATGCCGGTGCGTTCCTGGGCCAGTGCCTGGTCGGCGAACGAGATCTTCCGGGCCCCGAGGTGCTTGCGCACGACCCGGTTGATGTCGGCCCGGTCGGTCGCGAGGACGAGCACGGCGGCATACGTCGTGGCCTCCCCACGGCGGGCCTCGACGACGACGCAGTTGGCCGACGCCTCCGGCGCGACGTCGTAGGCGGCGCAGAACGCGGCCGTGTCCGCGAGGGTCTCGTCGATCACGGCGACCCTCGCCTGCGGGACGAGGCCCAGCGCGGCCGCGACGGGCTCGGCGAGCAGGTCGGGCCGGTCGCCGGCCGGGACCCAGGTGAGGTTTCCTTGTGCAGAAGGCATGGACCCACCCTCTCCCATCACGCGCCCGATCGCGGACCCGGGGCCGGATCGAGGCGAGACGTCGTGGCGTCAGCGGCGGCGGGCGACCCGCCCCTCGTCCCACACCGGTTCGTCCGACTCGTAGACCCGGCCGTCGGCCCCGAACACGAGGAAACGGTCGAAGCCGCGGGCGAACCACCGGTCGTGGGTGACGGCGACGACCGTCCCCTCGAAACGCTCGAGCCCCTCCTCGAGGGCCTCGGCGGACTGGAGGTCGAGGTTGTCGGTCGGCTCGTCCAGCAGTAGCATCGTCGCCCCCGACAGCTCGAGCAGCAGAATCTGGAAGCGGGCCTGCTGCCCACCCGAGAGCGACTCGAAGCGCTGCTCGGACGAGCGAGCGAGCTCGTAGCGGTCGAGGGCTCGGGCCGCCTCCTCGCGCGGCTTACCCGGGCGGTGCTCATCGCCCCGGTGCAGGATCTCGAGGAGGGTCCGTCCCATCAGCGTGGGGTGGTCGTGGGTCTGGGCGAACCACCCGGGGCGGACCCGGGAGCCGAGCCGCACGAGACCCCCGTGCTCGACGGGGACGGGACGCACGTCTCCGACGGGACGGTGCTCCGGCTCGGGGTCGCTGCCCCCGCAGGCGAGCAGCCGGAGGAAGTGTGACTTGCCCGACCCGTTCGAGCCGAGGATCGCGACCCGCTCGCCGTACCAGACCTCGAGGTCGAAGGGCTTCATCAGGCCGGTCAGCTCGAGCCCGGTGGCAACCACGGCTCGCTTCGCGGTGCGCCCCCCGGAGAGCCGCATCGTCAGCTTCTGCGTCGACGGCGTCTCCTCCGGCGGCCCGGCCTGCTCGAACTTGGCGAGCCGCGTCTGGGCGGCCTGGTAGCGCGACGCCATCCCGTCGTTGAACTTCGCCTTCACCTTGAGCGTCTGCACGAGCGTCTTCAGCTTGAGGTGTTCCTCGTCCCAACGCCGGCGCAGCTCCTCGAGCCGGGAGTTCCGGTCGTCGCGCGCCCGGGCGTAGCCGGCGAAACGACCCGGGTGCACCCACAGGCTCGCACCCGCACCGCCGGGCTCGAGGGTCGCGATCCGGGTTGCCACGCGGTCCAGCAGCTCGCGGTCGTGGCTGATGAACAGGACCGTCTTGGGCGAGGCGACGAGGGCGTCCTCGAGCCACCGCTTGGTCGGCACGTCGAGGTAGTTGTCCGGCTCATCGAGCAACAGCACCTCCTCGGGCCCGCGCAGCAGCGCCTCGAGGACGAGGCGTTTCTGCTCACCACCGGACAGCGTCGTCACGGCCCGCCACTGACACCGCTCGTAGGGGATGCCGAGTGCGGCCACGGTGCACTGGTCCCAGAGCGTCTCCTGCTCGTAGCCGCCGGCCTCGCCCCACTCGACGAGGGCGTGCGCGTAGGCCATCTGGTCGGCTTCCTCGTCGCGCTCCATCATCGCGAGCTCGGTGCGGTCGATCTCCTCCGCCGCGAGCCGGATCCGCTCCGGCGCCACCGACACGAGCAGGTCGCGCACCGTCGTCTCGTCGCGGACCTTGCCGATGAACTGCCGCATCACCCCGAGTCCCCCCGACCGGGTCACGGCGCCCTCGTGGGCGGCGAGGTCGCCGGCGACGATCCGGGTCAGGGTCGTCTTGCCGGTGCCGTTGGGCCCGATGAGCGCGACCTTGGCCCCCTCCCCGACGCGCAACGAGACGCTGCCCAGCAGCGGCCTGCCGTCGGGCAGGGTGAAGGAGATGGCGTTGATGTCGACGTGGCCCACGCAGGCAAGACTGACGTATGCCGCCCGCTCCCGTCACGTCGATAGTCGGGCC
>JBBRGO010000330.1:0-2945 GCA_038224055.1 Actinomycetales bacterium
GGTGATCGGACCGGAGTCCCGCGTGCGTCGCATCATCGACGGCACCCGGGACACCCCGGTCGCCCTCGCGGTCGACCCCGCCGTCCTCGGGCCGGACCCCGCCCGGGTCGGCGGCGGGGCCGTCGGCCCGGGCCCGACCCCCACGTCCCCCACGCCGACACCCGTAGCGACGACGGGAGCGACGACGGGAGTGACGGGCACCCCCACCACACCGGCGGTCCCCAGCCCCGACACGACGACCGCCTCGGACCCGACGACCCCGACCCCCGCCACACCGACCCCCGCCACCCCGGCAGCCGGCGCGACCACCCTCCCGTGGCGACCGGCACTCCGGGGGGCGGCCCGGCGCAGACCCCGACCATCTCCGCGCTCGCGGGCGACCTCGCCACCGGCCTCACGGGCCGCAGCCTCTGGGCGCTGCCGTATGCCGATGCCGACCTGGCCGCCACCGTCGACAGCGACCCCGGCAACACTCTCGTGCGCGACCTCGTCGCCCGCCGCAGCACCTTGTCCTCGGTGCTCGGTGAGCCGGTCCGCCAGGACATTGCGTGGCCCGTCGACGGACTCCTCCCGCAGGGCCGGGAGGCGGGTCTCGCCGCGGCCTACGCGGGATCGTCCGCACCCCCCCTCGCCGGCATCGTCGTCGACCAGGACGCGATCACGACGACGGGCGCCTACACCCCGACCGCTCGACGGGTCGCGACCGGTGGCACCCGGTTGCTCGGGTCCGACTCCCGGCTCTCGGCCCTGCTGCCGACCCGCGGTCAGCCCAACGCCGTCCTGTCGACCCAGCGCTATCTCGCCGAGACCCTCGTGCTGCTCGGTGAGCGACCCGGCACACCACGCTCCGTCCTCGTCACCGCCTCGCGCACCTACGACCCCGACCCGGCCGAGCTGGCAGCCTTCCTCGCCGCCACCGCGACCGCGCCCTGGCTCGAGCGCGTCGACCCCGCCTCCCTCCTCGAGGACAGCGGCAGCGACCGGGCCGTCAGCGCCACGAGCCCCCGCCCCCCGGTGACGTCGTCGGCGCCTCCCCCGACCCTCACGGCGCGACGGCTCGACGACCTGGCCCACGAGAAGGACACGATCGCCGACGTCGCGACGGTGCTCCGCGACGGCGACCAGTTCGTGCGCACCTACGGCGAGCTGCTCGACGAGCTGACGAGCGTCCGCTGGCGCTACCGCCCCGCGTCCTGGGTCGAGCTCAACGCCACCGTCACGGCCGACACCCGGGGCGCGACGAGCGCGATCAAGGTCGTGGGGCGGAGCGTCAACTTCCTCGCGGAGACCGGGACGATCCAGATCACCGTCGAGAACCACCTCGACTACACCATTGACGACATCCGACTCCGGATCGTGCCGACCAACCCGAGGATGCTTGTCGACGAGCAGCCCGGTCCGATCTCGATCGGGCCCAGCTCCAAGCGCGTCGTGCCGGTCGCCGTGACGGCGGTCGCCGCCGGTCAGGTCGACCTCCGCGCCTACCTCACAACCGCCGACGGCACGCCGATCGGGAGCCCCACCGTCATCCCGGTGTCGGCCAACCCCATCGACGGGGCCATCTACTGGGTGGGTGGCGCCCTCGTCGGGCTCGTGCTCCTCATCGGGTTGGCTCGCACCCTGATGCGGGGCACCTCCCGGATCGACGAAATCGCGGACCTCGGGTCATTGGCCGCGCGGCACACCCCCGGCAGGACCGAGGATCGGTGAGCCAGCGCCCTAGGATGTGGCCAGGAGAGCAGGACACGACTCGGCGGGAGAGGTGACACACGTGCAGGGGGTGGGTCCTGGAACGGTGCTCGGGGGACGCTACGCGGTGACCTTCCGCACGTCCGAAGGCGTGCACCACGAGCGCTGGCGCGCGAGCGACCACACGCTCGAGCGCGAGGTCGTCCTCGTCTGCTTCGCCGCGGAGTCCTCCGTCGCGCCGGCCGCCCTCGACGCCGCCCGCCGCGCCGCCGGGCTCGAGGACCCGCGGCTCGTCCGCGTCCTCGACGTCGGGTCCGACCGGGGCGTGGGCTTCATCGTCGAGGAGCCGCTGACCGGCGCCCTGCCGATGTCGCACCTGCTCCAGAGCGGTGGCCTGCCCGCCCGTGAGGTCCGACGCCTCGTCGGTGAGACCGCGAGCGCGCTGGAGCGTGCCCGTCACCGCGGCCTCCACCACCTCGCCCTCACCCCGTCCTCGGTGCTGCGCATGCCGGGCGGTGAGGTGAAGATCCGTGGGCTCGCCACCGAGGCCGCCCTCCTCGACACCGACCCCTCCTCCGACGAGCAGGCGGCCCGGGATGACGCTGCCGGACTCGTCCGGCTGACGTATGCCGGCCTCACCGGACGTTGGCCGGCGGCCGCCGACCCCGCAGCACCGACCGCGGCCATGGTCGGACTCGAGGCCGCACCGACCATCGTCGGTGGCTTCGCCGCTCCGTCCGAGATCTCCGTGGGTGTGCCCAACGACCTCGACCTCATCTGCCGGACGACCCTCAACGACCACCGGGGCCCGACCTCGCCCGGCGACCTTGCCAGCCAGATCTCGCCGTGGCCCTCCGCCCCCCCGGAGACCGACGGCGCCAGCGGCATCGACCTGCCAGCGGGCCGGGACGACGACACCCCCACCCGGGTGATGCCTCCCGTCGGTGTCGGCTCGACCGACCGCGGGGACGACGACGACTCCGATGCGGACGGGTCGGGCGCTGGTCGACGCGCGGGCTCCCTCGCCGCTGCCGGGGCTGCGGCCGCGGGCGCCGCGGGGGCGCTGGGTGACCGGGTCGGGTCCTTCGCCCGGGCTGCCGCAGACAGGGCCGCCGCCAGGTCGGCCGAGCGCCGCGGCGCCCGTGACTCCGAGGGCTCCGAGGGCTCCGAGGGCTCCGAGGGCTCCGAGGGCTCCGAGGGCTCCGAGGGCTCCGATCGGACCTATGCGGCCTATGACGACTCGGCGGAGGGCGACG
>JBBRGO010000331.1:0-2930 GCA_038224055.1 Actinomycetales bacterium
GGCGATGACGTTGTCCTCCGCGACGATGGCGGCATCGGGGTGCGGGCGGACCACGACCCGGCCACCGGAGAGGCCCTTGCCGACGTAGTCGTTCGCGTCGCCGAGCAGCTTCATCGTGATGCCCGCCGGGAGGAAGGCGCCGAAGGACTGCCCGCCGGAGCCGGTCATGGTCAGCTCGATCGTGTTGTCGGCCAGCCCGTCGGGGTGGGCCCGGGTGACGTGGTGCCCGAGCATCGTGCCGACGGTCCGGTTGACGTTGCGCACGGCGATCTCGGTGCGGACGCTCTCGCCGTCCTCGATCGCGGGCAGGGCCCGCGTCAGCAGCTCGTTGTCGAGGGCCTTGTCGAGGGCGTGGTCCTGGGAGCTCGACTGGTAGAGCGTGCCACCGGTCGGGTTGTCCGCCACCGAGAGGATCGGCGTGAGGTCGAGCCCGCTCGCCTTCCAGTGGTCGACGGCGCGCTCGAAGTCGAGGCTCGAAACCTGGCCGACGGCCTCCTCGATCGAGCGGAACCCGAGGGCAGCGAGGTTCTCCCGGACCTCCTCGGCGATGTACTCGAAGAAGGTCTCGACGAACTCCGGCTTCCCGGAGAAGCGCGCCCGGAGCTCCGGGTTCTGGGTGGCGATGCCGACGGGGCAGGTGTCGAGGTGGCAGACCCGCATCATGATGCAGCCCGACACGACGAGCGGAGCGGTGGCGAAGCCGAACTCCTCGGCACCGAGGAGCGCGGCGACGACGACGTCACGACCGGTCTTGAGCTGGCCGTCGACCTGCACGACGATCCGGTCGCGCAGGCCGTTGAGCACGAGGGTCTGCTGCGCCTCCGCGAGACCGAGCTCCCACGGCGCGCCGGCGTGCTTGAGCGAGGTGAGCGGCGAGGCGCCGGTGCCCCCGTCGTGGCCGGAGATGAGCACGACGTCGGCGTGCGCCTTGGAGACCCCGGCCGCGACGGTGCCGACCCCGATCTCGCTGACGAGCTTGACGTGGATGCGGGCAGAGGGGTTGGCGTTCTTGAGGTCGTGGATCAGCTGCGCCAGGTCCTCGATGGAGTAGATGTCGTGGTGCGGCGGCGGGGAGATGAGGCCCACGCCGGGGGTCGAGTGCCGGGTCTTGGCGATCCACGGGTAGACCTTGTGGCCGGGCAGCTGGCCACCCTCACCGGGCTTCGCGCCCTGCGCCATCTTGATCTGGATGTCGTCGGCGTGGGTGAGGTAGAGGCTCGTGACGCCGAACCTCCCGGAGGCCACCTGCTTCACCGCCGACCGGCGCTCGGGGTCGAGCAGGCGCTCCGCGTCCTCGCCGCCCTCGCCGGTGTTGGAGCGGGCCCCGAGGTGGTTCATCGCGATCGCGAGGGTCTCGTGCGCCTCCTTGGAGATCGAGCCGTAGCTCATCGCCCCGGTGTTGAAGCGCTTGACGATCGCACTGACCGGCTCGACCTCCTCGATCGGCACGGGAAGGCGACCGGTGACCCCCGTCGCCTTGAAGCCCATCAGTCCCCGCAGCGTCATCAGCCGCTCGGTGTGGTCGTCGATGCGAGAGGTGTACTGCTTGAAGATGTCGTAGCGGCGCTGCCGGGTCGAGTGCTGGAGGCGGAAGACCGTCTCCGGGTCGAAGAGGTGCGGCTCTCCCTCCCGGCGCCACTGGTACTCGCCACCGACGTCGAGGACGCGGTGCGCCTGCTGGATCCCCTCGGGCGGGTAGGCGGTGGCGTGGCGCTCGGCGGTCTCGCGGGCGATGACGTCGAGCCCGACGCCGCCGAGCTGGCTGACGGTGCCGACGAAGTAGCGGTCGACGAGCTCCTGCGCGAGGCCGATGGCCTCGAAGACCTGGGCGCCGCGGTAGGAGGCGACGGTGGAGATGCCCATCTTCGACATCACCTTGAGCACGCCCTTGCCGAGCGCCTTGATGAGGTTCTTGACCGCCTGCTCGGAGCTGACCCCCTCGATCATCCCGGAGCGGACGAGGTCCTCGACCGTCTCCATCGCGAGGTAGGGGTTGACCGCGCCGGCGCCGAAGCCGATGAGCAGGGCCACGTGGTGGACCTCGCGGACGTCGCCCGCCTCGACGATGAGCCCGACCTGGGTGCGGGTCTTCTCGCGGATGAGGTGGTGGTGGACCGCGGCGGTGAGCAGCAGCGACGGGATCGGCGCGAGGTCGCGGCCCGAGTCGCGGTCGGACAGCACGACGAAGCGGGCGCCGCGCCGGATCGCCTGGGACACCTCGGCGAAGATCTGCTCGAGCCGGTCGTGCATCGCCGTCGCGGCGCCGCCGACCTCGGAGAGGCCGCGCACGACGTGCGTCGCGTAGCCGGGCAGGTCGCCGTCGGCGTTGACGTGGGCGATCTTGGCCAGCTCGTCGTTGTCGAGGACCGGGAAGTCGAGCACGATCTGGCGGGCGTGCGCAGGCGACGCGGACAGGGCGTTGCCCTCGGGCCCCATGAAGGTGGCGAGCGAGGTGACGAGCTCCTCGCGGATCGCGTCGAGCGGCGGGTTGGTCACCTGGGCGAAGAGCTGGGTGAAGTAGTCGAAGAGCAGCCGCGGACGGGACGAGAGCACCGCGATCGGGGTGTCGGTGCCCATCGAGCCGAGGGCCTCACCGCCCGACTTCGCCATGGGGGTGAGCAGGATGCGCAGGTCCTCGGTCGTGTAGCCGAAGGTCTGCTGGCGACGGGCCACCGAGGCGGCGGTGTGGACGATGTGCTCGCGCTCGGGCAGGTCCGCGAGGCGGATCAGACCGGCGTGCAGCCAGTCGGCGTACGGCTTGGCGGCGGCGAGCTGGGTCTTGATCTCCTCGTCGCTGACGATCCGGCCGTGCTCGGTGTCGACGAGGAACATCTTCCCGGGCTGGAGCCGGCCGCGCTGGACGATCCGCTCCGGCTCGATCTCGAGGACGCCGGACTCGGAGGCGAGCACGACGAGGCCGTCGTCGGTGA
>JBBRGO010000332.1:0-2896 GCA_038224055.1 Actinomycetales bacterium
GGGCTTCGCCTCGGCCGTCTCCGGCTCACTTGTCCCGGGCTGCTCGTCCTTCTCGGTGCTCGGGGCCTCCGGCTCCGGCTCCTCCGCATCGGCAGAGTCACTGGAGTCGCTCGAGTCATCGGCGGAGTCGTCGCCAACGGCGGGCTCACCGTCGCCGATGACCGCGAGGTCGGCACCGACGGGGACGGTGTCGTCCTCCTGGGCGAGGATCTTCTGGAGCGTCCCCGCGACCGGGGAAGGGATCTCGGTGTCGACCTTGTCCGTCGAGACCTCGAGCAGGGGCTCGTCGACCTCGACCTGATCACCGACGTTCTTCAGCCAGCGGGTGACGGTCCCCTCGGTGACGGACTCACCCAGGGCCGGCATGGTCACGCGTTCTGACATGAGATGTTCTCTCCTCTTCCCAGTTTCTGGCTCAAGCGTGTGCGTGCAGCGGTTTCCCGGCGAGGGCCAAGTGTGCCTCGCCCAGGGCCTCGTTCTGTGTGGGGTGTGCGTGGATGAGACCGGCGACGTCCTCGGGGTGGGCTTCCCAGCCCACGATCAGCTGGGCCTCGCCGATCTGCTCGCCCATCCGGGCCCCGATCATGTGGACGCCGATGACCGGACCGTCCGCGCGTCGGACGAGCTTGATGAAGCCCTGCGTCCCGAGGATCTGTGACTTGCCGTTGCCACCGAGGTTGTACTCGTAGGTCTCGACGTCGTCGTGCTGCTCTCGCGCCTGCGCCTCGGTGAGGCCGACGCTCGCGATCTCGGGGTCGCAGTAGGTGACGCGCGGGATCCCCGTCTCGTCGATGGCGGCCGGGGCCAGCCCGGCGATCTCCTCGGCGACGAAGATGCCCTGGGCGAAGCCACGGTGCGCGAGCTGGAGCCCGGGCACGATGTCGCCGACGGCGTAGACGCCCTCCACGCCGGTGCGGAGCCGCTCGTCGGTCGGGACGAAGCCGCGGTCGACGGTCACCCCGGCCTCCTCGAGACCAAGCCCACGGGTGACCGGGCCCCGCCCCACGGCGACGAGGAGCAGATCCGCCTCGATCGGGTCGCCCGACTCGAGCGACACGGTAACGACGTCGCCGGACTGCTCGGCACCGGCGAAGCGGACGCCGGTCCGGAAGGCGATCTTTCGCTTGCGGAAGGACCGCTCCAGCTGCTTGCTGATGGCCTCGTCCTCGCCGGCGACGAGCCGGGGAAGGGCCTCGATGATGGTGACCTCGGAGCCGAAGCTCTTGTAGATGGAGGCGAACTCGCAGCCGATGACGCCGCCGCCGAGCACGACGACGCGGTTGGGCACGACGTCCATCCCCAGCGCCTGCTCACTGGTGGCGATCCGGCCGCCCACCTCGAGTCCCGGAAGCGTCCTCGCCTCGCTACCCGTGGCGAGCACGATGTTGCGCCCGGTCAGACGTCGGTCCCCGACGAGGACCGCGTGCGGGCCGTCGAGTACCCCTGCTCCCTCGACGTAGGTGATCCTCGCCGCCGAGACCAGGCCCTGCAGGCCCTTGTACAGCCGAGACACCACGCCGTCCTTGTAGCGGTTGACGGCGGGCATGTCGATCGAGTCGAAGGTCGTTCGGACACCGAAGTGGGCCCCGTCGCGCGCCGTGTCGGCGACCTCACCGGCGTGGAGCAGCGCCTTCGTCGGGATGCAGCCCTGGTGCAGGCAGGTGCCACCGAGCTTGCCCTTTTCCACGAGCGCGACGCTGAGGCCGAGCTCCGCCGACCGCAGGGCACAGGCGTAGCCGCCCGACCCCCCGCCGAGGATGACGACGTCGTAGTCGTCCGCGGCATCAGCCGACATGGAGGAGGCTCCTTCGTGCAGGGAAGTGGGGGTCGTGACTGCAAGAGCATCTTGTCACTGATCGACGGCCGCGTCACAAGCAGGGCGGGCGCGTCGGCCGGTCCGGCGTGCGCTCCGGACGCGCCGCGCCACGTAAAGTGCGGCCATGGGTTGGTTCTCTCGTCGCAAGCGCGGCGCCGACGGCAGCGATCTCGAGCGGTCACTGCGGTCCGACGGTCCCGAGATGGAGATCGACCGGAAGGCGGTCGAGGAGCACCTCAAGACGTTCGTGGCGACGCACCGCGGCGTCGAGGCCTACGTGGAGCCCGCGACGTCCGTGACGACGACGACGGTCGTGCTCATCGCCTGGGACGGCGAGTGGACCCGCCGCGCGGTCGGCACGCCGAAGAACGCCTTCGGCCTGAGCAAGAAGCTCGGCGTCCCCGCCTACGACGTCAACCACACCGGCTACCCCAACCGGATGCGTCAGTGGAACTCGCGCAAGCGTAAAGGCGACGCCTGACCCGGGCCGAGCGGCGGGCTCGGGCATCTCGGTGGCGCCGCCGGCGTCTCGGGTGACAGGGTGGGCCCCATCCCCGTCCGCACCGACCCGGCTGTTCGCGGGTTGACCAGGAGGTTCCAGATGTCACAGCAGGATGGCGAGACCGGCCCCACCGAGGACATGAAGGCCAAGTTCCGCGCGGCCCTCGACAAGAAGCACGCCCACGGTGGGAAGGACGTCTCCGACGACCACGACCGCACCAAGGTCAGTGGCTCGCACGGACCCGCCAAGTCGCAGCAGATGTTCCGGCGCAAGTCCGGCGGCTGAGCCGGCCGGCCGGCTGGACGACCGGCGACAGCACGAAGGCCACCCCGACGCGCTCGGGGTGGCCTTCGTGCTGTGCATCCGCGTGTCAGACCTGCTCAGACCTGCTCAGACCGGCTCAGAGGTAGGACTCGGCGAGCCCCACGAGGGTGCGGACCGAGAAGCCGGTGCCACCCTTGGGCCAGTAGCCCGTCGGCGCCTTGTCGTTGAACGCCGGTCCGGCGATGTCGACGTGGCCCCACGGGATGCCCGCGCCGACGAACTCGCCGAGGAAGATCCCCGCGGTGAGCATCCCG
>JBBRGO010000333.1:0-2891 GCA_038224055.1 Actinomycetales bacterium
TCATCGCCTATGACCGCCTCGTCAAGAACACCGACGCGGTCGACTACTACATCGCCTACGACAACTTCAAGGTCGGTGAGCTCCAGGGCCAGGCCCTGCTCGACGGCATGGCGGCGAAGAAGCCCAACGGCCCGTACAACATCGAGCTGTTCGCCGGGTCCCCCGACGACGCCAACGCCCAGGTCTTCTTCGACGGCGCGATGAAGGTCCTCAAGCCGAAGATCGACGACGGCACCCTCAAGGTCGCCTCGGGCCAGACCGACTTCAACCAGGTCGTCACCCAGGGCTGGAAGGCCGAGAACGCCCAGAAGCGGATGGACACGCTGCTGACGGCCAACTACACGAGCACCACGCTGGACGGCGTCCTGTCGCCCAACGACACGCTCGCCCGCGCGATCATCACCTCGGTCAAGGCGGCCGGCAAGCCCGTCCCGATCGTCACCGGGCAGGACTCCGAGGTCGAGTCGGTCAAGTCGATCATGGCCGGCGAGCAGTACTCCACGATCAACAAGGACACCAGCAACCTGGTGGCCGACACGATCAAGATGGTGCAGAGCCTCCAGAAGGGTGAGAAGCCCGAGGTCAACGACGAGAAGTCGTACAACAACGGCGTCAAGGTCGTCCCGGCCTTCCTGCTCCCCCCGGTCATCGTGACCAAGGAGAACGCTGCCGAGGCCTACGCCAACGACAAGACGCTCGGCCCTCTCACCAAGTGACCTGAGCTCGATCCACGCACCACCGAAGCGGCCCGTCCCCTCAGGGGGGCGGGCCCTTTGGTCGTCAGGGTGAGGGTCGGCGCCGCACGCCGGCCGCACGCAGCGCGGTCCGGATCATCGGCAGCTGCAGCGGCAGGCGCACCAGCGTGGCGACGAAGAACGCCTTGCGGGTGAGGTCGTCGGGAGTGCGGTCGAGGCGTCGCTTGGCCTGCGCGCTCATCGTGACGTTGGCGGGCAGGACCGCGAGGAGCAGGCCTGCCGAGACGATGCCGGCCACCCGACGGGTGCTCGGGACCAGCAGTCCTGCCGCGCAGAGAATCTCGGCGACGCCGGAGACGTAGACCAGCGTCCGAGCGGCAGGTAGCGCACGAGGGACGATGGGCTCGAAGACCTCGGGCCGTATGACGTGGAGCACCCCGGAGGTGGCGAAGGCGGCAGCGAGGCCCAGACCGCCGCGACCGGTTCCCGCGGTGTCGGTGCGGAGCGGGCGCGAGGTCATGCAGCCCACCCTACGGCTCGGGACGAAGGTGGGACGGCCTCAGAGCAGCACGGTCGAGAAGGTCCCCACCCGGCTGAAGCCGACTCGGTCGTACGTCGCTCGGGCCGCGGCGTTGAAGTCGTTGACGTAGAGCGACACCTCGTCGGCCTGGTTCGACAGCACGTGCTCGACCACCGCGGCCACGGCGGGTACGGCGAGTCCCTGACCACGCAGGCGCGGATGCACCCAGACCCCCTGGATCTGTGCACAGCCGATGGCGAGGGACCCGACGTCGGCCTTGAAGACGACCTCCCCGTCGAGGACGCGGACGAAGGTGTGGCCCTGACGGATGAGGCCGGCGATGCTGGCCCGGTAGCCGCGGTCGGACCCGGAGTACGGCGGGTAGCCGATCTCCTCAGTGAACATGTGGGCCGCCGCGGGCAGGACGAGGGACACCTCGTCGTGGCGGGCCGGACGCACGAGGTCGTCCACGGCCACATCGAGGCTCGACGGACGGGTCGAGGTCGCGAGCAGGGGTTGGCAGGAGCGCATCGCCCGGACCGGCCCCCACGACGGCCCGAGTCGGTGCCAGAGCCCCGCGATCTGGTCCGACGGGCCGAAGAGCGACGCGCACTGGCGGCGCATCCGGGACACCTTCATCGCGAGGGCGTCGAGACCGCTCTCGTCGAGCCCGACGGGGACGATGTTGGCACTGGCCCAGGCGAGGCCCGTCAACGTCCCCTCGGTGAAGTGGCCGAGGACCGAGCCCGGGGTGCGGCGCAGGGCTCCCTCCTCGATCCGTGCTGCGACGAACACGCTCGCTGCCCGGTCCCGGGCGCAGAGCGCCAGAGCGGCATCGTGGTCGGCCGCCGTCAGCGGTCGCACCGGGAGACGTTGGCGCAGCACGTGCTCAGCCTGCCTGTCCGCGCGCCCAGTGTCATCCCCCCACGCTGGTCAGAGCAGCCGGGGCGTGTCCAGGTCGGTGTTGTCCACGACCCACGTCGCGCGGGCGCGCGGGTCGGCGACAGCGAGGTAGAGCCGCTGACCACCGACGTAGCGCAGGTTCGACGCGGCCCCCGGGTCCGGGTCGTGGCCGCGGTAGCGAGCGTTCCCACGCGGCACCGACACGGCGAAAGGCACCTCGACCCAGACCGCGGCGTCCCAGGCGTCGGCGAGCTCCGGTCGCTGCAGGAAGATCCCGTCGACGAGGAGCACCGTGTCGGCCCCGACGGCGACCGGCTCCGGGCGCACGGGACGGTCGGCCTCGACGTCGTTGACGGCCGGGGTGACCGGTGCCCCGCGCCGGAACGGCTCGATGACCGCGCCACGGAACGCGTCGTAGTCGTAGGAGTCCTCGTAGAAGGTCTCGGGACCGCGGCCCCGGGCGACACGCTCGGCCCGCGGCCGGTGGAAGCCGTCGATCGAGACCCTGAGCACGCCCCGAGCACCGTCGACGGCACCGATCACCCCGGCGAGCTCGTCGGCGAGCACGGTCTTGCCGGCCCCGTCGAACCCGTCGACGGCCACGGCCAGCCGCTCACCGGGCCGCAGTGCAACAACACGCTCCGCGAGGTCGCGCAGGACGGCATACCTCGTGCGCGTGGGGACGGGGGGACGCACCTCAGCTGACGGACACGCTCGGCGACCCGGTCGACTCCTCACCCTCCGGCTCGCCCATCTCCTCGGCGAGGCGCATG
>JBBRGO010000334.1:0-2876 GCA_038224055.1 Actinomycetales bacterium
CGAAGGACTCCAGCTCGCGCCTCTACGACTGGGCCGAGCAGACGTCCTGGACCACGCCCTACGTCACCGACCCGGCCGCCCGCAGCCAGGTCGTCGGCACGATCGACCTCGACGACGCGATCGACGCCGCCGCCGTCGCCAAGGTGCTGCGCGCCCACGGCATCGTCGACGTCGAGCCCTACCGCAAGCTCGGCCGCAACCAGCTGCGCGTCGCGATGTTCCCGGCCGTCGACCCGGAGGACGTGAGCACCCTCACCAAGGCGGTCGACCACGTCGTGTCGCAGCTGTCCTGACGCAGACCGGCCCTCGGGCACGAGGCGGGTCCGACCACACGGTCGGGCCCGCCTCTCACGTCGCCCGGGCTACCAAACGTGCGGGTCGGGAGCCTCCGGCGGGTCGAGGTGAAAGGTCGCGGCGGCATACCTCGAACCGGCGAGGGGCAGCGCCTCAGCGGCCGACGACAGCCGCGACGACGGCGATGAGCACGAACAGCGCCAGGGCCGCCACGGTCACCCGGTGGCGGAACTTGAAGCTCACTTGGCGACCTCGGGGGCTGCGGGCACCTCGGAGGTGAGGCGCACCCGGAAGCGGGGCCGACGACGGGTCTGGAAGTCCACGGAGACATTCTCCCTGCGCGAGATCCACAGCAACACCGCGACGACGCTGAGTCCGACCATGATCGTGCCGATCGCGATCGTCCAGCGGGGACCCCACGCGTCGCCGATCCAGCCGATCATCGGCGCCCCGACGGGCGTGCCGCCCATGAAGATCGCCATGTAGAGCGCCATCACCCGGCCGCGCATCACCGGGTCGACGCTGATCTGGACCATCGCGTTCGCTGTCGTCAGGGCCGTGAGCGCGGCGAGGCCGGTCGGCACGAGGTAGAGGCCGAAGAGCAGGTAGGTCGGGGCCGTCGTCAGCAGCGCCGTCGAGACCGTGAACCCGATGAGCGCCACGACGAGGACCCGCAGCCGCGGCCGGGCACGTCGGGCCGACATCAGAGCGGCCGCGAGCGAACCGACCGCCATGATCGAGCCGAGCAGGCCGAACTCGCCGGCGCCCTTGTCGAAGACCTTGGTCGCCATCAGCGCCATCGTCATCTGGAAGTTCATCCCGAAGGTCCCGAGGACGAAGACGAGCGCCATGATGAGGATGAGGTCCGGCCGCCCTCGGACGTAGCGCAGACCCTCACGGATCTGGCCCTTGCCCCGGGCCCGGGGCGAGGGGGTCAGCGCGGAGGCATTCATCCGGGTGAGTGCGACGAGCACGAAGAGGAAGCTGGCGGCGTTGACGAACAGCGCGGGCGAGATGCCGAAGGCGGCGATCACGAGACCGGCCACGGCGGGACCGACGAGGCGGCCGAGGTTGAACGAGGCGCTGTTGAGCGCCACGGCATTGGACAGGTGGTCGGTGTCGACCATCTCGGACACGAAGGTCTGACGAGCCGGGTTGTCCACCGCTGTCGCGACCCCCTGCAGGAACGCGAGGGCGTAGACCTGCCACAGCTGCACGACCCCGGTCGCGGTGAGCACGGCGAGGAGCAGGGCCGTGGCGAGCAGGGAGGTCTGGGTGAGGAAGAGGATGCGCCGCTTCGCGAAACGGTCGACGAGCATCCCGGCCCACGGCGCGAGCAGCAGGAACGGCAGGAACTGCAGCCCGGTGACGAGACCGAGCGCGCTGGCGGAATGGTCGGTCAGGACGGTGAGGACGAGCCAGTCCTGGGCGACGCGGCCCATCCAGGTGCCGACGTTGGAGACGATCGCACCGGAGGCGTAGACGCGGTAGTTGCGGATGCCGAGCGAGGAGAAGGTCGGGCTCATTCGCTCGCCACCTTGTCGAGCACGGCCGCGGCTCGCTGGAGCAGCTCGCGCTCCTGCTCGGTGAGCTGCTCGAAGCGGGCGAGCATCCACTCGTCGCGCTGGCGCCGGCTGCCCTCGAGGGCGTGTCGGCCCGTGACGGTGAGCGACAGGATGACCTGCCGGCCGTCCGTGGGGTCGTCGGCACGGGCGACGTAGCCGAGGTCGACGAGGCAGTTGGTGGACCGCTTCATGCTCGGCGCGGACACCCGCTCGATCTCGGCGAGCTCGCTGTTGGTGCGTGGGGTCTTCTCCAGCCGCGCGAGCACGGAGAAGTGGTGCGGCGGCAGGTCGCGGTCGGACTCGAAGCGGACCCGGCGGGAGATGCGCATGCACGCCAGCCGGATGTCGCTCGAGAGAGCGACGAGCTCGCCTCGGGTCAGTGTCTTGGTACGCAATGGGAGTCCTGGATCATTCACGTTCGGTCAGATGATTAGCCTAACTCATTACCCCGGCTAACTATTTCCGCGGCGACCGATCCGTGCTCGTCGCCACTCGCCCTAGGCTGGGCCCGTGACCGCCGAGCCGACCCGAGAGCAGCCGATCCCCGATGACGACCCGGCCCTGGCCGCCGTGCACGTCCCGGTCCTGCGGATCATCGAGGTCGGCATCCTCGTGTGGGTGCTCGCCCTCGTCGTCAGCGTGCTCGTCCCCGCGCTGCACACCGGGTCGCGCGACTGGTGGCCCTGGACGTGCGTGACCGGGATCGTCCTCGGCGCGCTCGGCTGGACCTACGTGCGTCGCGGCCGGGGCAACGCCCGCGACGCCGCCTGACCCGCATCCCCCTGCGGCGTATGCCGCAGAGCTCAGTCCGTGGGCTCGGCGGCCTCCGCGCCAGTTGCCTCGGCGGACTCGGCGGACTCGCTGACCTCGGCGGAATCGCTGACCTCGGCGGTGTCGCTCGGCTCCGTCGCCGCGACCGGGCGCAGCGCCGTCTCGACGTCGACGGCGAACTCGTCGACGATCGGCTCGCCGACCGACAGCGGCTCCGGCGCCTCGACGTCGGTCTCGGAGTGGGCT
>JBBRGO010000335.1:0-2856 GCA_038224055.1 Actinomycetales bacterium
AGAGCAGCAGCCGGGTCTGCTGCATGAGGCCAGAGAGCACGACGCGCTCCGTCTCGTCGAGCACCGCCACGAAGACGTCGTCCTCCGGCAGGAACGCGCGGGCCATCAGGTGTCCTTCTCGAAGGTGGCCCACAGCCCGTAACCCTGCAACGCCTCGGCGTCACGCTCCATCGACTCCCGCGGGCCGTTGGAGACCACGGCCCGGCCCTTGAGGTGGACGTCCAGCATCAGCTTCTCCGCCTTCGGCCGGTCGTAGCCGAAGTAGGTCTCGAAGACCCACGTCACGTAGCTCATCAGGTTGACGGGGTCGTTCCAGACGAGGGTCACCCACGGCAGGTCCGGGGCGACCTGCGCGTCGGCCTCGACGACCTCCTCGGTGGCCGGGGCGAGGGACAGCTGGGTGTCGGTCACCGCACCACCCTAGGACGCGACGGGCCCCCGGGACACGCATTCCCCACGGCCGTAGGCTGCCACGGTGAGCACCGCGCTGATGACCGACCACTACGAGCTGACCATGCTGCAGGCCTCCCTGGCCTCGGGCGAGGCGCACCGGCGCTGCGTCTTCGAGGTCTTCGCCCGCCGCCTTCCCGACGGCCGCCGGTACGGGGTGGTGGCCGGGACCGGCCGGTTCCTCGACGCCCTGCGGGACTTCCGCTTCGGCGACGACGAGCTGCGCTTCCTGTCGGACCACCACGTGGTCGACACGGCGACGGTGGACTTCCTCGCCGACTACCGCTTCCGGGGCCAGGTGAGCGGCTACGCCGAGGGCGACTGCTACTTCCCCGGGTCCCCGGTCCTCGTCGTCGAGTCGAGCTTCGCCGAGGGCGTCCTGCTCGAGACGCTCGCCCTGTCGATCCTCAACCACGACACGGCGATCGCGTCGGCAGCCTCGCGGATGACGTCGGCGGCCGGGGACCGACCGGTCATCGAGATGGGCTCGCGACGCACGCACGAGGAGTCGGCGGTGGCCGCGGCCCGAGCGGCCTACATCGCGGGGTTCACGGCCACGAGCAACCTCGAGGCAGGACGCCGGCACGGCGTCCCCACGACGGGCACGGCCGCGCACGCCTTCACCCTCCTCTACGACTCCGAGCGCGCGGCCTTCACCGCACAGGTCGAGTCACTCGGCGCGGGCACGACCCTGCTCGTCGACACCTACGACGTGCGGCAGGCCGTCGAGGTCGCCCTCGAGGTGGCCGGGCCCGAGCTCGGCGCCGTCCGGCTCGACTCCGGCGACCTGCTCATCCAGGCCACGGAGGTGCGCGCCCAGCTGGACGCCGCCGGCCACACGGGGACCGGGATCATCGTCACCTCCGACCTCGACGAGTACGCGATCGCCGGCCTGGCCGCGGGGCCCGTCACCGGATACGGCGTCGGCACGGCGCTCGTCACCGGGTCCGGCGCCCCGACCGCCTCGATGGTCTACAAGCTCGTCCAGCGCGAGGACGGCTCCGGCGTCATGCAGGGCGTGGCCAAGAAGAGCAAGGACAAGGCCACCGTGGGCGGCCGGAAGTGGGCGCTGCGTCGGCGAGGCGCGACCGGGATCGCCCAGGCCGAGGTCATCGGGGTCGGCGAGCGCCCCGTCGACGACGGCGACGACCGGGCCCTCATGGTCCACCTCGTCCGCGACGGTGAGGTCGTGGCAGCGCAGGACATCCACACCGCCCGCGAGCGCCACCAGGCCTCGCGGGCCGAGCTGCCGAGGGCCGCCACCCAGCTGTCCCGCGGCGAGCCCGTCATCCCGACCATCTACCAGGAGGACTGAGATGTCACCGAGCCCCGCTGACCCCACCGAGCCCACCGAGGGCGACGACCTCCGACCCGAGGTCCGCGCCCTGGTGATCGTCGATGTGCAGAACGACTTCTGCGAGGGCGGGTCGCTCGCCGTCGCCGGGGGCGCGGCCGTCGCCGCGGAGATCACACAGCACGTGATCCACCATGCCGCCGACTACTCCCACGTCGTCGCGACCGCCGACTGGCACGTCGACCCGGGTGCGCACTTCTCCGACACCCCCGACTACGTCGACTCGTGGCCCGTGCACTGCGTCGCCGACAGCGAGGGCGCCGAGTTCCACCCCGCCCTCGCCGGCGCGGTCCGGCAGGTGGAGGCGGTCTTCCGCAAGGGCGAGTTCGCCGCTGCCTACAGCGGGTTCGAGGGACGGGGCAACGACGCGGACGCGAGCTCGCTGGCCGACTGGCTCCGGGCCCGCGACGTCGAGCACGTCGACGTCGTCGGCATCGCGACCGACCACTGCGTGCGGGCCACCGCCCTCGATGCCCGGGAGGCCGGCTTCGCGACCACCGTCCTGCTCGACCTCACCGCCGGGGTCGCACGACCGACGACGGACGCGGCCCTCGAGCAGCTGGCCGGCGCCGGAATCCGCCTCGTCGGCTCCCCCACCGTCACCGACTAGCAACTCGAGTGCGCGCCCCTCACCCACGCGTGAGGTTGGGCGCCCACTCGAGTGGGGGTCAGCGCAGGACCAGGCCGAGGTCCCGGGCGGCCCGGTGCAGGTGGGGGCCGACCGTCGCGCGGTCGAGGGGGGCGAGCGCGACCACGCCGACCGACGCGTCGCCGAGACCGGGGCCACCCGAGGTGGGCAGGGGGACCGCCAGCCCGTGGGCTCCGGACTGGAGCTCGCCGTCGGTGGCGACGACCTCGGTCCTGCCTGCACGCCCGGCGATGATCGCCCGACCGGCAGCGCCCTGGTCGAGCGGGTGGCGCGCCCCGGACCGGTAGGCCACGTGGAAGTCGGTCCACGTCGGCTCGACGACGACGAGGGCGAGCGCCTCCTCCCCCTCGGCGACGGTGAGGTGCGCGGTGGCCCCGACGGCGTCGGCGAGCTCGCGCAGGAT
>JBBRGO010000336.1:0-2850 GCA_038224055.1 Actinomycetales bacterium
CGCCCAGGCGGAGATGTCGACGGCCACGCCCTTGCGGTAGCCGCGGGCCTCGAGGCGCCGCTGGGTCAGCCAGACGGCGACGACGATGCCGGCGAGGATGCACATCGCGTAGCCGCGGATCGGCAGCGGGCCGAGGTGCCAGACCCCGACGCTCGGCGAGGGGATTTCGGCGGGGAGCATCGTCGCCAGCGCGGGTATGCCGCTCAGCGCGCTCATGCCCGCCCCCTCCGCACGCCGTCGGCGAGCTCACGGGCGAGCGCTCCGAGGGCCTCGAGACCGGCCTCGGGGCTCTCGGCCTCGGTGAGGCAGCGCACGAGGGCGGAGCCGACGATGACCCCGTCGGCGTAGCGGCCCACCTCGGCGGCCTGGTCGCCCGTGGACACGCCGAGACCGACGCAGACCGGCAGGTCGGTCGCCTCACGGGTGCGGCTGACGAGGGCGTCGGCCGCGGCCCCCACGCTGGCGCGGGCACCGGTCACCCCCATCACGGCGGTGGCGTAGACGAAGCCGCGGCACTGAGCGGTGACGCTCGCGAGCCGCTCGGGGGTCGAGCTCGGGGCGACGAGGAAGACCTTGTCGAGGTCGTACGCGTCGGCCGCCTCGATCCACGCGCCGGCCTCGTCGGGGATGAGGTCGGGGGTGATCAGGCCCGCTCCCCCGGCGGCGGCGAGGTCACCGGCGAAGCGCTCGACGCCGTAGCGCAGGACGGGGTTCCAGTAGGTCATCACGAGCGCGCTCGCACCGGCGGCGGAGACGGCCTCGACGGCGGTGAAGATGTCGGAGAGGTGCACGCCCCCCTCGAGGGCGCGGACGGCGGCATCCTGGATGACGGGCCCGTCCATGACGGGGTCGCTGTAGGGGACGCCGATCTCGACGATGTCGACGCCGGACTCGACGAGGACGCGCATCGCCGCGATCGAGCCCTCGACGGTCGGGAAGCCGACGGGGAGGTAGCCGATGAGCGCGGCCCGCCCCTCGGCGCGGCACTGCTCGAGGACGGCAGCGACGCTCATGCCTGCACCCCCATGCCCTTGGCGCCGTCGTCGGCGGGCTGGTCGGTGACGCTCGACTCCGGGCTCGACTCCGGGCTCGACTGCGGGGTCGACTCCGGGGCGGACTCCGGGGACGCGTCGTCGGTGTCCTTGTCGTCGGGCAGGCGTGCGGCGCCGTCCTCGTCGACGAGGCCGAACCAGGCCGCGGCGGTGTGGACGTCCTTGTCACCCCGCCCGGAGAGGTTGACGAGGATGACGGCGTCGGGGCCGAGCTCACGGCCGAGCACCATCGCCCCGGCGAGCGCGTGGGCGCTCTCGATGGCCGGGAGGATGCCTTCGGTGCGGCAGAGCAGGGCGAAGGCGTCCATCGCCTCGGTGTCGGTGGCGGGACGGTACTCGGCCCGACCCGAGTCAAGCAGGTGGGCGTGCTCGGGGCCGACGCTCGGGTAGTCCAGACCGGCCGAGACGCTGTGGGAGTCGATGGTCTGGCCGTCCTCGTCCTGCATGACGTAGGTGAAGGCGCCGTGGAGCACGCCGGGCACGCCGGTCGAGAAGCGCGAGGCGTGCTTGCCGGACGCGACGCCGGAGCCACCGGCCTCGATGCCGACGAGGCGCACCTCGCGGTCGTCGAGGAAGCGGTGGAAGATGCCCATCGCGTTGGAGCCGCCGCCGACGCACGCGACGACGACGTCGGGCAGGTGGCCGACGAGGTCGAGCACCTGCTGGCGGGCCTCGACGCCGATGATCCGGTGGAAGTCGCGGACCATCTCGGGGAAGGGGTGCGGGCCGGTCACGGTGCCGAGGACGTAGTGGGTCGTCTCGACGTTGGCGACCCAGTCGCGGAAGGCCTCGTTGACGGCATCCTTGAGCGTCTTGCTGCCGTGGTCGACGGGGACGACCTCCGCGCCGAGCAGGCGCATCCGGGCGACGTTGAGCGCCTGGCGCTCGGTGTCCTTGCGGCCCATGTAGATGACGCAGTCGAGGCCGAGCAGGGCGGCGGCCGTCGCGGTCGCGACGCCGTGCTGGCCGGCGCCGGTCTCGGCGATGACGCGCTTCTTGCCCATCCGCTTGGTGAGCAGGGCCTGACCGAGCACGTTGTTGATCTTGTGCGAGCCGGTGTGGTTGAGGTCCTCGCGCTTGAGGATGACCCGGGCCCCGCCGCAGTGCTCCGCGAAGCGCGGCACCTCGGTGAGGATGCTCGGCCGGCCGGTGTAGGTGCGGTGGAGCCGCTCGAGCTCCCCGACGAAGGCGGGGTCGACGACGGCCTTGCGCCAGACCTCCTCGAGCTGCTCGAGGGCCGGGACGAGGGCCTCGGGCACGTAGCGGCCGCCGAAGGCGCCGAACCGGCCCGGCTGCGGGTGGTCGGGCGGCTGCGGGACGACGGTGTCGGTGTCGGCGTCGGTGCTCGTGCGGGTCGTGCCGGTGGTCATGCTCACTCCACTGTCTGTCTGTCGTCCTGGTGGTCCTGGTGGTCCAGATCGTGCACGTCGTCCTGGCGGGCCGCGGCAGCGGCCTCGATGAACTCGGTGACGGCGGCCGTCGGGTCACCCCCGGTGACGAGGGCCTCTCCGACGAGGACTGCGCCGGCTCCGGCACGCACGTAGGTGACGACGTCGTCGGGGCCGGTCACGCCGGACTCGGCCACGGCGACGACGTTGGCGGGGATGCGGGGTAGCAGGTCGGTCACCGTCGTCGGATCCACCCGCAGGGTCTTGAGGTTGCGGGCGTTGACGCCGACGAGGGACGGCGACATGGCCAGGGCCCGGTCGAGCTCGGCCGCGTCGTGGACCTCGACGAGCGCGGTCATGCCGAGCTCGCGCGCCTGGTCGGCCAGGTCGCGCATCAGCGCGTCGTCGAG
>JBBRGO010000337.1:0-2838 GCA_038224055.1 Actinomycetales bacterium
CAAGCTCAAGGTCGTCGGCAACCCGTTCTCCACGGAGAACTACGGGATCGGCATCAAGAAGGGCGACACCGCCATGTGCCAGAAGATCACCGACGCGATCAAGACGATGATCTCGGACGGCTCCTGGCAGAAGGCCGTCGATGACAACCTCGGCGCCGCCGGTTACAAGCCCGGCGCGGACAACCCCCCCACCCCGGCCGCCTGCGCCTGACCCGGACCACCGCTCGCGGGATGCCGGCAGCCCACGCTGCCGGTATCCCGCGGACCGGCTCACCACGAGAGGTGACGCATGGGCGACATCCTGAGCAAGTACGACATCCTCGGCGCCTTCTGGGTGACCATCCAACTCTCCGCGCTGTCCGCCATCGGCGCGCTGGTCCTCGGCACGGTCATCGCGGTTCTGCGCGTGTCTCCCGTCCGGGTCCTGCGACTGCTCGGCACGAGCTACGTCAACATCTTCCGCAACACCCCGCTGACCCTGCTGATGGTCTTCAGCATCCTCGGCGTCTCCCTCATCCTCGGCGTCTCCCTCAGCCAGGACCTGAGCCGCAACGCCTACCTGTGGGCCGTCATCATGCTGGCGATCTACCACGCAGCCTTCGTCTGTGAGGCACTGCGCAGTGGCGTCAACACGGTGCCCGCAGGTCAGGCCGAGGCAGCCCGCTCCATCGGACTGACGTTCAACCAGTCGCTGACGGAGGTGCTCCTTCCCCAGGCGTTCCGCGGCGCGGTCGCCCCGTTGGGCTCGGTGCTCATCGCCCTGATCAAGAACACGACGGTCGCCGCAGTCATCCTCGGCACGTCCGAGGCGGCCGGGCTGCTGGCGAAGATCACGGAGAACGAGGGGGCCAGCCTGCCGACGTTCTTCCTCTTCGCCCTCGGCTTCGTCATCCTCACGCTCCCGCTCGGCGTCCTGTTCACCCACCTCTCCCAGCGCCTGGCGGTGAAGCGATGAGCTCCGAGATCGTCCTGTTCGATGCGCCCGGCCCCAGGGCCCGGCGTCGGCACGCCATCCTCACCGTCATCGGGGTGGTCATCGCCCTCGGCGTCGCCTTCCTCGTGGTCCGCAAGATGGGCGAGTCCAACCAGCTCCAGGGCTACATGTGGTCGCCCTTCGTCACCGACCCGGAGGTGTGGACCCAGTACCTCATCCCCGGTCTGTGGGGCACGATCAAGGCCGCCGCACTCTCCGTCGTCTTCGCCGGCATCTTCGGCATCGTCTTCGGGATGGGACGGCTGTCGACCAACCGGTGGGTCAGCGGGTTGTGCGGCGCCGTCGTGGAGTTCTTCCGCTCCGTCCCGGTGCTGCTCATGATGGTCTTCGCCTACTTCGGCTACTTCGCGACGAGCAACCTCGTCAACGCCCAGACGGCGCCGCTGGCCTCGGTCGTGCTCGCCCTCACCCTCTACAACGGGTCCGTCATCGCCGAGCTCGTCCGCTCCGGTGTCTTCAGCCTGCCCAAGGGCCAGAGCGAGGCCGGGCTCTCGATCGGGCTTTCCCCCGGCCAGACCCTCCGTTCGATCCAGCTGCCCCAGGCGCTCACGGCCATGCTCCCGGCGCTCGTCGGGCAGCTCGTCGTCGTGCTCAAGGACAGCGCGCTCGGCGTCGTCATCACCTATCCCGAGCTGCTCAATGCGGCGAAGACGATGGGTTCGGCCTACGCGAACACCGTGCCGGCCTACCTCGTCGCCGCGGTCATCTTCATCCTGATGAACTACGCCCTGACCAAGCTGGCCGCGGCCGTCGAGGGCTGGCTCAAGCGTCGCGGCGGCGCCTCCCGCAAGGGCGTGCCGGCCGGCGTCACCGACGCTGGCGTCCCTGACGCCGGTGTCGTCGACGCGGGCACCCGCGCGGGTTGACCCGAGCGCACGACCGTCGTCCCCGTCGCCTCGGGGGGGACGACGAAGGCCCCGACACATCGTGTCGGGGCCTTCGTAGGGCTGGC
Source organism: Actinomycetales bacterium (assembly GCA_038224055.1). Classification (GTDB taxonomy): domain Bacteria; phylum Actinomycetota; class Actinomycetes; order Actinomycetales; family Dermatophilaceae; genus JBDSSS01. The sequence goes on from JBBRGO010000337.1 coordinate 1,947, forward strand.
TCCCCCGATTGGACTCGAACCAATAACCTGCCGGTTAACAGCCGGCTGCTCTGCCAATTGAGCTACAGGGGATCGCTGCCGGGCAACCATAGCAAAGGGTTCGGGCCCACGCTAAATCGCCCCGACGCCATCGTGTCGGCTACGGCGCGAGGCCTCAGAGACCCACCTCGGAGCGGAGCCGAGCGAGCATCCGGGCAGCCTCCGCAGCCACCCGGGGATCGGTCAGGTCGGCGCCCTTCCCGGGCACCACCTGCTCGACGAGACCCCCGGTCGCGAGGTCCTGACGGATCACGACGCGCACCGTCCGGCGGCGCTCGGTGCGGAACTCGTCGGCGAGCACGACGCTCGCCTGGAGGCGCTCGCGCAGGGTCTGCTGGAGCAGAGATGGGTCGGGGAGCGTCCACCGGGACGGCTCACTCCGGTCGACCCACGTCACCGTGAGGCGGGCCGACTCGGACTCCCACGTGCCCGCCTCGGCCTCGTGCCACGGCCGGCTCCGGACGAGCTGGCCCTCCCCGTCGACGTGGGCGAGGTGGTGGGTGGTCGCGACGACGTGCGCGCCGGTGACACCGTCGCGCGCCCAGGCGAGCACCCGCTCCCCCGGCCCCAGCGGCACGACGGACCGCACTGCGTCGTCGAGCCCGTCGAACCGACGCCGGTCGAACAGTCCCATCAGCCCATCCCCGCCTTGATCGTGGCCAGCTCCCGCTGCAGGACCTGCAGCGCGGTCGCGAGCTCCCGCGACCGGTGGGGGTCCGGGGTCTCGGCGTGGTCGAGCCGGCGCATCTCGCTCATCGCGTCGGCGATCAGGCGCGTCAGGGCGATGGTGCGGACCCGGTCGAAGAGCTCGTCGACGTAGCGGGACGTGGGCAGGCCCGTCATCGGGTCCATC
>JBBRGO010000338.1:0-2795 GCA_038224055.1 Actinomycetales bacterium
CGGTTGTAGCGTTTCGGGCCCACGACGAGGGACGTGCCGACCGACAACGCGGCGAACGCGAAGCCCAGGCCCAGCATGAACAGAATCGGGACGTAGGGCTGGTTCATCCTTCGTCACTTCCCTTTCGGTCACGGCGGACGCGCGGCGCACCCATCCTAGGGGCGAGCCCGGCGGTCGTGCTCGGGCGCCCCGCGACTCGGACCGCGGCGCTGCCGGCGCTCGACCTGCTCATGTCTCCCCGCATCGTTCCGGCCTGCCGACCGCTTGTGAAGCACTTCACGAACTACTGGGGGAGTCTATTCCCGCCCTTTCACCCTTGTCAGATGAGGCATGCCTAACCTGACCGCGATCCTGCCGGCGGGGTCGGCGCACTCAGCGCTTGACCGCGGTGTGCAGGGCGACGACGCCCCCCGTGAGGTTGGTCCAGCCGACCTGGCTCCACCCGGCCGCCTCGACGGTGCGGGCGAGCTCACCCTGCGGCGGCCAGGCCCGGATCGACTCGGCGAGGTAGACGTAGGACTCCGGGTTGGACGAGGTCCGGCGGGCCACGCTCGGCAGGGCCCGCATCAGGTAGTTGGTGTAGACGGAGCGGAACAGTCTGTTGACCGGCTGGCTGAACTCGCAGACGACGAGCCGACCCCCGGGGCGGGTCACCCGGAGGAACTCGCGCAGCGCGACGGCCGGGTCCGCGACGTTGCGCAGACCGAAGCTCATCGTCACCACGTCGAAGCTCGCGTCGGCGAACGGCAGGTGCATCGCGTCGGCCGCGGTGAACGCCAGGTCGGGGCGGCGGCGGCGGCCCACGCGCAGCATGCCGAGCGAGAAGTCCGCGGGGACGACCTCGATCTCGCGGTCGGCCCACGGCTCGCTCGAGGTGCCGGTTCCGGCGGCGATGTCGAGGATCCGCTCCCCCGGCACCGCGGCCACCTGCGTGACGACCGCACGGCGCCAGAGCCGGTCCTGCCCGAGCGAGAGCACGTCGTTGGTGACGTCGTACTTCTCGGCCACGGTGTCGAACATCGAGGCGACGTCGACGGGCTTCTTGTCCAGCTGTGCACGCGTCATGGCTCCATCCTCGCACCCACGACGGCGGCGACGGCGGCTGGGACGGGCGCCCTGACGCAGCGGGGAGGGCCCGCACCGTTGGCCGCCCGCGCACCGCGGCGGCCGTAGAGTTGGGATCGATGTCCTCGATCCCCGCCCCGGACGACTCGCCGGGCCTCGGCCACTCGGTCGTCGTCCGGACGGTGCCCCTGCCCGACACCGCCGGGCTGCTGACCTACCTGCCGGCCGACACCCCGCCCGACGACCTCGTCTCGTGGGTACGTCGAGGCGAGGGCCTCGTCGGATGGGGCAGCGCGCTGACGTTCGAGGCCTCGGGTCCCGACCGCTTCGCCGCCGCGGAGGCCTGGTGGCAGGACGTCGTCGGGCGGGGTGTCGTGCGGGACGAGGTCGGCGTGCCCGGCACGGGGCTGGTCTGCTTCGGCTCCTTCCCCTTCGCCGACGACTCCGCCGTCACGGCCCGCCTCGTCGTCCCGCGGACGATCGTCGGCCGCCGCGACGGGGTGTCGTGGCTCACGACGGTGAGCCTCGACCCGCAGCTGACGATCCTCGAGCCCCCTGTCGTGGCAGCCGACCCCGAGCCTCCCGGTCAGGTGGCCTTCGCCGACGGAGCCGTCTCCCCCGCCGACTATGCGCACGCCGTCGCGGCGGCGGTGACCCGGATCAGTGCGGGCGAGCTCGACAAGGTCGTCCTCGCCCGAGACCTGCTGGCGACGGCGTCGCTGCCGATCGACGCGCGGTGGGTGCTGCGCCGGCTCGCCGAGCGCTACGCCAACACGTGGGTCTTCAGCGTCGCCGGGCTCGTCGGCGCCACGCCCGAGCTGCTCGTGCGGCGCGACCGGGGCCTGATCACCTCCCGGGTGCTCGCCGGCACGATCCGCCGGACCGGGGACGACGAGCACGACCTCGCGCTCGCCGCGTCGCTGGCCCGCTCCTCGAAGGACCTGGAGGAGCACGAGTACGCGGTACGTTCCGTGGCCGATGCCCTCGCCCCGCACTGCTCGTCGATGAACGTCCCCGAGGCGCCCTTCGTGCTCCACCTGCCCAACGTGATGCACCTCGCCACCGACGTCGTCGCGGTGAGCGCCGACGACGCCACCTCCCTCGCGCTGGCTGCCGCGCTCCACCCGTCGGCGGCGGTGGGCGGGACCCCCACCGACCGGGCGCTGCAGCTCATCGCCGACCTCGAGCAGATGGACCGCGGCCGGTATGCCGGTCCGGTCGGATGGATGGACGCGCGGGGTGACGGGGCCTGGGGCATCGCCCTGCGCAGCGGCGCCTTCGACCCCGCCGACCCCGCGCAGATCCGGCTGTACGCCGGCTGCGGCATCGTCGCCGGGTCCGACCCGGAGTCCGAGCTCGCCGAGTCGAACGCCAAGCTCATCCCCATGCGCGACGCCCTCGCGAGCGACTGAGACCACGATGGCGACAGCGCCGACGCCCGCCGGTTCGGCGGAGCTCTCGCTCGCCCTGCTCCAGCAGCTGTGGCTCGGCGGGGTGCGCGACGTCGTGCTCGCCCCCGGTTCGCGCTCGGCCCCGCTCGCCCTCTGCGCGTATGCCGCTGACACCGCCGGCGACCTGCGGCTGCACGTCCGCGTCGACGAGCGGAGCGCCGGCTTCCTCGCGCTCGGCCTGACGGCCGGCTCCCGGCGCCCGGTCGCCGTCATCACCACCTCGGGCACCGCGGTCGGCAACCTGCTGCCGGCGGTGATGGAGGCGCACCACACCGGCCG
>JBBRGO010000339.1:0-2767 GCA_038224055.1 Actinomycetales bacterium
GGGGCGAGTCGGGGTCGGGTCCGAGATCGCCAGGCAGGGGTCTGGGGGACGGACTTGTCCCGGCGGGGTCATCGGTCGGCTCCGTCGCGCGGACGGCGAGCGCGGCGGTCCCTTGCCCCCGCCCGCCCCCGCGCTGGAGACTCGGCACGACCCACGACCCACGACCCACGACCCACGCCTTCACGACCCTGCCCGACCAGGAGCTCCCATGACCCCGTCCCACTCCCTGCGCGCGCCACGGCATCCCGCGATCGTGGCGCAGGAGGCGCACCGGGCCTCGAGGGCGCAGCTGCGCATCGCCGACGCCATCACGGCGTTCGCCGGGTCGATGAACTTCGTCTACATCCATGCGGGCGTGTTCCTGATCTGGATGCTCCTCATCGAGCGGAGCCCGTGGCCGACGCTCACGCTCGTCGTCTCGCTTGAAGCGATCTTCCTCTCGACCTTCGTCATGATCGGGCAGAACCGGCAGTCCGCCTTCCAGCAGGCCAAGGCGGAGCACGACTTCGTCGAGTCCGAGCTCGAGCTCAAGACGAACACGGAACTGACCCGGCAGATCCACACCCTGACCACGGAGCTGCACCGGCGGATCGTCAGCCCCCGGCCGTCGAGTCCCGACGGCTCGTGATGGTCGACATCGGGTGCTCCCCCAGGTGCGGTTGCGCCGCCTGCGACGACGGATCGGAAGTACCGGTCGCTCCGCTCAGCCGGCGAGGGCAGGGACCGACCGCTCCGACCGGACGAGGAGGGAGCCCCAGCCCCACGACACGACCACGGCGAGGGCCGCGGCGGTGACGGTGACGGCATACGCCGGGGTGACGCCGCCCCAGTCGGCGAGCCGGCCCGAGACCGCGGCCCCGAGGGCGTAACCGAGGCCTGTCGCCGAGGCGAGCAGGGTCATCGCGGCACTCGTCCGTGACGGCGGGGTGATCCGCTCGCCGAGCGTGAAGGTCGTGATCATGTAGGGGGCGACGGTGCACCCGAGGACGAGGAGCACCGGGACGAGGGCGGCGATCGAGCCGACGAGGAGTAGCGGCGCCGACAGGACGAGCAGGCCCGCCGCGAACCAGCGCAGCCGGCGCGGCAGCGCGAAGGACGTGGGCAGCCCGGCCACGGCGAGCCCGGCGATGACGCTGCCCACCCCGAGGAGCGCGTGGAGGTAACCGGTAAGGCCGGGTGCGCCCGCCGCGGTCGCGAGAACCGAGGTGCCCGTCTGGACCGACCCGAAGATCGCGCCGATGAGCAGCTGGGAGAGGCACAGGACGAGCAGGGCGGGGGTGAGCAGCCGGCCCGCCGTGCCCCGGTATCCGGCGTTGGCGGTGTGGGTGAGCACCGCGGAGTCGTGCAGGGCGAACCACGTGCCGAAGACGGCGAGACCGGCGGCCGCGGCGGCGAGGGCGAACGTCGGGCTCGCCACGGAGACCCCGAGCCCGATGAGCGCTGGGCCGAGGACGAACGACGCCTCGTCGGCCGCGCCCTCGTAGGAGAACGCCGCGTCGACGAGGCGCGGCTGCTGGGCGCCGGTCCGCGCCGTGATCGGGCGCCACCGGACGCGGGCGAGGGGCCCGATCTGCGGCATGAGCAGACCGGTGAGGGCGCTCGCGACCGCCGCCACGCCCCAGGGGAGACCGGCGTGGACGACGACGAGCAGTCCCAGCAGGGTGAGGGAGCCGGTGAGGCTCTGGAGCACGACGACCCGCCGCTGGCCGATCCGGTCGGCGCGCGCGCCCCAGAGGGGGGCGGCGACCGCGTTGGACACGGCGAGGGCGCCGGCGCAGGCGCCGCCGGCGCCGTAGCTGCCCGTCGTCCCGGCCACGAGGAGCAGGACGCCGAGCTGGCTCATGGCGAGGGGCAGGCGGGCGAGGAAGGCGATCACGACATAGGTGCGACCGGCGAGGCCGACGAGACGCCGGTAGGAGGTGAGGGGTGACACGGGGCTGCTTCCGGGACGGCGCCCATCCCGGGGGTGGGCGGAGCGAGTGCGCGCCTTCCCACCCAACAGGCACGCCAGAGCCCTGTGCTGGCACGAGTTTACGGCCGGTGCTCGCGGTGCTCCAAATAGCGGTGCAGCACCTCGACGGCGGCAGCGCCCGCGAGACCGACGAGCAGCGACGGCCAGACGAGCCCCCATGGTGCGTCGAAGAAGAAGAAGGCGCGACCCACCGGGAGGGCGAAGGCCAACCCGGCGATGGTGGCCATCGTCGCGACGAGGGCCACCTTCCAGGTCCGCAGCGGCCGCGCGAGGGTCACGAGGATCCAGAGGAAGACGACGAGCAGGGTGATCGTCGCGCCGGTGCCCGGACGGATGCAGGCGGCTTCGACGACCGTGGCCGCACCCTTGTCGATCGCGCACTGCACGCCGAAGTCTCGCGGTGCGACGCCGAAGCCCCGCCCGGCGATGAGGTAGGAGGCGATGACGGACAGCCCGGCGACGGCTCCGGCCGGGACGGCGAAGCGCAGGATGCGCCCGAGGAAACCGGGCAGGTAGCGGCGCTTGTTGGGTCCGAGCGCGAGGACGAAGGCGGGGATGCCGATCGTCACCGTGGAGACGAGGGTGAGGTGGCGCGGGAGGAAGGGGAAGGGCAGCGAGGCGAAGGCGACCGCGAGGATCGCGACCAGGCTCATAGCGTTCTTCGCGACGAAGAGGTTGGCGACGCGCTCGACGTTGCCGATGACCCGACGGCCCTCGGCGAGCACGTCGGGCAGGTGGGAGAACCTCCCGTCGAGGAGCACGATCTCGGCGACGGCCTTGGTGGCCTGCGCGCCG
>JBBRGO010000340.1:0-2763 GCA_038224055.1 Actinomycetales bacterium
CGGTGTCCACGGCTGGAGTGTGCCAGAACCGGCCGTCGTTCACGCCCTGGCGGGGTCGAAGACGTAGGGCGTCGTCGTCGCCACCCGGTGCAGCCCCAGGCGTCGCAGGATCGGCTCGGAGTCGGGCGAGGCGTCCACCCGCACGTACTCCTTGCCACGGTCGAGGCCGAGCCGGGCCCGGTGGAGCAGCGTCGCCCGGTAGAGGCCACGCCCGCGCCACGTCGCGAGGGTCGATCCGCCCCACAGGCCGGTGAAGCTGCTCTCGTCGTACTCGCTCCGCGCCGCACAGAGCACCGGCCCCTCGCGGCCCTCCTCGACGAGGACGACGTCCATGTCCCGAGCGTGCGCCCGCCAGGTGGGCAGCAGCGAGGTCGTCACCCAGGACTGCTCGCGGCCCCACACCGACTCGAGCATCCGCTGGATCCGGGCGAAGTCCTCATCGGAGTCGGCGGCGCGGACGGTGACCCCGTCGGGAACCCGGATGTCCTGGTCGGCCAGCGGCCGGGCCTCGCCGAGGATGAGTCCCTCGTCGTCCTGCTTGACGAAGCCGGCCCGGGACAGGCGCTCACCGAGGTCGGCCGGCTCGTCGTAGTCGTAGGTCTTCCACTCGACCTGCTGTCCCCGGGCTGCGAAGAAGTCCCGCTGGCGGGCGATGGCGCCGTCCCACTCGACCGGGTCGGGACCGAGCCCGCCGGGGCTCTCCACCATGTTCCAGCGCCCCCCGGCGACGTCGTACTCACGTCGGACGAGCCCGTCGACCTCGATCGGGCGCTCGGGCGTGCCGGAGCGGATCGCGGCACGGGTCTCGTCGTGGAAGACGCGCAACAGCTGCTCGGGGGTCACGGCGCGAGCCAACCAGCCCGCGGCCCGACACCGCAACGGGTTTCGTCCTGGTGCGAAGGACAGTTCCGTTGCGGCGTCCCCCCGTGGTCGAATCACCTCGTCATGAGCACCAACCGAGCCACCCTCAGCGCCCGCGCCGCGCGCGCCCTCGCCATCGCGTCGCCCACCCCGTTCTGGACCGACCGCCCCGAGCGCCCCGAGCCCCGCGCGCCCCTCACGGGCCTCGCGCCCCGCACCGACCTGCTCGTCGTCGGCGGCGGGTTCACCGGCCTCTGGGCCGCGGTCCAGGCCAAGCAGGACGACCCCGCGCGCGACGTCGTCGTCGTCGAGGCCGAGCGCCTGGCCGACGGCGCCTCGGGGCGCAACGGGGGCTTCGTCTCCCCGTCGCTCACCCACGGCCTCGCCCAGGGCGTCTCCTGCTGGCCCGGCGAGATCGGCACGCTCGAGCGGCTCGCGAACGACAACATGGACGGCTTCCGAGCGACACTCGACACCTTCGGGATCGACGCGGACTTCCACCAGCCCGGCGAGCTCACCCTCGCGCTCACCGACAACCAGGTCGCTTCCGTCCGCGAGGCCTACGAACTGCACCGGGCCCACGGACTCGACGTCGAGCTGCTCGACGCCGGGCACGCCCGCGCCCGGGTCCACTCACCGCTCTACCGTGCCGGGATGTTCGACCCCGACGTCGCCCTCGTCGACCCGGCCCGCCTCGTCTGGGGTCTCGCCCGGGCGGCGGAGTCACTCGGGGTCCGCCTGCACGAGCACACCCGGGTCACCGGCTTCGAGGAGGAGGGCGCGGGCGTCCGCGTGCGGCTCGACGACGGGAGCATCAGCGCCGGTCGCGTCGTCATCGGCACGAACGCCTCGCAGGGCGTCCTCAGACGGTTCAGGGCGTGGGTCCTGCCCGTCTACGACCACGTCCTGATGACCGAGCCGCTCACGTCCGCGCAGCTCGACGCGATCGGCTGGTCCGGGCGAGAGGGCCTGACCGACGCGGGGAACCAGTTCCACTACTACCGAAGGACACTCGATGACCGGGTGCTCTTCGGCGGCTACGACGCGAACTACCACTTCCCCGGTCGAATCGACCCTGCCTACGAGCAGTCCGACGCCTCGCACGGGCTGCTCGCGGACCACTTCGTCGACATCTTCCCGCAGCTGGACGACATCCGGTTCACCCACCGCTGGGCCGGGGTCATCGACACGACGTCGCGCTTCACCCCGGTCTTCGGGACGGCGCTCGGGGGCGGATGGCCTACGCCGTCGGCTACACCGGTCTCGGGGTCGCCTCGACCCGCTTCGGCGCCCGCGTCGCGCTCGACCTCGTGGACGGTCGGGACACGGAGGCGACCCGGCTCGCGATGGTGCGACGCAAGCCGATCCCCTTCCCGCCCGAGCCGATCCGGTATGCCGCCGTCCGCGCCACCCGTTCCGCCCTCGCTGCCGAGGACGTGACCGGCAAGCGCAACCTCTGGCTCAGGACGCTCGACGCCATCGGCGTCGGCTTCGACTCCTGACCCCGAGCCTCGTCGAGTGGGCTGGCTGGCGGGAGGGAGGGACGGATGGAGGGAGGGACCGGGCGGGGCCGGGATTCAGAGGACGAGGAGGCCGTGGGGGCGGGTGTTGAACGACTCGACGCCGTCGTCGGTCACCGTGACGATGTCCTCGATCCGGGCTCCCCACTGACCGGCGAGGTAGACCCCGGGCTCGATGCTGAAGGTCATGCCCGGCTCGAGCGGCAGGTCGTTGCCCCGGGTGATGTAGGGCTCCTCGTGGACGTCGAGCCCGATCCCGTGGCCGGTCCGGTGGATGAAGTGCTCGGCGAGCCCGGCTTCCTCGAGGACCGCCCGGGCCGCCCGGTCGACCTGCTCGCAGGTGACCCCGGGGCGCACCGCGTCGACGGCTGCCTGCTGGGCG
>JBBRGO010000341.1:0-2762 GCA_038224055.1 Actinomycetales bacterium
GCCGCGCCCGGACCTCGGCTCGGCCATCACCGACTTCGTGACGAACGCCCCGAGGTCGCTGACGTCGAAGAAGCGGTGCAGCTCCTTGCCGTTGGCCGCGCAGCCGGAGGCGGTCATGAGCGGGTTGCGCAGGGTGCGCCCCGCGAGCGTCACGGACATGTCGACCATCAGCGACCACCCCCCTTCGGCGCGCCGACCGCGTCGTCCGGGACGCGGGCGTGGTTGCCGTCGAAGGCATCCCATCGGACGCGGTCCCCGCGGAAGACAGGCCCCTCGACACACGACCGCACCATCCGGGTAAGACCGTCGCTGCCGACGACCGGCATGACGCACGTCATGCAGACCCCGACCCCGCACGCCATCGACTCCTCGACGGCGATCTGGGCCACGGCACCGTGGGCCCCGGCTATGTCGGTGATCGAGTGAAGCATCCCCATCGGGCCGCAGCCGTAGACGACCCCGGCACCCGTGCGGTCGATGACCTCGGGGAGCACGTCGCTGACCCAGCCCCGGTGTCCGGCCGATCCGTCGTCGGTCGTCACCGTGACCCCGTCCGTCGACCGACGGGCCTCGACGACGCCGAAGAGGCGGTCCTCGCTCGCGGCGCCCAGCACCATCTCCACGCGGCAGCCACGCGACCGGAGCTCGCTCGCCAGCCAGAAGAGGGGCGCGCTGCCGTAGCCGCCTCCCACGAGCACGCACGGCACCGGGCCCACCGGCAGCGGGAAGGCCCGACCGAGCGGGCCGACGACGCCGATCGTGTCGTGCGGGGCGCGCTCCACGATCCACTCGGTGCCGGGACCGACGGCGGCGACGACGATCTCGACCGTCCCGCCGTAGGTGCCGCTCGGGCTGACCTTGTGGATCGAGAACGACCGTCGCAGCAGCGCCGCGGAGGACGGACCGCCGACGGCGAGAGCGACGAACTGCCCCGGCCGGGCCAGCTCGGCCACGCCGGGCGCAACGAGGGTGAGGTGTTGGTAGGCCCCGACCCGCCTCGTCGCGATCACCTCAGCCTGTTCCTGGACGACCCGCGCCCGGCGGCCGCCGACGTCACCGGTCGCGGCGCTCACGCCCCCACCTCGGACCGCGGCGTCGTGTGGCGGCCGTAGAGGTCGAGTGCGCGCGCGTGGTCCTGCAGGGAGGTGACCCGCACCTCCTCCGTGAGCTGCGCCTCGATGCCGAGCACCGCCGCCGCCAGGGTGGCGATCGTCGTGATGATCGGCTTGTCCGCACTCGTCGTCGCCGCGCGGATCGCGTAGCCATCGGCTCGGGCGTCCTGCCCCGAGGGGGTGTTGACGACCATCTGGACCGTCCCGTCCCGGATCAGGTCGACGATCGAGGTCTCCGCGGGGTCGACGTCGTCGCCGCGCTCGGTGATCTTGCGCACGAGGGTCGCCGGTATGCCGTTGCGTCGCAGCACCGCCGCCGTGCCGCTCGTCGCGAGGATCGTGAAGCCCAGGTCGACGAGACGCTTGACGGGGAAGAGCATGGCGCGCTTGTCGCGGTTGGCGACCGAGACGAAGATCGCTCCGGAGCGCGGCAGCGCCGAGCCGCCGCCCTGCTGGGCCTTGCTGAACGCCGTCCCGAAGTTCGTGTCGATGCCCATCACCTCGCCGGTGGAGCGCATCTCGGGACCGAGGAGCGAGTCGACGGCGATGCCCTCCCTGGTGCGGAACCGCGTGAAGGGCAGCACCGCCTCCTTGCACGACATGGGCGCGTGCTCGGGCATCGCACCCCCGTCGCCGGTGGGCGGCAGCATCCCCTCGTCACGCAGCTCCTGCACCGTGGCCCCGAGCATGACTCGGGCGGCGGCGCTGGCGATCGGCACGCCGGTCGCCTTGGCGACGAACGGCACGGTCCGGGACGCGCGCGGGTTGGCCTCGATGACGTAGAGGATGTCCTGCGCCAGCGCGAACTGGACGTTCATCAGGCCACGGACGCCGATGCCCTCGGCGAGCTTGCGGGTCGCGACGCGGACCCGGTCGAGCTCGCTGTCCCCCAGGGTGGCTGGGGGAAGCGTGCACGAGCTGTCACCGGAGTGGATGCCGGCCTCCTCGACATGCTCCATGATGCCGCCGAGGTACATGTCCTCCCCGTCGAAGACGGCGTCCACGTCGATCTCGATCGCGTCGTCGAGGAAGCGGTCGATGAGGATCGGGTGGTCGGGAGACGCCTCCGTGGCCTTCTCGACATAGGTGACGAGCGAGTCGTCGTCGTAGACGATGACCATCCCCCGGCCGCCGAGGACGTAGGAGGGTCGGACGAGGACGGGGTAGCCGATCTCGCGAGCGATCACGAGCGCCTCGTCGGCGCTGAGGGCCGTGCCGTGCTTCGGGGCGATGAGGCCTGCCCGGGCCAGGACCTGCCCGAAGGCGCCACGGTCCTCGGCGAGGTGGATCGCCGAGGGCGAGGTGCCGACGATGGGCACTCCCTCGTCCTCGAGGGCCTGCGCGAGCCCGAGCGGGGTCTGGCCACCGAGCTGGACGATGACACCGGCGATCGGACCGGCCTGCGCCTCGGCGTGGATGACCTCGAGGACGTCCTCGAGCGTGAGCGGCTCGAAGTAGAGACGGCTGCTCGTGTCGTAGTCGGTCGAGACCGTCTCGGGGTTGCAGTTGATCATGACGGTGTCGAAACCCTTGTCGCGCAACGCGAACGACGCGTGCACGCACGAGTAGTCGAACTCGACCCCCTGGCCGATGCGGTTGGGGCCGGAGCCCAAAATGATGACGGCAGGGTTCTCCCGCGGCAACACCTCG
>JBBRGO010000342.1:0-2727 GCA_038224055.1 Actinomycetales bacterium
AGCCAGATGGTCGACCAGGCCCGCGCCGACTCGATGGAGGAGATCGGGCCCGAGGACGACGGCCGGCTCTTCTATCAGCTGCCGCCCGGCAAGAAGATCATCATCATGATGGGCGGGCCGCTGGTGAACCTCGTCATCGCGACCGTGCTGCTCACCGGCGTCATCACGCTCTACGGACTGCCCCAGGTCGCGCCGACGGTGGGGGCGCTCGCCACGTGCGTGCCCACGACCGCGCCGACCCTGTCGGTGCCGCAGCCGGCCTGCCTGCCGACCGACCCGGCGGCCCCGTCCGTCACGGGCGGCCTGAAGGTGGGCGACCGGGTCGTCGCCATCGACGGCCGGGCGGTCACCACGTGGACCGAGGTCAGCACCGCGATCCGCGACAGCGGTGGCGCCTCGATGACGTTCACGGTCCGCCGCGGTGACGCGGACACGACGCTGACCATCGACCCGGCCGTGCTCGATCGCACCACCTACGACGCAGAGGGCAAGCCCGTCGCCAAGGACGGCGCGCCGGTGCTCGCGTCGATGGGCTTCCTCGGCGTGACGCCGGGCTCGGAGCTCGTCCGCACGCCGCTCGCGCAGGCGCCGGGGTTCGTCTGGGACCGCACCCTCGAGACGGCCTCGATCGTCGTGCGCATCCCGCAGAAGATGGCGGGGGTGATGCAGGCCGCCTTCGGCTCGGGGGAGCGCGACCCCAACGGCCCGATCTCGGTCGTCGGCGTCGGACGCATCGGCGGCGAGGTCGCAGCGATGGACATCCCGGCCGACAAGGGCGGCAACTGGCTCAAGGTGATGCAGCTCCTCCTGCTCGTCGCCTCGCTCAACCTCGCCCTCTTCGTCTTCAACCTCATCCCCCTGCTCCCGCTCGACGGCGGACACGTCTCCGGCGCGATCTGGGAGGCGGTCAAGCGGGGGTGGGCGCGGCTGCGGCACCGGCCGGACCCCGGCTACGTCGACGTCGCCAAGGGCCTGCCGATCGCCTACGGGATGTCGCTCGTGCTGATCACGATGTCGGTGCTGCTCATCTACGCCGACATCGTCAAGCCGATCAACATCTTCGGCTGACCGCCCGCGTCAGGCGACGCCCGCGTCAGGCGACGGGGGAGAGCGGGTGGATCGCGGGCGCCGCAGCGACGTGTCCCTCGGCGGCGGCGAACGCGGCCGCGATGTGGTCGCTCGCCATGTGGGTGTCGAGGTCGGCCTGGCTGCGCCACGACTCGATGGTGAAGAAGGTGCCCGGGCGCGCCGTCGACTCGAAGAGCTCGTAGCCGGCGCAGCCCTCCTCGGCCCGGGTGGCCGTGACGAGATCCGACAACGCGCTGCGGATGGCGTCCTCCGACCCGTCCTTGGCGACGATCTCGGCAACAACTCGAAGGTCGGTCATGGTGGCGCTCTCCCGGTGCTCGCAGGCGCGCGTCACGTCGTCGTGGGCGCTCCCGCACGGTAGCGCACCCCCTGCCCCGGGCGGGCGGGTCGGCGGGCGGGACATAATGACTCCATGACGGTTTCTCTCGGCATGCCCGCCGCCCCCACCCCGGTTCTCTCGCCCCGCCGGAAGACGCGTCAGATCCAGGTCGGCAAGGTCGGGGTCGGCAGCGACTTCCCGATCTCGGTGCAGTCGATGACGACGACGCCGACGACCGACATCAACGCCACGCTCCAGCAGATCGCCGAGCTGACGGCCTCGGGCTGCGACATCGTGCGCGTCGCGTGCCCGACCCAGGACGACGCCGACGCCCTGCCGGCCATCGCGCGCAAGAGCCAGATCCCCGTCATCGCCGACATCCACTTCCAGCCGAAGTACGTCTACGCGGCCATCGACGCGGGCTGCGCTGCCGTCCGGGTCAACCCCGGCAACATCCGCCAGTTCGACGACCAGGTCAAGGAGATCGCCCGGGCGGCCAAGGACGCCGGCGTCTCCATCCGCATCGGCGTCAACGCGGGCAGCCTCGACAAGCGGATCATGGAGAAGTACGGCAAGGCGACGCCCGAGGCCCTTGTCGAGTCGGCCGTCTGGGAGGCGGGCCTCTTCGAGGAGCACGACTTCCACGACTTCAAGATCTCGGTCAAGCACAACGACCCGGTCATCATGGTCCGCGCCTACGAGCTGCTCGCGGAGGCCGGGGACTGGCCGCTGCACCTCGGCGTGACCGAGGCCGGGCCCGCCTTCCAGGGCACCATCAAGTCGGCGACGGCCTTCGGCGCCCTGCTCTCGCGCGGCATCGGCGACACGATCCGGGTCTCCCTCTCGGCCCCGCCGGTCGAGGAGGTCAAGGTCGGCAACCAGATCCTGCAGAGCCTCGGCCTCAAGCCCCGCAAGCTCGAGATCGTCTCGTGCCCGTCGTGCGGTCGCGCGCAGGTCGACGTCTACACCCTCGCCGACCAGGTGACGGCCGGCCTCGAGGGCATGACCGTGCCGCTGCGCGTCGCCGTCATGGGCTGCGTCGTCAACGGACCCGGGGAGGCCCGCGAGGCCGACCTCGGGGTCGCCTCGGGCAACGGCAAGGGCCAGATCTTCGTCAAGGGCGAGGTCATCAAGACGGTCCCCGAGAGCCAGATCGTCGAGACCCTCATCGAGGAGGCCATGCGCCTCGCCGAGGAGATGGGCGAGCCGGAGGGTGAGGAGTCGACCGGGTCGCCGAGCGTGTCCGTCAGCTGAGGTGCGTCCCCCCGTCCCCACGCGCACGAGGTATGCCGTCCTGCGCGACCTCGCGGAGCGTGTTG
>JBBRGO010000343.1:0-2724 GCA_038224055.1 Actinomycetales bacterium
CCGAACACGCGACCCACCCCGGCTCCGGGCGTCACGGTGTCGCTGATGAGCATGCGGTCATCGACGACGGCCTTCCTGCTGCTCAACCAGGACGAACGGGTCAACACCTGGACGGCCAACCCCGACTTCCTCGAGGCGGTCCGCCTCGGCATCGACCGCGAGGCGCTCGGCGCCGCCGCCGGGGACGCCCTGCCCGCCCTCGGGCTCATCCCCACCGGCATCGTCGGTGCGCTCGAGCCCGGTTCGATCGCCCTGGCCCCCGACCCGAGCGAGACCGTCCCGCCCGGTGCGACGCCGACGCCCTTCCCCACCGGGACCGGCGCGACGGCAACGCCCACCCCGAGCACCCCCACCCCGCGCGCCACGGCGATCCCGGACCCGGCGA
The DNA here is from genome assembly GCA_038224055.1 of Actinomycetales bacterium. Taxonomy (GTDB): domain Bacteria; phylum Actinomycetota; class Actinomycetes; order Actinomycetales; family Dermatophilaceae; genus JBDSSS01. Next base: position 386 of record JBBRGO010000343.1, read on the forward strand.
CGCCCACGACGACGACTCCACGCCCCCTTGCCGTCCGCCCCACCCGCGACCTCGCCGGTGCTCGGGCGGCGCTGGCCCGGTCCGGCTACCGCGGCCAGGCGGTGCCGCTGTCCTACGCCGTCGACCTGCCGATCCAGGGGATCCCCTCCAGCGCCCTCGCCTCGGCCGTCAGGACCCAGCTCGCCGACGTGGGCATCACCGTCCGCCTCGCCCCGGCACGCACGAGCGAGGCGCTCGCGGCCTACCGTCGGGGCGCCGACGCCCTCGGCCTCTGGTCGTGGAACCCCGACTACCCCGACCCGGAGAACTACCTCGCGTTCGCCCCCGGGCAGCTCGTCGGCCTCCGCGCCGGTTGGCGGGTCGGCGCCGCGCCACTCGTCGAGGCGTTCACCCAGCTCGCGCGCAGCTCCGTCGGGGCGGACCGGGCCCAGACCTACACGCGGTGGCAGCTGAGCATGAACGTCGCCAGCCCCTTCGTCCCGCTCGTCCAGCCACAGAGCCACTTCGCCCACGGGGCCCGCGTCACGGCCCTCGCGACGAACCCGGTGTGGACGCTCACCCTGGCCGATCTGCGCTGAGCACCCCGATCACCCGGGGCGCCCGCGATAGCGTCACGCCATGACCGACGGTATGCCGCTCGCCCCCGAGGTGCCGCCCGATCCGGACAGTGCGCTGGATGCGCTGCACGCGCCGGGTGCGAACCGGCCGGAGCGGCGCCTCCGGGTCCCGCACGTGCGAGGACTCGTGCTCGCAGCCGGCTCGGGCCGGCGGATGGGCGGGCCCAAGGCCCTGGTGCGCACCGAGGTCGGTGGTCCCACGCTCGTCGAGCGCGCGGTCAACGTGCTCGTCGACGGCGGGTGCGACGGGGTCACCGTCGTCGTCGGCGCGGCATCCGGAGAGGTCCGTCAGATCGTGACCTGCCTCGGGCGCGACGTGGACGTCATCGAGAGCCCGTTCTGGCAGGAGGGGATGGGGGCCTCGCTGCGCTCCGGGCTGGCGGCCCTCGTCCGGACCCCCCGCGAGGGTGAGAGCACCGTGGCCGCCACGGTCGTGCTGCTCGTCGACCTGCCCGACGTCGGCTCCGACGTCGTCGCGCGGCTCCTCGACCGGGCAGCCGGACAGGGTGCACCCGCGGACCCCGGCTGGCGCGCGGCGCTGGGGCGAGCGGCATACGCAGGGCGGGCCGGGCACCCCGTGCTGCTGGGTCGCGACCACTGGGAGGACGTCGTGACCGTGGCCGTCGGCGACCACGGCGCGCGCGGGTACTTCCGGGACCACGACCACCTCCTCGTCGACTGCAGCGACCTCGCGACGGGCCGTGACGTCGACCGGCCGGAGGACCTCCCGGGGGGCTAGCCCACCGACAGACCAGGCCCCGGTCTTTCGCCCGCGTCCATCGTCGGCAATGCTCGGGGCATGGAGCCCGCCTTCGTCAGTGCCCACGACGTCACCGCCGCCCTCGCCCGGACCGGCTATCTCGCCGATGACGCCCTGTCGACGATCACCTTCCTCGCGACCCGTCTGGGCCGCCCGATCCTGCTCGAGGGCGAGCCGGGGACGGGCAAGACGGCCCTGGCCGAGGCCCTCTCCGAGACCCTCGACCTGCGGCTCATCCGGCTCCAGTGCTACGAAGGAATCGACGCGACCCAGGCTCTGTACGACTGGGACTTCCCGCGCCAGATCCTCCACCTGCGCACCGTCGAGGCGCTCGCCGGGGACGAACGGCGCGACACGAGCGAGCTCGAGGCCGAGCTCTTCGACGAACGCTTCCTGCTCGCGCGTCCGGTGCTCGACGCGCTGCGGTCGGCCCCGTGCGTGCTGCTCATCGACGAGATCGACCGGGCCGATGACGAGTTCGAGGCCTTCCTGCTCGAGGTGCTCTCGACGTGGCAGGTGACGATCCCCGAGCTCGGGACCATCGCGGCGGCCACGCCCCCCATCGTCGTGCTCACCTCGAACCGGACCCGCGAGCTGCACGACGCCCTCAAGCGGCGCTGCCTCTACCACTGGATCGACCACCCCGGCCTGGCCCGCGAGCTCGAGATCGTCCGCAGCCGACTCCCCGAGGTGTCGGCGACCCTCGCCGAGCAGGTCGTCCGGGTCGTGCAGCGACTGCGTGACGTCGGTGAGCTGATCAAGGCGCCCGGCGTCGCCGAGACCCTCGACTGGGCGCGCGCGCTCGACGCGCTCGGCGCGAGCACCCTCGACCCCGAGCTCGCCGCGGCGACCCTCGGCGCGGCCGTGAAGTACCGCGAGGACTCCGAGCGGGTCCGGGCCCAGCTCGACAAGCTGCTCACGGCGTGACGATGGACGCGCCCACCCACCCCGGCCCGTCCGGT
>JBBRGO010000344.1:0-2694 GCA_038224055.1 Actinomycetales bacterium
CGGTGTCGAACTCCGTGGCGACGGTGTAGTCCGTGTTGCTCTTCGCGAAGTCGTTGAGCGGGCCGTTGTCGTTGATGATCGCGTCGACCCGGCCGGCCTGCAGGCCGGTCAGCTCGGTGGGGAGGTCGTCGAAGATGACGATCTCGTAGCCGTTGGCGTCGGCCTGCGCCTTGGCGTAGGCCTGGCCGGTCGTGTCGGTCTGGACGCCGACCTTCTTGCCCTTGAGCGAGGCGAGGTCGGTGACCCCGGACGACGCCTTGGTGAGCAGCGCCTGGGTGGCGCTGAAGTACGGGTCGGAGAAGCTGACCGCCTTCTTGCGCGCGTCGTTGATGGTGATCGCTCCCATGGCGAGGTCGCACTTCTTGGCCGCGAACACCGCCCCGGACGTGATCGAGGCGAACTCGATGTCGACGAGCTTGACCGTGGCGTTCAGCTTCTTGGCAGCGGCGTTGGCGAGGTCCATGTCGAACCCGACGACCTTGCCTGCGTCGTCCTTGAACTCGAAGGGCTTGTAGGACAGGTGCGTGCAGACGGAGAGCGTGCCGGGCGTGATGAGCTGCGGGCCGCCTGACGGGTTCGCGGCCGGGGTCTCGGTGGAGCTCGAGCCGCACGCGGCGAGCGCGAGGGCCGCGAGGCAGGCAACGGCGGTGTAGCGGGTCTGGTGCGAAAGTTTCGACATTCGGTGGACCTCCAGAAGTGGGCGTGCTCGTGACCCTACCGACAGCCGGCCGATCGCAGAGGCAGACGCGGCGGCCTGATGCGGCCCCGTGCCGGGCGACGTGCGCCTGTCTGGGCCATCTGCCGAGACGTCGGAGGTTTGTCGGCACCTGGTGCCGGAGAACCTCCGATGATCGGCAAAACCCCGCCGCCTGCAGCCGCGCAGGAGGATGCCCGACGGCTCGGGGCTACCAGGGGCTGGGTTCGTAGTCCTTGACGAAGCAGCCGTGCAGGTCCTCCCCGGCCTCGCCGCGCACGATGGGGTCGTACACCCGGGCCGCGCCGTCGACGAGGTCGAGCGGGGCGTGCCACCCCTCGGCCGCGATCCGCAGCTTCTCGTCGTGCGGCCGCTCGTCGGTGATCCAGCCGGTGTCCACGGCAGTCATCAGGATGCCGTCGGTCTCGAGCATCTCCGCGGCGCTCGTGCGGGTGAGCATGTTGAGGGCGGCCTTGGCCATGTTGGTGTGCGGGTGGCCGGCGCCCTTGTAGCGCCGCGAGAACTGGCCCTCCATCGCCGAGACGTTGACGACGTAGGTGCGGCGAGCGGTGCTGGCGCGCAGGGCCGGTCGCAGTCGTGAGATGAGGATGAAGGGCGCGGTCGAGTTGCAGAGCTGGACCTCGAGCAGCTCGAGGGGGTCGACCTCCTCGATCTTCTGGGTCCACGAGTTGCTCCGTTGGAGGTCGGGGTGCAGACCCCCGGCGTCGACGGCCGTGCCGGCCCGGTGCGCCTCGAGGCTCGCGCGGCCGGCCGACAAGGACAGGGCCGTCATGCTCGCGGCGTTCTGTGCGGCCACGGCGTGCTCGGGCGACTCGCCCTCGTGGTGGGCCACCGCGTGGTCCTCGAGCGCGCCGGCGATGGCGGCGGGGTGGGCCTCGCTGATCCGGTCGAAGGTGACCATCTCGGGCAGCGGCACGCCGTCGGGCAGCGGGGCCGACTCGAGCTCGACGAGGGTGCTGTAGGACCCGGGGGAGCGGCGCACCGTCTGCGCGGCGTTGTTGATGAGGATGTCGAGTGGGCCGTCGGCGGCGACCTCGTCGGCCAGGGCGACGACCTGCGTCGGGTCGCGCAGGTCGATCCCGACGACCTTGAGCCGGTGGATCCAGTCGGGGCTGTCCTCCATCGCCGAGAAGCGACGCATCGCGTCCCTGGGGAAGCGGGTCGTGATCGTCGTGTGCGCCCCGTCGCGGAGCAGGCGCAGCGCGATGTACATCCCGATCTTGGCCCGGCCCCCGGTGAGCAGGGCCCGGCGCCCGGTGAGGTCGGTGCGCTGGTCGCGCTTGGCGTGCGACATGGCGGCGCAGTCGGGGCAGAGCCAGTGGTAGAACGCGTCGACGAGGGTGTAGTCGGTCTTGCAGATGTAGCAGCCGCGCGCGGTGGTCAGCTCCCCGGCATACGCGCCGGTGACGTTGGAGACGAGGGGGATGCCCTTCGTCTCGTCGTCGATCCGCATCGGGGAGCCGGTCGCCGTCGACTCGATGACCTGCCGGTCGGCCTTGCGCTCGGCCCACGTCTTGGCGTTGCGGCGGTCCTTCTTCAGCCGCTTGTACATCAGCGACGCGGCCCGCTTCAGCGTCTCGAAGTCGGGGTCGTCGAGCTCGAGGTAGGGGGCCTCGGCGAGGACGCGGACGGTCGTCGCCACGTCGGTGGGGTCGAGCCGGCTCGGCGTCGCGGTGGAGGGGTCGTCGTGCGGGGTCACCGCTGCATCCTAGGTCCGGGAGCATCCCCGCCCGGACGGCCGGAGCCGCCCGGGACGCCATCGAGGCCGGCACCCGTGGGGGATGCCGGCCTCGCCGGGGGAGGAACCCGGTGGGTCAGTTGGACGCGGTGGGCTTGAGCGCGAGGGTCACGGTGAGGTCCTGACGGGCGCCGCCGCGGATGATCGTCACCGTCGTCTGGTCACCGGCGGTGAGCTCCCGGATCTGGGCGACGAGCGCCATGGAGGAGTCGATCCGCTGGCCGTCGACCGCGATGATGAC
>JBBRGO010000345.1:0-2666 GCA_038224055.1 Actinomycetales bacterium
GCCGGATGCCGCTCAGAGGTCGTCGGCGTCGACGATCCGGTAGGCGTAGCCCTGCTCGGCGAGGAACCGCTGCCGGTGCGCGGCGAAGTCGGCGTCGACGGTGTCGCGGCTGACGATCGTGTAGAAGTGCGCGGTCCGGCCGTCCCCCTTGGGGCGCAGCACCCGGCCGAGGCGCTGGGCCTCCTCCTGGCGCGAGCCGAACGTGCCGCTGATCTGGATCGCGACGCTCGCCTCGGGCAGGTCGATCGAGAAGTTCGCGACCTTGCTGACGACGAGGGTCGTCACGTCACCGCGGCGGAACGCCTCGTAGAGCCGCTGCCGCTCCTTGACCGGGGTCTCACCGGTGATGACCTCGGCACCGAGGCGCTCGGCGACCTCCGCGATCTGGTCGAGGTACTGGCCGATGACGAGGGTCGGCTCACCGGCGTGCTTCCTCGCCAGCTTCTCCACGACGTCGAGCTTGGCATCGGAGCAGGAGGCGAGGCGGTAGCGCTCGTCGGGCTCGCTCACGGCATACGCCATCCGCTGGGCATCGGGGAGGCTGACCCGCACCTCGACGCAGTCGGCCGGGGCGATGTAGCCCTGCGCCTCGATGTCCTTCCACGGCGCGTCGAAGCGCTTCGGCCCGATGAGGCTGAAGACGTCGGCCTCGCGGCCGTCCTCGCGCACGAGGGTGGCGGTGAGGCCGAGGCGGCGGCGGGCCTGGAGGTCGGCCGTCATCCGGAAGATCGGGGCGGGGAGCAGGTGGACCTCGTCGTAGACGATGAGGCCCCAGTCCTTCGCGTCGAGCAGGTCGAGGTGGGCGTAGGCGCCCTTCCGCCGGGTCGTGAGGACCTGGTAGGTGGCGATGGTGACGGGCCGGATCTCCTTGCGGGCACCGGAGTACTCGCCGATCTCCTCCTCGGTGAGCGAGGTCCGCTTGATCAGCTCGTCCTTCCACTGCCGCGCGGACACGGTGTTGGTGACGAGGATGAGCGTCGTCGCCTTCGCAGCGGCCATCGCGGCCGCGCCGACGAGGGTCTTGCCGGCGCCGCAGGGCAGCACGACGACCCCGGAGCCGCCGTGCCAGAAGCCGTCGACGGCGTGCTGCTGGTAGGGCCGCAGCTGCCAGTCGGTCTGGTCGAGCTCGATCGGGTGCGCCTCGCCGTCGACGTAGCCGGCGAGGTCCTCGGCCGGCCAGCCGACCTTGAGCAGCTCCTGCTTGAGGGACCCTCGCTCGCTGGGGTGGACGACGACGCTGAGGTCATCGAGGCGCTCGCCCGTCAGCGGCTTGATCTTCTTGTGCCGCAGGACCTCCTCGAGCACCGGCCGGTCCGTCGTGCGCAGCACGAGACGGGTCCCTTCGGGGCTGTCGGCGAAGCCCTCCTTGGTGAGGGTGAGGCGCCCGTAGCGGTCCATCGTGTCGGCCACGTCGACGAGCAGCGCGTGCGGCACGGCATACCGGCTGTGGGTGATGAGGGCGTCGACGACCTGTTCGGCGTCGTGACCGGCCGCGCGGGCGTTCCACAGGCCGAGCGGGGTGATCCGGTAGGTGTGGACGTGCTCCGGCGCGCGCTCGAGCTCCGCGAAGGGGGCGATCGCGCGGCGGGCGGTCTCGGCGTCGGCGTGGTCGACCTCGAGGAGGAGGGTCTTGTCGCTCTGGACGATCAGGGGTCCGTCATTCATCGTGGTGGAGCAACTCCCGGTCGGGGTCGAGGTATTCCGCCCCTCGGCGCGCGCACCCCCGGCTGCCCGGGAAGCCCGCGCGGCCGGGGTCGCTGGTCATGGTGACAGTATGGGCGAATGCGCTCCCCCCAGGTCGAGGCCGCTGACGGGCTCCCGTCCGAGGTGACGATCTACGAGGTCGGACCCCGCGACGGGCTGCAGAACGAGCAGACGGTCGTCCCGGCCGCGACGAAGGTCGAGTTCATCCGGCGTCTCGAGGCGGCGGGGCTCGGGACCATCGAGACGACCTCGTTCGTGCCCGCGCGGTGGGTGCCGCAGATGGGTGACGCCGAGGAGGTCCTGCTGGGCCTGCGCGAGGGTGGCGGGGATGCGACCGGTCGGCGGCGTCCGGCCCTCGTGCCCAACGAGCGTGGTCTCGACCGCGCCGAGGAGCTCGGGCTCTCGGCGATCGCGGTCTTCGGCTCGGCGACGGAGACCTTCGCCCACAAGAACCTCAACCGGTCGGTGGCCTCGTCCCTCGAGATGTTCGCACCGGTCGTCGGGCGTGCCCGGGACGCCGGGATGTGGGTGCGGGCCTATGTCTCGATGTGCTTCGGCGACCCGTGGGAGGGGCCGGTCCCGGTCGGCCAGGTCGTCGACGTCGCGGAGCGGCTGATGGACCTCGGCTGCGAAGAGCTCAGCCTCGGCGACACCATCGGCGTCGGCACGACCGGTCACGTGCACCGGCTCCTCGAGGCCCTCGGCGCGCGCGGCATCGGGCCCGACCGGGTCGCCGTCCACTTCCACGACACCTACGGTCAGGCGCTCGCCAACACGATGGCCGCGCTGCGCGACGGCGTCTCCGTCGTGGACGCGGCGGCCGGTGGTCTCGGCGGCTGCCCCTACGCGAAGTCCGCGACCGGCAACCTCGCGACCGAGGACCTCGTCTGGGCGCTGCACGGGGCGGGGGTCGCGACCGGCGTCGACCTCGAGTCGCTCGTCGCCACGAGCGCCTGGATGGC
>JBBRGO010000346.1:0-2641 GCA_038224055.1 Actinomycetales bacterium
CTACGAGAACGGCGTGCTGCTCGCCGAGACGGAGCGCTTCCCCGAGGGGGCCCGCTCGTCCGTCGCCGACATCGACCTGGACCTGCTCCGGCAGGAGCGCCAGCGGCAGGGCACGTTCGATGACAACCGGCGCACCCACGCGGGCCGCACCGGGGAGTTCCGGACCGTCGAGCTGCTCCTCGACCCGCCGACGGACGACATCGGGCTGCGGCGCAAGGTCGACCGGTTCCCCTTCGTCCCCGACGACGAGGCCCGGCTCGCGCGCGACTGCTACGAGGCCTACAACATCCAGGTGTCCGGTCTCGAGCAGCGGCTGCGCGCGATCGGGCAGCCCCAGGTCGTCATCGGGGTGAGTGGCGGCCTCGACAGCACCCAGGCCCTCATCGTCGCCGCGAAGGCGATGGACCGGCTCGGCCGACCCCGCACCGACATCCTCGCCTTCACGATGCCCGGCTTCGCGACGAGCGAGCACACGAAGAAGAACGCGGTCGACCTCATGGAGTCACTCGAGGTGACCTGGGAGGAGCTCGACATCCGGCCTGCCGCGACCTCGATGCTCACCGCGATGGGCCATCCCTTCGGGCGCGGCGAGGAGGTCTACGACGTCACCTTCGAGAACGTCCAGGCCGGCCTGCGCACCGACTACCTGTTCCGGATCGCCAACCAGCGCGGTGGGATCGTCCTGGGCACGGGAGACCTCTCCGAGCTCGCCCTCGGCTGGTGCACCTACGGAGTCGGCGACCAGATGTCGCACTACGCCGTCAACACCGGCATCCCCAAGACCTTGATGCAGCACCTGATCCGCTGGGTCGTCTCCTCGGGGCAGTTCCCCGAGCCGGTCGGGGCGACGCTCATCTCGGTGCTCGACACGGAGATCACCCCGGAGCTCGTCCCGGCCAGGGAGGGCGAACGGCCGCAGAGCACCGAGGCGAAGATCGGGCCCTACTCCCTCCAGGACTTCACCCTCTTCCACGTCCTGCGGCGGGGTTACCGGCCGTCCAAGATCGCCTTCCTGTCGTGGCACGCGTGGCACGACGCGGGGGCGGGCGAGTGGCCCGCGGGCTACCCCGAGGCCGAGCGGACGGCATACGACCTCAGGGCGATCCGCGGCTGGCTCGAGCTGTTCATCAGGCGCTACTTCGCCAACCAGTTCAAACGCTCGGCCCTGCCCAACGGGCCGAAGGTCGTCGCCGGCGGCTCGCTGTCGCCGCGGGGGGACTGGCGGATGCCGTCGGACGTCAGCGCCTCCGCGTGGCTCGACGAGCTCGACGCGAACGTGCCGGACCAGCCGTGACGGCGGCCGTCAGCGCTGGTGGACGGGCTCCTCGGCGGTCTCCTCGTTCGCCAGCTTGCTGTGGTGGCGCGAGTAGGTGAAGTAGATGATGAAACCGAGGCCCATCCAGACGACGAAGCGGATCCACGTCTCGACGCTGAGGTTGAGCACGAGGTAGAAGCAGAACGCCGCCGAGAGCCACGGGACCACCGGGTTGCCCGGCACGGTGAAGGAGCGCTTGAGGTCGGGGCGGCGCTTGCGCAGCACCGGGATCGCGAGCGAGACGAGCATGAAGGCCGTCAGCGTCCCGATGTTGACCATCTCCTCGAGCTTGCCGATGGGCGTGAGTGAGGCGATGAGGGCGACGGCCGCGCCGATGATGAGCGTGAGGCGGACCGGCGTGCCCGTCTTCGGGTTGGTCCGGCCCAGGCTCGCCGGGATGAGGTGGTCGCGGCTCATCGCGAAGGTGACCCGGGTGGCGCCGATGATGAGCGTCATCACCACGGTCGTCAGCCCGGCCACGGCTCCGGCCGAGACGAGCGTCGCGTAGCCGTCCTTGCCCACCGCGGTGAAGGCCGACGCGAGGGCGGCCTTCTCGTCGATCTGGTCGTAGCGCTGCATACCGGTGAGCACGAGGGACACCGCGACGTAGAGGACGGTGCAGATGGCGAGTGAGCCGAGGATGCCGCGGGGCAGGTCGCGCTGCGGGTTCTCGGCCTCCTCGGCCGTCGTGGCGACGACGTCGAAGCCGATGTAGGCGAAGAAGACGATGGCGGCGCCGGCCATGATGCCCATCACCCCGAAGGTCGCCGGCGTCATCCCGGTGACGAGCTGGAGCAGGGGGGTCGTCAGGCCCGAGGCCGCCTTGCCCGGTTGGGACGGCGGGATGAAGGGGGACCAGTTGGCCCGGTTGACGAAGCCGATGCCGGCGATGATCACGAACAGGACGATGAAGAGCTTGACGCCGACGAGGACGAGGTTGACCCGCAGCGACTCCTTGATGCCCTTGGCGATGAGCAGGGTGAGGGCAGCCACGAGCAGGAAGGCGGGCAGGTCGAAGTGCGAGCCGGGGCCGACCGACTCCGGCCAGCCGAGCCCGAGCTGGTCGAGCAGGGTGACGAGATACTGCGACCAGCCCTGCGCGACGACGCTCGCGCCGAGCATCAGCTCCAGGAGCAGGTCCCAGCCGATGATCCAGGCGATGATCTCGCCGAGGGTCGCGTAGGAGAAGGTGTAGGCCGATCCCGAGATCGGGACCGTCGAGGCGAACTCGGCGTAGCAGAGCGCCGCGAGGCCACAGACGACCGCGCCGAGGACGAAGGACAGGACGATCGACGGCCCGGCGTACTCCTTCGCGGCCTTGCCGGT
>JBBRGO010000347.1:0-2641 GCA_038224055.1 Actinomycetales bacterium
GGCATGTCCGGGTAGAAGTAGTTCTTCCGGGCGAAGCGGCACCACGGCGCGATCTCGCAGTGCAGCGCGAGACCGATCCGGATCGCCGACTCGACAGCCTTCTCGTTGACGACGGGCAGGGCGCCCGGCAACCCGAGGCACACGGGGCAAACCTGGCTGTTGGGCTCGGCACCGAACTCCGTCGGGCAGCCGCAGAACATCTTCGTGTTCGTGTGCAGCTCGACGTGCACCTCGAGACCCATCACGGGGTCGAAGGACGCAAGGACCTCGTCATAGTCGAGCACCGAGTCGGCGGTGTGGGTCGTCATGTCAGGCTCCCTTCGAGCCGGCGAGCAGGTCGGGGGCGCGGTCGAGGATCGGCCCGCCCCACTTCTCGAGCAGGGCGGCCTCGAGGGCGCCGCCCACGGAGTAGAGCCGGTCGTCCCTCATCGCGGGGGCGAGCACCTGGATGCCCGCGGGCAGCCCGTCCTCGTCGGCGAGGCCTGACGGCAGGGACATCCCCGGGACGCCGGCGAGGTTGGCCGGGATCGTCGCGATGTCGTTGAGGTACATGGCCATCGGGTCGTCCAGCTTGTCACCGAGGCGGAACGCGGTCGTCGGCGCGGTGGGGCTGACGAGGACGTCGACCTGCTCGAAGGCGGCGCTGAAGTCCTGGGCGATGAGGCTTCGGACCTTCTGCGCCGAACCGTAGTAGGCGTCGTAGTAGCCGGAGCTCAGCGCGTAGGTGCCGAGGATGATCCGGCGCTTGACCTCCGGGCCGAAGCCCGCGTCGCGGGTGGCCGCCATGACCTGCTCGGCGCTCGGCGCGTCCACCCCCTCGGGCAGCACCCGCATCCCGTAGCGCATCGCGTCGAACTTCGCGAGGTTGGAGCTCGCCTCGCTCGGGAGGATGAGGTAGTAGGCGGCGAGCGCGTAGTCGAAGTTGGGGCACGACACCTCGACGACCTCGGCGCCGAGCTCCTCGAGCAGGGCGACGGACTCCTCGAACCGGGCGCGGACCCCCGACTGGTAGCCCTCCCCGCCGAGCTCCTTGACGATGCCGACGCGCATCCCCCGCACGTCCGCGGCGCGGGCCGCCTCGACGACGGCCGGCACCGGAGCGTCGATCGACGTGGAGTCCATCGGGTCGTGGCCACCCATGACGGCGTGGAGCAGGGCCGTGTCGAGCACGGTCCGCCCGCAGGGACCGGCCTGGTCTAGCGAGCTCGCGAGGGCGACGAGGCCGTAGCGCGAGACGCCGCCGTAGGTGGGCTTGGTCCCCACGGTGGCCGTGACGGCCGCGGGCTGCCGGATCGAGCCCCCCGTGTCGGTGCCGGTGGCGAGGGGTGCCTGGAAGGACGCGAGCACCGAGCTCGAGCCACCTCCGGAGCCGCCGGGGATCCGGTCCAGGTCCCACGGGTTGTGGGACGGCCCGTAGGCGGAGTGCTCGGTGGAGCTGCCCATCGCGAACTCGTCCATGTTGGTCTTGCCGAGGAGCGGGAGCCCCGCCGCCCGCAGCCGCGCGACGACCGTCGCGTCGTAGGGCGGGACCCACCCCTCGAGGATCCGGCTGCCACACGTCGTCGGCATGCCTGTCGTCGCCATGACGTCCTTGACCGCGATCGGCACACCGGCGAGCGCGCCGAGCGGCTCGCCTGCCGCCCGTCGGTCGTCGACGGCACGGGCGGCGGCGAGCGCGCCCTCGGCGTCGACGTGGAGGTAGGCGTGGACCCGGTCGTCGACCGCGCCGATGCGGTCGAGGTGGGCCCGGGTCACCTCGACCGAGGAGACCGCGGAGGACGCCAGGGCAGTGGCGAGGTCGGCAGCCGTCGCGCGGGTCAGGTCGGTGGGGAGGTCTGTCACGTCAGGGCCTTCGTCTCGTCTGTGCTGCACGGGTGTTCGTCACGTGTGGTGCGGGGGGTGAGCGGGCGACGGCGTATGCCGGTCAGCCCGCTCAGCGGCATACGGCCGCCTACTCCTCGTCGAGGATGCGGGGCACGGAGAAGCGCTGTTGCTCGGACTCCGGGGCCCCCGACAGGGCCTGCTCGGCAGTGAGGCTGGGGCGCACGACGTCGGGACGGGTGACGTTGGTCAGGGGCATCGGGTGCGACATCGGCGCGACCCCGTCGGTCGGCGCCTGCTGGACCTTGGCGACGGACTCGAGGATCACACCGAGCTCACCGACCATCCGGTCGAGCTCGGTGTCGGACAGCTCGATGCGCGCGAGGCCGGCGAGGTGGGCCACGTCGTCGCGGGACAGGGAGGACATGGGGCCAGTCTATGGGTCGCCCTGCGGGCTCAGTGCGAACGGCTCCGCCGCGCGAGGACGAACCTCCGGACGAGGTTGCGGGCGGTGCCCCAGACCCCGTGCCGGAAGAGCAGCACGATGAGCACGAAGATGCCGCCGGTGATGATCCCGATCCCGTCGAAGCCGGAGCTGGCGAGGAAGTCCTCGAGCGTGACGACGATACCGGCCCCCACGAGCCCACCCCAGAGCGTCCCGATACCGCCGAGGACGGTCACGAGGACGACCTTGCCGGACGTGGTCCAGGCGAGCTCCTGGAGCGAGGCGAAGCCGTGGCTGATCGCGAAGACACCCCCGGCGAGCCCGGCGAGCCCGGCGGAGATGACGAACACGGTGATCTTGTACGACTCGACGTCA
>JBBRGO010000348.1:0-2589 GCA_038224055.1 Actinomycetales bacterium
TCGAGCAGGCGCGGCACCAGGTGCCCTCCGACGTAGCCCGACGCGCCGGTGACGAGCGCCGTGCGGTTGCCGTCGCGGCTGGCGTCGGAGGACTGGTGCCCCCCAGCGCTCTCGGGATGGTCGGGGTGTGCGGGGTTGTCGGGGTTGTCGGGGTTGTTGTCGCGGGTCACGCGGATCACCTGGCCAGGTTGAGGACGGGGGGAAGGAGCAGGAGCATGCCGCCGGACCACGTCACGTGCGTGATGATCGGTCCGAGGATGCCGCCGGTGACGCGCCGCTGGAGGGCGGTGACGATCCCGACGACAGAGCCGGCGACGACGAGCAGGGGGACACCGGCGCCCACCGTGGTGAGCGCGTAGATGACCGTGGAGATGGCGACCGCACGGGTCGGTAGGGCCGCGTAGAGGGCGCCGCGGAAGAAGAGCTCCTCGACGACGCCGTTGAGCACGGTGATGCCGAGCACGACGATGGTGGAGCCGAAGCGGGCGTGGTCGAGCAGGTCGTCGACCGGCTCGCGCAGGACGGGGACCCGGGCGACGACGAGCGCGCCGGCAAGGAAGACTCCGAGCAGCAGGGCGCCGAGCGCGAAGGACTGGGCGATGGGCCGGGCGCGCTGTTCACCGCGGCGGGTGTGGCCCCACCCGACGTGCAGCGGGCCGGACAGGAGCGCCCCGACACCCCAGACGAGGGCCAGCCCGATCGTCGCGAAGTAGAACCGGGGGTCGCCCGGTGGGATGCGCAGGGCGAAGGCGAGAGCCGCCGACCCGAGCACGAGGGTGACGGCGACGACGACCCGTCGCCGGGTCCGGCGCCCCGGCGGGTCAGGGTGCTGCCCGGGCATGGGATCGAAGAGCGCCGCCTCCAGGAAGGCGCGCAGCTCGGCGATGGGGCCCCGGTGCCAGGGCTGGGTGTCGGCACTCATGTCTCAAGCCTCACAGATCGCTCACCGTCGCGCAGATTCGTAGCGCGCCAGGGTCTCCTTGCGCTCCAGGTCGTGGTCGACGACTCGTTCGGGGTAGTCGTGGGCCAGCCCCTCGTCGTGCTTCCACGGCTCGTGGGCGGCCGCCCCGGCGAGGTGCGAGAGCTCGGGCACCCACCGGCGGACGTAGTCGCCGTCCGGGTCGAACCTCTTGCCCTGCGTCACCGGGTTGAAGACGCGGAAGTAGGGCGCCGCGTCGGTGCCGGTCCCGGCGACCCACTGCCAGCCGTGGTTGTTGGACGCGAGGTCGCCGTCGACGAGGTGGTCGAGGAAGTGGCGGGCGCCGACCGGCCACCAGACGTGCAGGTCCTTGGTGAGGAAGCTCGCCGTGATCATCCGCAGCCGGTTGTGCATCCAGCCCTCGGCGAGCAGCTGGCGCATACCGGCGTCGACGATGGGGTAGCCGGTGCGGCCCTGTCGCCACGCCTCGACCCGCTCCTGCGCCTCGGGCCCCTCGTCGTAGTCGAGCCCGGAGAGCTCGTCGCGCAGGTCGCTCCACGCCGACTCGGGTCGGTGCCACAGCACGTCGGCGTAGAACTCCCGCCACGCGAGCTCGGTGACGAAGGTCTCGGCGCCCCGGGTCCGGCCGCTGCCGTGCGCGGCGAGGTCGGCGAGGATCGTCCGCGGGTGGATCTCGCCGTACTTGAGGGGCGCGGAGAGACGGCTCGTCGTGTCGAGGTCGGGGCGGTCCCGCTCCGTGTCGTAGTCGGCGAGGTGCTCGTCACGGAAGCGCGTCCACCGCTCCACGGCGGCGGCCTCCCCGGCCTCGATGCCGGCGAGGTCGGCGACTTCGGGCAGCGGCTCCGAGTCCACGCCGTCCGTCCACCGGACGTCGGTGGGCAGCCCTGCCGGCGCGGGCCGGCCGTGGCTGCGCCAGGCGCGGGAGAAGGGGGTGAAGACCTTGTAGGGGGCGCCGGACTGGTTGAGGACCCGCCCGGGGCCGACGGCATACGGCGTGCCGGTGGCCACGAGCTTCCGACCGGTCGAGGCAAGTCGTTCCCGCACCGCCTCGTCACGTCGACGGCCGTACGGCGTCGTCTCGCGGGAGACGTGCACCTCGTCGGCACCCACCTCCTTCGAGAGCTCCGGGATCACGTCGCGAGGGTCCCCGGAGCGGATCACGAGTCGGCCGTCGAGGTCACCGGACAGCGCGGAGAGCGATGCGATCAGCCGGTCGGTGCGGGGCGTGCCCGGCCGCAGGAGGTCCGGGTCGAGCACGAAGACCGGCACGACCGAGTCCGCGGCGTCGATGGCCGCGAGCAGCGCCGGATGGTCGGCGAGCCGCAGATCGCGCCGGAACCACAGGATGGACGTCGTCACCACGCTCTCCGCCTACCCGGGACCGAGCGCCCGTCCCGCAGGCCGTGTCCGGTGCTCAAGCCGCGGTGGCCTTCCGCTCGAGCCGGACCTGCGCCACGTCGAGGTAGCCGGCGGAGAACCCGGCCTCGCAGTAGGCGAGGTAGAACTCCCACTTGCGGCGGAACGTCTCGTCGAAGCCGAGGGCCGCGACCTCCTGCCACCGGTCGGTGAACGTCGCCCGCCAGCGCCGGAGCGTCTCGGCGTAGTCGGGGCCGAACTCCCGCACGCCGGCGACCCGGAGGGAGGTGTGC
>JBBRGO010000349.1:0-2574 GCA_038224055.1 Actinomycetales bacterium
CTCCCGGACGCCCTCGAGCAGGCCATCACCCTCGCGGAGGAGAACGGCATGGGCGGTGGCGTCGTCGCCACGGGCTCGGTCATCACCGCGGCCGAGGTCCGGATGCTGCTGGGACTCAGCGAGGTCTGAGGCCGTCCGACCACCCGTCCGACCACCCGTCCGACCACCCGTCCGACGCCGTCGCACCCGATTCGCACACCCGTAGGCTGGAGCCATGCACCCGTTGTTCAAGCTCGTCCTCATCCTCGCGGTCATCGCCGTGGGCGTCGTCCTCTACGGGCGCGTCTTCGGGCGACGTGACGCGGACCGGGACCACGTCGGGGTGACCGAGGGGGTGCGCGCCAAGGTGAGCCGCGAGATCAGCGCGGGTCACAAGGTCAACGCCATCAAGATCTACCGGGACGCGACCGGGGCGCCCCTCGCCGACGCCAAGCGCGCCATCGACTCCTGGTTCGTGCCCGGCAGGGGCCCTGGGGTCAAGGACGCCGCGTCATCGTGGACCGAGGGCCGCCTCACCGACGAGGCCCGCGGCCGCATCAGTGCGCTCGTCGCGGCGGGTCGCACCGACGACGCCCGGGACCTCTATGCAGACGCGACCGGGGCCAGCGCGACCGAGGCCCGGGCGATCATCCGGTCCTGGGACCCGAGCCAGGACTACTGAGGCCCGCCATGACCACTGCGCTCTTCTACGGCACCACCGGGAAGTTCACCTGGCGGATGCTCGCCACGGTCCTCGGCGGGCAGTCGCTCTGCGTCTTCTTCGGGGCGCTCGTCGCCCGCGCCATCGCGGCGTCGGACGGCGACGGCGGCCGCTCCACGGCGTACCTGCTCGTCGGCTCCGGCCTCGCGCTGCTCTGCATCCTCGGGGCCGGCACGCTGCGCCGGCCGTGGGGCCTCACCCTCGGCTGGCTCGTCCAGGCGGCCACCTTCGCGAGCGCGCTCGTCGTGCCGATGATGCTCGCCGTGGGCCTCATCTTCTCGGCGCTGTGGGTGACCTGCCTCGTCCAGGGCACGAGGATCGACCGCGCGCAGGCCGCTAGGGTGGAGGCGTGACCACCGAACGCTCCCTCGTCCTCGTCAAGCCCGACGGCTTCCAGCGCGGCCTCACCGGGGAGGTGCTGCACCGGATCGAGTCCAAGGGCTACACCCTCGTGGCCCTCGCCGTCCTGACGCCCACCCATGACCAGCTGGCGGTCCACTACGCGGAGCACGAGGGCAAGTCCTTCTTCGGGCCGCTCGTCGACTTCATGAGCTCGGGCCCGGTCGCCGCGGTCGTCATCGAGGGCGAGGACTGCGTCAAGGGCTTCCGCTCCCTCGCGGGCGCGACGAACCCCACCGAGGCCTCGCCCGGCAGCATCCGTGGCGACCTCGGCCGTGACTGGGGCACCGAGGTCCAGCAGAACGTCGTCCACGGCTCGGACTCCACGGACTCCGCCGCGCGCGAGATCGGCATCTGGTTCCCGAACCTCTAGGCGACTTCGGGGGACAATCAGCGCCATGAGCACCGGGTCGCGCTTCCGCACGCTCGGTCGCGACCTCGCCATCGACCTCGGGACCGCAAACACCCTCATCCACGTGCGGGGGCGGGGAGTCGTGGTCGAGGAGCCGTCCGTCGTCGCCGTCGAGGTCGGGACCGGTCGCCTCGTGGCCGCCGGTTCGCGAGCGAAGGAGATGCTCGGCCGCGCGCCCGGCACGATCCGTGCGGTCCGCCCGCTGCGCGACGGCGTCGTCTCCGACGCGGACGAGACGGAGCGGATGCTGCGCTGGTTCATCGACCGGGTGCGCACGTCGCGCCTGATCCGACCGCGCATGGTTCTCTGCGTCCCGAGCGAGGTCACCGGCGTCGAGCGCCGAGCCCTCGAGGACGCGGCGACGCGCTGCGGTGCCCGCCGCGTCTACATGATCGAGGAGCCGATGGCTGCCGCGATCGGTGCCGGGCTGCCCGTCGACGAGACCGCGGCGAGCATGGTCGTCGACATCGGCGGCGGGACGACGGACGTCGCGGTCATCAGCCTGGGCGGTATCGTCACGTCGAACTCGCTCCGCACCGCGGGCGACGAGGTCGACGAGGCCCTGATCAGCCACGTCAAGAGCGAGTACTCCCTGCTGCTCGGGGAGCGCAGCGCCGAGGACATCAAGGTCGCGGTCGGATCGGTCTTCCCCCTCCGCGAGGAGCTGAGCACCCGGGTGCGCGGTCGCGACCTCGTCACCGGCCTGCCCAAGACGGTGGAGGTCAGCTCGGTCGAGATCCGGCGCGCCATCGAGGGGCCCGTCCTGCAGATCATCGAGCTCGTCCGCGCGACCCTCGACGTGTGTCCGCCCGAGCTCTCGGGAGACGTCCTCGACCGCGGCATCACCCTCACCGGCGGCGGGGCGCTGCTGCGTGGGCTCGACGAGCGGATGCGGCACGAGCTCGGGGTCCCCGTCACCGTCGCCGACGACCCGCTGCGAGCCGTCGTGCGCGGGGCCGGCCGGTGCGTCGATGACTTCGCCAGTCTCGAGCGCGTGCTCGTCGGCGACCACCGGGCCTAGCCGGGCGATGGACTCCACGACCCGCCGGCGGCTGCTCGGACT
>JBBRGO010000350.1:0-2500 GCA_038224055.1 Actinomycetales bacterium
CGGCGGTGCAGGCGGGCCGGGTCGACGTCGACGATGAGGCAGGCACCCTCGTTCATCGTCACCGCCAGCGGCTGGGCCCCGCCCATCCCGCCACAGCCGGCGGTGAGGGTCAGGGTGCCTGCGAGCGTGCCGTTGAATCGCTTCTCGGCGACCGCGGCGAACGTCTCGTAGGTGCCCTGGACGATGCCCTGCGTGCCGATGTAGATCCACGACCCGGCCGTCATCTGGCCGTACATCGTCAGGCCGAGGTGCTCGAGGCGGCGGAACTCCGGCCAGGTCGCCCAGTCGCCGACGAGGTTGGAGTTGGCGATGAGCACCCGCGGTGCCCACTCGTGAGTCTGGAAGACCCCGACCGGGCGCCCGGACTGGACGAGCATCGTCTCGTCCTGCTTGAGCGTCGTCAGCGTCCGGACCATCGCGTCGAAGGACTTCCAGTCGCGCGCGGCCCGGCCGGTGCCGCCGTAGACGACGAGGTCGTCGGGCCGCTCGGCGTTCTCCGGGTCGAGGTTGTTCATCAGCATCCGCAGCGGGGCCTCGGTGGACCACGACTGCGCGGTCAGCCGGGTCCCGCGTGCCGCGCGGACGGGTCGTGCACCTTCCATGTCACTCTCCTTCGTGGATCACATCTGGGTCAGGCGAGGTCGGTTCGATGTATCGCCGCGAGCCCTGGCTCGCGCAGAAACATCGAACCGAGGCGAGGAGGCGCGAGGGCGGGGGCCATCAGCGGAGGGGGCCGGTGACGGTCTCGGCGGCAGCGAGGGCACGGCCGGAGCGGACCAGCTCGACCGCCTCCTCGATCTCGGGGGCAAGGAACCGGTCGGGACCGACGCCGGGCACGGTCTCGCGCAGTGCCGCGATGACGGCCGCCGTCGCGGCGGCCGGCTCGAGCGGGGCCCGCAGCTCGATCCCGCGCGCGGCCGTGAGCAGCTCGACCGCGAGCACCCGGGTGAGGCCGTCGACGGAG
This sequence comes from Actinomycetales bacterium, assembly GCA_038224055.1. Lineage (GTDB taxonomy): Bacteria > Actinomycetota > Actinomycetes > Actinomycetales > Dermatophilaceae > JBDSSS01. Next base: position 965 of record JBBRGO010000350.1, read on the forward strand.
CGCCGCAGCTTGCGGGCGCCAGACCAACCCATCGAGACGTGGTCCTCCTGCATCGCCGAGCTCGGGATCGAGTCGACGCTCGCCGGGACCGCGAGCCGCTTCATCTCCGAGACGATCGCGGCCTGGGTGTACTGAGCGATCATGTGGCCGCTGTCGACCCCGGGGTCGTCGGCGAGGAAGGCGGGCAGGCCGTGGCTGCGAGCCGTGTCGAGGAAGCGGTCGGTGCGCCGCTCGCTCATCGAGGCCACGTCGGCGGCGACGATCGCGAGGAAGTCGAGGACGTAGGCGACGGGGGCGCCGTGGAAGTTGCCGTTGGACTCGACCCGGCCGTCGGGGGTCACGACGGGGTTGTCGACGGCGGACTCGAGCTCCCACGCGGCGACCCGGGCCGCGTGGTCGACGGTGTCGCGTGCCGCACCGGCAACCTGCGGCGCGCAGCGCAGGGAGTAGGCGTCCTGCACCCGGGTGCAGTCGACTGTGTCGTGCGAGGCGCGGATCGGGCTGCCCTGCATGACTGCCCGGATGTTTGCTGCGGACGCGGCCTGGCCCGGTTGCGGGCGCAGCTCGTTGAGGTCGGCGGCGAAGACGCTGTCGGAGCCGAGCAGTCCCTCGACGCTCATGGCGGCCGTGACGTCGGCGAGGCGGAGCAGCGTCCGGAGGTCGGTGATGGCGAGGGCGAGCATGCCGAGCATGCCGTCGGTGCCGTTGATGAGCGCGAGGCCCTCCTTCTCGGCCAGCTCGACCGGCTCGAGGCCGTGGTCGCGCAGGGCCGTGCCGGCGTCGGTCACGGTGCCGTCGGCGAGACGGACCGGCCCTTCCCCCATCAGGGCGAGGGCGCAGTGCGCGAGCGGGGCGAGGTCGCCTGAGCAGCCGAGGGAACCGTACTCGTGCACGACCGGGGTGATCCCGGCACTGAGCACGGCGGCATACGCCCTCGCCGTCCCGAGACGGACACCGGTGCGGCCCGTCGCGAGCGTGGAGAGGCGCAGCAGCATGAGCGCCCGGACGACCTCGCGCTCGACCTCGGGGCCGTTGCCCGCGGCGTGCGACCGGACGAGCGAGCGCTGGAGCTGGGCTCGCAGCGCGGTCGGGATGTGCCGGGTCGCGAGCGCGCCGAACCCGGTCGAGACGCCGTAGTGGGGCACGGTGTCGTTGGCGAGCGCCTCGACGACCTCACGGCTGCGGGCGATCTCGGACTCGGCGTCGGGCGCCAGGGTCACGGCAGCGCCGAGGCGCGCGACGGCGACGACGTCCTCGATGGAGAGGGGGCCGCGGCCCACGGTGACGGTGGATCTGCTCATGTCTCCATGGAAGCGGATCGGGGTGGCGCGCGGCCACCGATCGGCGCACAATCGTCTCAGATGCGAGACGACGCGACGGCGCGACGGCGGACCTGACGAGGAGGCGCGAGCGATGTCGAATGCCCCGGCAGCCGCCCACGCGCTCGACGTCCTCGAGCACCTCTCCCGGCACGCCGAGCCCGTCCCGGCGGCGGCCATCGCCCGGGACCTCGGGCTGCCCCGCTCGTCGGTCTAC
>JBBRGO010000351.1:0-2494 GCA_038224055.1 Actinomycetales bacterium
CCATGTCCAAGGTCCTCACCTCCCTGCCCGTCGGCGAACGCGTCGGCATCGCCTTCTCCGGAGGGCTCGACACCTCCGTGGCCGTCGCCTGGATGCGCGAGAAGGGGGCCGTCCCCTGCACCTACACCGCCGATCTCGGGCAGTACGACGAGCCGGACATCGACTCCGTGCCGGGCCGGGCCGGGCAGTACGGCGCCGACATCTCGCGGCTCGTCGACTGCCGGAGCGCACTCGTCGAGGAGGGCCTGTCCGCGATCGCGACCGGCGCCTTCCACATCCGCAGCGGCGGCAAGACCTACTTCAACACCACTCCCCTGGGCCGGGTCGTCACCGGCACCCTGCTCGTGCGAGCCATGCACGAGGACGGCGTCTCCATCTGGGGTGACGGGTCGACCTTCAAGGGCAACGACATCGAGCGCTTCTACCGCTACGGTCTGCTCGCCAACCCGCACCTGCGCATCTACAAGCCGTGGCTCGACGCCGACTTCGTCAACGAGCTCGGCGGCCGTCAGGAGATGTCCGAGTGGCTCGCCGCCCGCGACCTGCCCTACCGGGCCAGCGCCGAGAAAGCGTACTCGACCGACGCGAACATCTGGGGTGCGACGCACGAGGCGAAGACCCTCGAGTTCCTCGGGGAGTCGATGGAGGTCGTCGAGCCGATCATGGGCGTCCGCTTCTGGGACCCCTCCGTCGCGATCGACACCGAGGACGTCACCGTCCGGTGGGAGCGCGGCCGGCCCGTCGCGATCAACGGCCACGAGTTCGGCGACGCGGTCGCGCTCGTCGACGAGGCGAACAGCATCGGTGGTCGCCACGGCCTCGGCATGAGCGACCAGATCGAGAACCGGATCATCGAGGCGAAGTCTCGCGGCATCTACGAGGCGCCGGCGATGGCCCTGCTCCACCTCACCTACGAGCGGCTCCTCGCCGCGATCCACAACGAGGACACCATCGCCAACTACCACGCGGAGGGCCGGCGCCTCGGTCGCCTGCTCTACGAGGGCCGCTGGCTCGACCCCCAGGCTCTGATGATCCGTGAGTCGCTCCAGCGCTGGGTGGCGTCCGCCGTCACCGGCGAGGTGACCGTCCGGCTGCGTCGCGGAGACGACTGGTCGATCGTGGGGACCGCTGGCCCGGCCTTCTCCTACCACCCCGAGAAGCTGTCGATGGAGCGCACCGAGGACGCCGCCTTCGGTCCCGTCGACCGCATCGGCCAGCTGACGATGCGCAACCTCGACATCGCCGACTCGCGCGCCAAGCTCGAGCTGTATGCCGCCCAGGGCCTGCTCGGCTCGGACGTGGTCGAGCTGACGGGCGAGCTCACCCCCGGCGGCGCCGAGGCGATCGCCGCGAACCCGGCGGCCGCTGGGGTCGACGCGGAGGACGACATGCTCGACCGTGCCGCGATGGAGTTCGGGACCGACTGAGCGGGCGCGCCCGACGGGCCAAGTGGGTACGGTCCCTGCATGACCGACACCGACAAGATCACAGTCCAGCGCACCATCGACGCCTCCGCAGCCGACCTCTTCGAGGTCCTGTCCAACCCCAAGCGGCACGTCGAGCTCGACAACTCCGGCTTCGTCCGCTCCGAGGAGAAGACGAACCGCATCCAGGCCGTCGGCGACGTCTTCCGGATGAACATGGAGGGCGACCACATGGGCGGGGAGTACCAGTCCGACAACACGGTCACCGGCTACGACCCCAACTCGCTCATCGCCTGGAAGACGGCTCCCGCCGACACCGACCCCCCCGGCTGGGAGTGGGTCTGGGAGCTCGAGGCCCAGGGCCCCGACTCGACCCTCGTCACGCACACCTACGACTGGAGCAAGGTCACCGACAAGGAGCTGCTCCAGAAGGTGGGCTTCCCGCTCGTGAAGAAGGAGGACCTGGAGGCCAGCCTCGGCAACCTCGCGGCGGCTGTCGCCAGCTGACCCCCTGCTCCCCAGCAGGAACCTGCATGACATTGCGGTATGCCGCACCCGGCCCCCCCGGGTCCGCACCTCCCCCGGTGCGTGACCGCGGGGGGTCGCTGCGTCCCCGAGGGGGGTGGACGTGATCCGCGTCTCTTTGTGAACGGCATACAAACGAAGGGCCCGCGGGCCTACGCTGGGCGGGTGAGCCCGAGGCGCCCGCAGATCCCGAGCACCGCGACGACGCGCGCGGTCGAACGCAGCGCCGGAGAGCTGACGACGCTCGCCGCGCAGCGGATGGAGGAGACCCTGCGCTGGTACCGACGGCTGTCGGCCGAGGAGCGCTCCCAGGTGCGCCTCGTGGCGCAGGAGGGCATCGCCCAGTTCATCGCGTGGTTCCGCCACGAGGAGGGCACCGCCCCCTCGGCGATCTCGATCTTCGCCAACGCTCCCGAGGAGCTGACCCGGACGGTGAGCCTGCGCCAGACGATCGACCTCGTGCGCGTCGTCGTCGACGTCGTCGAGTCCCGCGTCGAGGACCTGGCCGGGCCCGGCGACGAGCAGCTGCTGCGCGAGTCCGTCCT
>JBBRGO010000352.1:0-2451 GCA_038224055.1 Actinomycetales bacterium
GCCCCGTCCGCTCGCCAACGTCACCGCCCTCGTCGGCTCCGGGGGCGTGCTGCGCCACACCGACACAGCGGGTGTCGACCTCGTGCTCGGCGGGGTGCTGCGTGACCACGCCGGCGGCTGGAAGGTGCCCCGGTCAGCGACGGCGACCGTCGACACGGCATACCTGCTCTTCGCCGTCGGGCTGCTCGCAGACTCCGACCCCGCCGTCGCGCGGGCGCTGGCCGAGCAGGTCCGCTGAGGGCGTCGGCCGGCCTGCACGACGGAAGCGAGTCCGGTCCCGGTGGTTTCGGGACCGACCTCGCGACCGGTGATTCGTGCGTTCGTGCGTTCGGGGTCAGGCCTTGTAGGGCTTGGCCTCGAGGATCTTGACGCCGATGGTCTTGCCGTTGGGCGCGACGTAGCTCGCGCTCTCGCCCACGCTCTTGCCGTGGATCGCGGCGCCCATCGCGGACTTCTCGGAGAAGACCTGCAGGTCGGACCCGTCGGCGATCTCGCGGTTGCCGAGCAGGAAGGTCTCCTCGTCGCCGAAGATCTCGACCCGCACGACCATCCCCGGCTCGACGATCCCGTCGTCGGGAGGCGTCTCGCCGATGGTCGCGCTGTGGAGCATCTCGGTGAGGTGTCGGATGCGGGCCTCCATCTTGCCCTGCTCCTCGCGGGCGGCGTGGTAGCCGCCGTTCTCCTTCAGGTCGCCCTCTTCACGCGCTTCCTCGATCTTGTGCGCGATGTCGACGCGACCCTCGCCGGACAGCTGGTCCAGCTCCGCCTTGAGGCGGTCGTAGGCCTCCTGGGTCAGGAAGCTAGCGGCAGTGTCGGTCACGTGTACTCCTTGTATGGGACGACGCCCACGCGAATCAACGCGAGGGCGCCAAGAGAAAAGGGCCCGACCGTGACGGCCATCTGAAGCCGTGCCTGGCCGGTCGCGACCCGATTGAAGTACCCAGAGTAGCAAACGAGGCCCGTGACGGGCAGTTTCGTGGCCCCGGCCGCGGTTGCGGGGCGCTCAGGAGCAGGACTTGACGTCGCCTGTCACGGCCCGCGAGGTGGTCCGCACCGTGACCGTGTACTGGCTCTCGGGCGAGCTCGACACGGGGACCGGGACGTCGAGGCTGCCGACGCTGCCGAAGTCCCGGGCGAGCGCCTGGACGGTGCAGGTCAGGGCCTTGCCGCTGGGGTTGTAGACCTGGAAGCTGACGCGGACCTGCTCGTCGCCGAGGACCTTGTAGGCCGTCGTCTGCCAGGTGGGGTCGCCGAGCGTCGCGGACAGACCGAGCCAGGTGGCGAGGGCGATTCCGGCGGCGATCCCGATCGACCCGATGACCCACCACTTCAGCGTGCCGGGGGCGGGACGAGTGGGCGACATGGTGGCTTCCTGGGCGGTTGGCCCCCGGCGGTCCGGCCCGGGAGCTGATGAGATGATGGGCAGGGGCCCAGTGTCCATCACGCACGGCTGACGGACGACGGCGGGCACGTCCACGCGGCACGCCCAGGCGGCGCCAGGTCACCGCGACGCCCCACCGAACGCACAGCAACCCCTCAGAACGGACAGGAAGTCACGTGGTCGAAGGTCTCCGGTTGATGGCGGTGCACGCGCACCCCGACGACGAGTCGAGCAAGGGGGCCGCGACGACGGCGAAGTACGTCGCCGCCGGCGCCTCCGTCCTGGTCGTCTCGTGCACCGGGGGTGAGCGCGGCGACATCCTCAACGAGAGGCTGAAGAACGACGCGCACATCCTGCGTGACCTCTCCCAGGTCCGCCGGGACGAGATGAAGGCCGCCCAGACCGTGCTCGGTTGCGAGCACACCTGGCTCGGTTTCGTCGACTCCGGTCTGCCCGAGGGGGATCCGCTGCCGCCGCTGCCCGACGGCTGCTTTGCCCTCGAGGACATCGACGTGACGACGGAGGCCCTCGTCCGGGTCATCCGCTCGTGGCGCCCCCACGTCATGACGACCTACGACGAGAAGGGTGGCTACCCCCACCCCGACCACATCATGTGCCACACCGTCGCGATGGCGGCCTTCGAGGCCGCCGGCGACCCCGCCCGCTACCCGCACGCCGGGGAGCCGTGGCAGCCGCTCAAGGTCTACTACAACGGTGGCTGGAGCAAGGACCGGATCCTCGCCATGCACGAGGCGATGCAGGCCGAGGGCCTCGAGAGCCCGTATGCCGACTGGCTGGCCAACTGGAAGCCGCGCCGCTCCGGGCGGGTGACGACGACCATCGCGTGCGGTGACCACTTCGAGACCCGGGACCGGGCCCTGCTCGCCCACGCGACCCAGGTGGACCCCGACGGCTTCTGGTTCAAGGTGCCGATCGAGATCCAGCGCCGCGTCTGGGGCCAGGAGGAGTTCGAGGCCGCGCTCTCCTACGTCCCGATCGAGGACGGCGAGGACGACCTCTTCGCCGGTCTGGGGTCGGTGTCGGACGCCGACGCGCTCGCGACGTCGCCG
>JBBRGO010000353.1:0-2330 GCA_038224055.1 Actinomycetales bacterium
AGAAACCCATCAGACCCCTGCAGGAAGGACGGTGCACCAGTGAAGGGTGTGCTCGCCGCGTCGGCGTTCTCGCTGATGATCTCCCTGCTGGGGACGCCACTGTTCATCAAGTGGCTCGTCAAGCGTGGCTACGGCCAGTTCATCCGCGACGACGGTCCCACCTCGCACCACACGAAGCGCGGGACGCCCACGATGGGTGGGGCCGTCATCCTCGCCGCCACCCTCGGCGCCTACGGTCTCGCGCACCTCGTCACCCTGACACCCTGGAGCGCAAGCGGGGTCCTGGTCCTCTTCCTCATGGCGGGACTCGGTTTCGTCGGCTTCCTCGACGACTACATCAAGATCAGCAAGCAGCGCAGCCTGGGCCTGCGATCACGGGAGAAGCTGCTCGGCCAGACCGCGGTCGGTGTCGTCTTCGCCGTGCTCGCGCTCCAGTTCCCCAACGACCGCTACCGCACCCCCGCCTCGCCGTTCATCTCCTTCGTGCGTGACACGAACATCAGCCTGGCCTTCGCCGGCACGATCGTCGGGGTCCTGCTGTTCATCGTCTGGGCCAACCTGATGATCGCCGGCACGGCCAACGGGGTGAACCTCACCGACGGCCTCGACGGGCTCGCGGCCGGGGTCTCGACGATGGTCTTCGGCGCCTACGTGCTCATCAGCCTGTGGACGTACAACCAGAACTGCCAGACGAACCCGGGCATCAAGTGCTACGAGGTGCGCGACTCCCACGACCTCGCCCTCGTCGCCGCGGCCGGGATGGGTGCCTGCTTCGGCTTCCTCTGGTGGAACGCGACCCCCGCGAAGATCTTCATGGGTGACACCGGCTCGATCGCCCTCGGCGGGGCCCTCGCCGGGCTCGCGATCACGACCCGCACCGAGCTGCTCCTGCTCATCCTCGGCGGGATGTTCGTGCTCGAGACGCTCTCGGTCATGGCGCAGGTGGCCTCGTTCAAGACGACCGGTAAACGGGTGCTCCGGATGGCGCCGCTCCACCACCACTTCGAGATGGTGGGGTGGAACGAGGTCACCGTGACCGTGCGCTTCTGGATCATCTCCGGACTCTTCGTCGCCTTCGGGCTCGGACTCTTCTACGCAGAATGGGTGGTGGGATCACAGTGACGTACGACCCGGCCTACGAACCTCGCGAGGGACTGACGCACCGCGACGCCGACTGGTCGGGCCTCCGGGTGCTCGTCGTCGGACTCGGGGTGTCCGGCTTCGCCGCCGCCGACGCCCTCGCGGAGCGCGGCGCCCTCGTCACCGCGGTCTCGCGCGACGTCACCGAGGCGATCACCGAGCGGGCGACCATCCTCGAGATCCTCGACGTCGACGTCCGGCTCGGCCCGGAGCACGTCGCCACCCCGCCGGAGGGGACCGACCTCGTCGTCACCTCGCCCGGGGTCCCCCCGCACGACCCCCTCATGCTCGCGGCCGCAGCAGCCGGCATACCCGTCTGGGGCGAGGTCGAGCTGGCCTGGCGGATGCGGGCCGCTGAGGGCAGTGCGCCCTGGCTCACCGTCACCGGTACGAACGGCAAGACCACGACCGTGACCATGCTCGCGTCGATCCTCCGGGCCGGGGGGCTGCGCGCGACCGCCGCCGGCAACGTCGGCACTCCGCTGCTCGAGGCCGTGCTGCACCCGGAGCCCTACGACGTCCTCGCCGTCGAGCTGTCGAGCTTCCAGCTGCACTGGCAACGGTCGGTCTCGGCCGTCGCCTCGGCCGTCCTCAACGTGGCACCCGACCACCTCGACTGGCACGGCTCGTACACCGAGTACCTCCGGGCCAAGGGCAAGATCTACGACCACACGCACCTCGCCTGCATCTACAACGTCGACGACCTCCAGACCGAGCAGCTCGTCATGGACGCCGAGGTCGTGGAAGGGTGCCGGGCGGTCGGTTTCACGACGGGGATCCCGGCCCCCTCGATGCTCGGTGTCGTCGAGGACGTCCTCGCCGACCGGGCCTTCGTCGAGCAGCGCCAGCGGTCGGCGGCAGAGCTGTGCACGCTCGCGGACCTCCGGGGCGACGCCACCACCGTCGCGCCGCACTACGTCGCCAACGCCCTCGCGGCCGCCGCCCTCGCGCGCGCCTATGGCGTGGGGCCGCTCGCGGTCCGCGACGGGCTGAGGTCCTTCCGGCCCGACCGGCACCGGATCGCCGAGGTGGCCTCCTCGGGAGGCGTCCTCTGGGTCAACGACTCCAAGGCGACCAACCCGCACGCCGCTGCCGCCGGCCTGCGCTCGTTCGAGGGCGTCGTGTGGATCGCCGGGGGCCTGCTCAAGGGCGCCGACGTCGACGACCTCGTCAGGGACGTCGCGGGCCGG
>JBBRGO010000354.1:0-2249 GCA_038224055.1 Actinomycetales bacterium
TCGACGGAGAGGGACTCGGCCAGGCCCTCTCCCCACTCGACGACCGTCACGGCCTCGTCGAGGTCGGTGTCGAGGTCGAGGTCGTCGAGCTCGGCGGCGCCGCCGAGGCGGTAGGCGTCGACGTGCACCAGCTCGGGGCCGTCGGAGAGGGACGGGTGCACGCGCGCGATGACGAAGGTCGGGGAGGTGATGGCCCCGCGGACGCCGAGGCCGGTCCCGATCCCCTGGGTCAGCGTCGTCTTCCCGGCGCCGAGGTCACCGGTGAGGATCACCAGGTCCCCCGGGCGGAGGCGCTCCGCGAGGTGCTCGCCGAAGTCGCGCGTCTCCTCGGGCGTGGCCAGGTCCTGCGTGAGGGGGAGCATCCGCAGCATGGTCAGGCGGTTGCCGTTGCGCTCGGACTCGACGTAGCCGAGGTTGCGCCAGAAGTTGATGGTCCCTGGCAGCTCCACCCGCGCCTCGAGCTCCAGCCCGGTGAACCCCAGCTCCTGGGCGATCTCACGGGCCCGCGAGGCCATCTGGGCGGCGACGCCGAGACCTCGCACGGCCGAGAGGACGCCGACGCGGCGCAGCCCGAGCAACCGTCCGCGGGGCTCGAAGAGCAGGGCTCCCACCGGCGAACCCTCGTGCTCGACGAGCAGTCCACCGTGCGCCTCGAGAGCTTCGCGGATCGTCTCGAGGCTCTCCTGCAACGCGGTCGCCGGAGGGTCGAGGACCGGACGGTTCCGGAAGGCCTGGTGGATGACGCGCAGGACGTCGTCGGCGCGGGAACCGTCGACGGTCTCGATCGAGGTCTCGTCGTTCATGAGGACGCCGCCGTCACGAGATCCTCGAGCGCTGCGTTCACCTGGACGCGCGACTCGAAGATCGCCATGTGCCCGGCGCCCTCGCACTCCACGAGCGTCGCCTGGGGCATCCTCGCGGCCATCTTGCGGCTGTGCCCGATCGAGGTGAGCCGGTCCTTGGTGCCGCAGATGATGGTCGTCGGCACCTTGGTGAAGGCGAAGAGCTGCTCGAACTTGTCGAGCGTGGAGAAGTTGGGGAAGAACTCGGCGAGCACCTCGAACGAGGTGCCGGCGAGCATCTCGTCGAGGAACTCGACCTCCGCGGCGGTGACGTTCTCGGTCCCGAAGGCGAACATGTCCGCGACCAGGAAGCCGATGTTGGAGCCGGGACGGCGGGCGGAGTCCACCAGCTCGGGCGCCTTGGCCAGGGCGGCGATGAGCCGAGGCGCCACGATCTGGCCGACCCGGTCGGGGATCCAGCGCCCGACCGTGCGGTGCACCTTGAGGTTGCCCGCGGTCGTGGAGATCAGGGCAACCCCCTTGACCCGCTTGGCGAACAGCTTCGGGTGTCGCTCGGCGAACGCGATGATCGACATCCCACCCATGGAGTGTCCGACCAGGACGACGTCGCCCTTGGGGGCCAGCTCGGTGATCACACGGGCCAGGTCGTCGCCGAGCTGCTCGATGTTGGCGTGCTCGCGGTCACTGCGCTCCGACCGGCCGTGGGAGCGCTGGTCGTAGAACACCATGCGGTGCTTGCCGCGGAACGCCTCCCGCTGGAAGTGCCAGCAGTCGAGGTTGAGGGCGAAGCCGTGCACGAAGACCAGCGTCACGTCGTCTCGGCGGCGGCGCTTCCCCACGGCGTACGGCGCGACCTCGTCGACCTCCGCGTGCAGCACGACACCGTCGTCGCAAGACACCTCGAGGGCGTCGGAGCGGATCGCGCCGAGCCGGTCGGCCGCGGCCGAGCCGATGTGCCGGTCCTTCACGACCCGGCGTTCGACCACCAGCCCGGTCGCGAGCGCGGCCATGGCGGCGGCGCCTAGACCGCCGGCGGCGTAGGCAAGGGAACGTCGCTTGCTCACTGCTCCTCGTCCCCGACCCAGACCCGGGTCTGCCGGCCACCCATCCGGGTGACGATCTCGTAGTTGATGGTCCCGCACCAACGGGCCCAATCGGTGGCAGTCGGCTCCCCCTGCGTGCCGGGACCGAAGAGCACGACGTCCTCACCGGCCTCCCCGGCGGTCGCCTCCACGACGAACTGGTCCATGCAGATCCGGCCGAGCACCCGTCCGCGCGCGCCACCGACGAGCACCTCGGCGGTCGAGGAGGCCGAGCGTGGGATGCCGTCGCCGTACCCCATCGGGACCAGCGCCACCCGCATCGGTCCGGGCGCCACGAAGGTGTGCCCGTAGGAGACCCCGTCGCCGGCGGCCAGCTCCTTGGTGAGCACGACGGACCCGCGCA
>JBBRGO010000355.1:0-2241 GCA_038224055.1 Actinomycetales bacterium
CGGCGAGCAGGCCGACCTCGTGTCGATGGCGCGCCCCTTCCTCGCCGATCCCGAATGGGTGCGCAAGGCGCAGGAGGACCGCGCCGACGAGATCAACACGTGCATCGCCTGCAACCAGGCCTGCCTCGACCACACCTTCGCCAAGCAGACCGCGAGCTGCCTCGTCAACCCGCGCGCCGCCCACGAGACGACCCTGGTGCTCCTGCCGGGTCGCCGCCGCAAGCACGTCGCCGTCGTCGGCGCCGGTCCCGCCGGGCTCGCCACCGCCGTGGCGCTCACCGAGCGCGGGCACGACGTGGAGCTCTTCGAGGCCGGTGACGACCTCGGGGGCCAGTTCACGATCGCCATGCGGATCCCCGGCAAGGAGGACTTCGCCGAGACCATCCGCTACTACCGCCGTCGCCTCGAGCTCGGCGACGTGCCGGTGCACCTCGGTCGGCGCGCGGAGGTCGACGACCTGACCCGCTTCGACGAGGTCGTCGTCGCCACCGGGGTCGAGCCGCGGGTGCCCGACGTGCCCGGCGTGGACCATCCGACGGTCGTCACCTACGCCGACCTCGTCCTCTCCGGCGCCCCCATCGGCGCATCGGTGGCGGTCCTGGGCGCCGGGGGTGTCGGGGTCGACGTGGCGGAGTTCCTCACCCACCCGCCGTCGCGCCTCACGGTCGAGGAGTGGATGGCGGAGTGGGGCGTCGGGCAACCCGACGCCTCCCGGGGTGGCCTGACGGAGCCACACCCCGAGCCCTCGCCCCGCGAGGTGCACCTGCTCCAGCGCAAGAGCACCCCGATCGGCAGGGGTCTCGGCAAGACCACCGGCTGGGTCCACCGGGCAGCCCTGAAGGCCAAGGGAGTCCACCACCACGTCGGTGTCAACTACGAGCGCATCGATGACGCGGGCCTGCACATCAGTTACGGCGAGGACCGGTCGGACCCGCAGGTCCTCGCCGTGGACACGATCGTGCTGTGCACGGGCCAGGAGTCGGTCAACGACCTCGGTCCGGCGCTCGCCGCACGCGGGGTGAAGGTCCACGTCATCGGCGGCGCCGACGTCGCCGCGGAGCTCGACGCGAAGCGGGCCATACGTCAGGGCACAGAGCTCGCCGCCCGCATCTGAACGTGGGCATCGACCAGCCGGGCCGCGTCGCCGACGCCGTCCTCCCGGCGGATCCGCTCCCCGAGCCGGTATGCCGCTGAGCGGGCCTCGTCGCCCAGGGCCACCTCGAGCGCGGCGACCAGACCTGCCGGGTCGAGGTCCTTGCGGGCGATCGCAGCCGGCCCGACGCCGAGCGCGTGGACCCGGCGGCCCCAGTAGGGCTGGTCTGCGATGTGCGGCACGACGACCTGGGGCACGCCCGCCCGGAAGCCGGCAGCCGTCGTGCCCGCGCCACCGTGGTGGACGACCGCGGCACAGCGTGGGAAGAGCCACTCGTGCGGAGCGCCCTCGACGACGAGCACCGAGCGCGGCAGCCGGACGCCGTCCGGGGTGGACGTGGCGCGACCGAGTCCCGCGAGGCCGGAGCTGACGACCCCCCGGGCCCCGGCCCGGTCGAGCGCCGTGACGAGCTCACGCAGGAGGCGGTCCGGGTCGCCGGTGGGCATCGAGCCGAACCCGACGTGCACGGGCGGGGGGCCCGCGTCGACGAAGGCCCGGAGACGGCCGTCGACTCCCTCCGCCCCGCCCGCAGCCCCGGACCTCGCCTCCGGCCGGAACCAGAAACCCGTCTGTCGCAGGGCCGGGGGCCAGTCCCGGGCCGGCGGCACGACGACGCTGCTCGCGGCCAGCAGGGTCGGGGTGCGACGGAGCGCAGCCGCGTAGCCGCGGTGCCCGCGCCCGGGCATCCCTCGCCGCCGCCGGAGGAGGTCCCCTGCCGGCCGGACGATGTCCCACGTCGCCCGCCGCGCGAGCCAGCCCCAGCCGGCGTTGACCGGCGAGGAGCGCGGCAGCAGTGCGAAGGTCGCCGACGGCCCGTCGGCGCTCGGCCAGAGCGGCTGGAAGAGGGCGCAGACGTGGACCGTTTCGGTCCCGGTGACGAGGGCGTCCACCGCGTCGAACGTGAGCGAGCTCGACACGACCACGTCGGCCCCGGTCACGAGGCGCTGGAGGTCATCGGCCAGCTGCTCCGAGGTCCAGCGGACGACCCGCTTCATCATTCGGGCCTCGCGAACCTGGTTGGTGCTCGACCCCCCGAGCCAGGCGCGACCGAGCTCGGACTCGATGCCCTCCTGCAGACCGAAGGAGAG
>JBBRGO010000356.1:0-2139 GCA_038224055.1 Actinomycetales bacterium
GCACGTCGTAGAGGATCTGCCCGCCCATGCTGTGGGTGATGACGACGAGCGGCTCGTCGCGCGAGGCGGCCGCGAAGGCCGCGGTCTCGAGGCCCGCCAGGACCCGCAGCGGGATCGGCCCGGGGGCCTCGGCGGTCCCCCGCCGTGCGACATACGTCATCACGTCCCCGATGAACGTCGGCAGGAAGCCCTCGAGCGGGCGCCGGATCGCTGTAGCGGTCTCGCGGAGCCGCTCGATCCCCCGGACCCGCGCCTCTTCGAATCGACTTGCGGGAGAGGGCCCCCCGCTCGCATCAGCGGCTTCCCCGCCCGCAGCCGCGAGCTCCGCGGCCGTCTCGGCCACCTCCTGCTCGTCCTGCTCGCTCCGCGGTCTGGAGATGAGCGACCTTCCGTCCCAAGCGAAGTGGGCGCCGAGGTCCCCCCAGTAGATCCGCATGATCGGCACGCCGGCGGGGTCGTCGGACACCACGGGTGCGAGGTGCTCCCGGAGGTTGGCCTGGATGCGCAGCCAGGGGACCTCGCGGAAGCGGCGGGTCGCGTCTGCGAGCGCCGGGTCCTCGTCGCGCACCGCGACCCCGTGGATGTAGACGATCGGCACCGTGACCCTCCCTTCCCCGCAACGCCGGACGTATGCCGTTGAGCGGGCTAGAGCGACAGCCTCGCGGTGGCCTGCGAAGGCACCCTGTCGCGGAAGGGCACGCCCGATCGCGCCGCCTCGGCCACCGCCTCGAGCACCGGGACGAGCCCGTCCTCGTCGACGTCGCCGGTGACCTCGTCGGCGATCGCCTTCACCTCGTCGGGGGCGTTGCCCATGGCCACGCCCCACGCCGCCCAGTAGAGCATCTCGAGGTCGTTGCGCTGGTCGCCGCACGCGACGGTGTGGATCGGCTCGATGGACAGGTGCCGGCGCACGAGCTCGAGGGCGGAGGCCTTCGTGACCCCCTCGGGGTTGATGTCGAGCCACGCCGACCAGCCCACGGCATACGAGACGCCGTGCAGCCCGGCCCGCTCCACCAGCTCCATGAACTCCTCGGCACTGGCCTCCGGCTGGCGCAGCGTGACACGGGTGACGGGGTGCTCGACGAGCTCCTCCCAGCTCACCTCGCGGGAGGCGCCCATCAGCTCACCGTCGGGGAAGTGCCGGGAGACCTTGAAGCCGACCCCGAGCTCCTCGACGGCGATGAGCGCGTCGGGCAACGCCACGCGCATCTTCTCGAGCACGGCACGCGGGTCGAAGGTGACCTTGTCGATGATGACGAAGCCGTCGGGCTCGGCCGGGTCGAGCCGGAGGGTGACCGCACCGTTGGCGCACACGGCATACCCCGTGGTCAGGGCGAGCGCGTCGAGGATCGGCGTCGTGGCGATGATCGACCGCCCGGTCGCGATGACGACCTCGACGTCGTCGGGCAGCGACCGGATCGTCTCCCCGACCCGGTCGGAGAGCTCGCCCATGTGGTTGAGGGTGGTGCCGTCGAGGTCGAGGGCAAGCAGTCGAGAAGCCATGGTGGACACGCTATCCGCCCGGGGATAGCGCGTTCAGGCGAGGTTGCCGATCGCCGTCTCGATTCCGCGATGGAAGGTCGGATAGGCGTAGATCATCGACCTCAGGGTCGCGACCGGCACCTCGGCGTGGATCGCGACCGCGAGCGCGCCCATCACCTCTCCTCCGGCCGGGCCCATCGTCGTCGCGCCGACGAGCACGCCGCGGTCGGCGTCGGCGACGACCTTGATGAACCCCTCGTTGCCGACCTGGTGGATCCAGCCCCGCGTCGTCTCCGAGAGTGGGGCGAGGCCGACCTCGACGTGGTCGTAGCGGTCGCGGGCCTGCTTCTCGGTGAGGCCGACGGCGCCGACCTCGGGGTCGGTGAAAGTGACCCGGGGCAGCGCGTCGTAGTCGGCGGGAGGCCCGTCCTGGCCGAGGATGTCGCGGATGACGATGGCGGCCTGGTACATCGAGACGTGGGTGAAGGCGCCCTTGCCGGTGATGTCGCCGACGGCCCAGACGCCCTCGGCCACTCGGCAGCGGTCGTCGACCGGCGCGGTCCTCGCGTCCTGCGGCACCCCGACCGTGTCGAGACCGGCGGCCGCGGGGTCGGCCTTGCGGCCGGTGGCGACGAGGAGCCGGTCGGCCCGGACCGT
>JBBRGO010000357.1:0-2135 GCA_038224055.1 Actinomycetales bacterium
GCGCTGCCGACGTTGAGGACGACGGCGACCTGGGGGGGCGCGATCTGCGTGAGGTAGTCGATGTGGCCGATGCCCCGAGCACCCATCTCGGCGACGAGGAAGCGGGTCGTGGGCGTCACCCGGCAGACGGTGAGCGGGACGCCGATCTCGCCGTTGAGGGAGTTGACGGGGGCGACCGTCTCCGCGACCGAGTCGAGCACCGACGCCAGCAGGTCCTTGGTGCTCGTCTTGCCCGAGGACCCGGTGATGCCGACGACGCGCAGCTCGGGGGCGCGGTCGACCACCCCGCGGGCGAGCCGGCCGAAGGCGGTCTGCACGTCGTCCACGACGACGCAGGGCAGTCCCTCGACGACGCGGGCGGTGAGCGCGGCCACGGCCCCGCGGCGCGCAGCGGCGTCGACGTAGTCGTGCCCGTCGACGTGCTCACCGACCCGGGCGACGTAGAGGCCTCCCGGTCCGCACTCGCGGGAGTCGGTCGAGACGGCGCCGTCGACGACGACGAGCGAGGGGTCCTCGGCGCCGTGGACCTCACCACCGGTGAGGACGGCGATCTCCTCGAGGGTCATCGCGATCACGACGACTCCCCCGCGGCGGTCCCGGACGGGTGTCTCGGGGTCTGGTGGGGGGCGTGGGCGGCGGCGAGCGCGGCGCGCACCGCGTCGCGGTCGTCGAAGGGATGGATGACGCCAGCCACCTCCTGGCCCTTCTCGTGCCCCTTGCCGAGGACGACGACCGTGTCGGTCGTGTCGGTCGTGTGGTCGCTGTCGCTCGGGTCGGTGGCGCGGCGCTGCTCCCGGTCGAGCACGGCGAGCGCGACCGCCTCGGCGATCGCGGCCGCCCTCGAGCCGCCGTCGATGACGCGGACCCGGGCGGAGCCGGTGCGCTCGATCTCGGCGCGGGCGCCGGTGATGACCGCCGCCCGGATGGTGGCGGGGTCCTCCGAGCGGGGGTTGTCGTCGGTGACGACCACGACGTCGGCATGCCGGGCGGCGGCTGCACCCATGGCGGGGCGCTTGCCCCGGTCGCGGTCTCCGCCGGCGCCGAGCACGACGACGAGCCGACCCGTCGTCGACGGACGGAGGGCGCGCAGGGCCGCGTCGACGGCGTCCGGGGTGTGGGCGAAGTCGACGATGCAGCGGGGGCCGGCGCCGCCGTCGGAGACCGTTTCCATGCGCCCGGGGACCGCAGGGGCGACGGCCATCGTCCGCTCGACCGCCTCCTCGTCGAGCCCGGTCTCGAGCAGGGCCAGCGCCGCGAGGGCCGCGTTCGAGACGTTGAAGGTGCCGGGGAGGTGGGACGTGAGGCGCAGCTCCCGCCCGCCGTTGCCCTCGCGCAGCGTGAAGGCGCCGCCCTCGCCGAGCTCGACGACCCAGTCGGCCTCCGGGTGGGTGGTGCTCATCGTCGTGACGGGGACCGTGGCCTCCGCCGCGAGACGGATCCCCCACTCGTCGTCGACGCAGACCACGCCGGCGCGGCTGCGCCCCAGGGTGAACAGGGAGGCCTTCGCGGCGTAGTAGTCCTCCATGGTCAGGTGGAAGTCGAGGTGGTCCTGGGAGAGGTTGGTGAAGAGGACCACGTCGTAGACGACCCCGTCGACCCGGTGCAGGTCGAGGGCGTGGCTCGAGACCTCCATGACGCACGCGTCGACCCCGCGCTCGTGCATCACGGCGAGGATCGCGTGCAGCTCCGGGGCCTCCGGGGTGGTGCGCACGGAGTCGATCCGCACGTCCCCGATGCGTGTCTCGACGGTGCCGATGAGTCCGGTGCGGTGCGCGTGGGCCCGCAGGGCCGAGTCGATGAGGTAGGCCGTCGTCGTCTTGCCGTTGGTGCCCGTCACGCCGATCATCGTCAGCGAGGCCGCCGGATCACCGTAGACCAGCGCGGAGAGGCCACCGAGGACGTCCCGGGGGTGGGTCGTCACGAGGACCGGGACACCGAGGTCGTCACCACCTCGCCTCGAACCGATCCGGGCCAGACCGTCGGGATCGGTGAGCACGGCGACCGCACCGAGCGCGACGGCATCGGCCACGAAGTCGGCGCCGTGGACGTTGAAGCCGGGCAGGGCGGCATACAGGTCGCCCGGCAGGACCGCTCGGCTGTCGAGGGTCACGCCGGTCACGCGGACGTCGGACCGC
>JBBRGO010000358.1:0-2065 GCA_038224055.1 Actinomycetales bacterium
GGTCTCGTAGGGGGCCCGGGAGAGGCGAGCCGCATCGTGGAGCGACGCGTGCGCGTGCGCGTCGAGCAGGATTCGGGACCCCCGCCCGCTGAGCGCCGTGAGCGTCCCGAGGTTGGCGGCATACCCGGTGGAGAAGGCCAAGGCCGCGGGTTGTCCGGTGAGCTCGACAAGAGCCTGCTCGAGCTCGCGGTGGACCGGGAGCGTCCCCGTCACGAGCCGCGAGGCCGACGCCGAGGCGCCCCAGCGCTCGAGGGCGGCAACACCTGCGGCGACGACACGCGGGTCCCGCGCGAGACCGAGGTAGTCGTTGGATGCGAGGTCGAGAACGGTCGTGGTGTCGACGGTCCGGAGCAGCGGGTCGGTGCGCACCGTGCCACGCGCGGTGCGGAGCTCGGCACGCCCGACCAGCCAGCGGTCCCAGACAGACTCGGTCACCCGCCATGCACCTGCTCGACGGCACCCACGATGCCGGCCGCGATCGTGGCGACGTCGTCGGCGGTGCAGACGTAGGGGGGCATGGTGTAGACGAGGTCGCGGAAGGGGCGCACCCAGATACCTCGGTCCAGTGCTGCCCGCGTGACGTCCGGGACGTCGACCGGCCCGTGGAGCTGGACGACGCCGACGGCGCCGAGCGTCCGGACCTCCCTGACGCACGGGAGCGCCCGCGCGGACGCGAGACCTGATGCGAGGCCGGCGCCCACGCGGGACACGTCGTCCTGCCAGCCGTCACCGAGCAGGTCGAGGGACGCGCAGGCGATCGAGCAGGCGAGCGGGTTGGCCATGAAGGTCGGGCCGTGCAGGAGCGTCCGGAACGTCGACCGGGTGATCGTCTCGCCTACGGCGGCCGTCGTGAGGACCGCGGCGAGGCTGAGGTAGCCGCCGGTGAGCGCCTTGCCGACGCACACGACGTCGGGGGCCACCGCGGCCCACTCCGACGCGAAGAGCCGGCCCGTGCGCCCGAAGCCCGTGGCGATCTCGTCGACGACGAGGAGCAGGTCATGCTCGTCCGCGACCTCCCGCATCGTGCGCAGCGCGTCGGGGTGGTAGACGTGCATTCCGCCCGCGCCCTGCAGCACGGGCTCGACGACGACCGCGGCGAGCTCGTCGCGATGCTCCCTTGCGGCGCGGCGGAAGCAGTCCTCCCACTCGGCCAACGCGGACTCGTCCGTCTCCCAGTGTTCCTCGGTGCCGCAGCCGACGAGCCTGGCCGCCGGGGGCCGCGGGGCGAACACGTGGTGTGCCAGCACGCCGGGGAAGGCCGAGTGCATCCCGTCGACCGGGTCGCACACGCTCATCGCCGCGAAGGTGTCGCCGTGGTAGCCGCCCCTCACGGTGAGAAAGCGCTGGCGACCCGGACGACCTGCGGCTGCCTGAAACTGGAGCGCCAGCTTCAGGGCCACCTCGACCGACACCGATCCGGAATCGGCGAAGAAGACGTGGGCCATCTCGCCGGGAGCGATCGCCGTGAGACGCTCGGCGAGCGCGACGGCCGGCTCGTGGGTCAGGCCCCCGAACATGACGTGGCTGAAGCGGTCGATCTGGCCGTGGGCAGCCGCGTCGAGCGCCGGGTGGCGGTAGCCGTGCACGGCACACCACCACGAGGCCATGCCGTCGATCACGTCATGGGCGCTTCCGTCCGGCGCCCTGAGCCGGAGCCGGACACCGGCTGCGGAGCGGACGGCGTACGGCTCCTGACCGTCGAGCGGTGCGTAGGGGTGCCAGACAAGCCCGCGGTCACGGGATCCGAGCGAACGCACTTCAGCCACAGTCGGGTTCACGCGTTCGGAAGGGACATCGTGCCTGCGCCGCGACGTCGCTTGACGGGGTCGTGGGCTAGCTGGTCACCACCGACGAGGGCGGCCCCAGCCGGGGCCGTTTCGGCACCCAGCACGACGAAACCGTTGTCACGGATCAGCTCGAGGTCTGCCTCGGCGGCCTGGCCCTCGGACGTGAGGTAGTCCCCGAGGAAGATCGAGTTGGCGACGTGGAGGGCGAGGGCCTGGAGCGACCGGAGGTGCATCTCGCGGCCCCCGGCGATCCGGATCTCCCGGTCGGGGCAGACGAA
>JBBRGO010000359.1:0-2004 GCA_038224055.1 Actinomycetales bacterium
GATGGACCCGATGACGGGCCTGCCCACGTCCCGCTACGTCGACGAGCTCTTCGACCGGGTCCGCACCATCGCCCTGACGCGCCTGATCGCCGACGCGATGAGCGAGATGCGCCGGCTCGACCACGCCGAGACCCCGGACCCACACCGGTCGCGGGAGCTCGCGACCTCGCTGCAGGTCCTGCAGCGGGAGCTGGCCACGATCAAGGCGGGGATGGGCTGATGGGACTGTTCGACCGGCGCCGGTTCGACGGGCTCGACGACGCAGTGCGGTCCGTCGTGCCGCTCGGCCCGGGGGAGCGGGTGTTGGCCTGGGCCCGCGAGGACGACACCGGGGCCCACGTCGTGGCGACGACCCACCACCTCGCCCACGTCGGCGGGGCGGGTGCGCTGGTCTGGAGCCGCCCGTGGCACGAGGCCGAGGCCGGGACGTGGCAGGCCGAGTCCGCCCTGCTCACGGTGACCTGGGTGGACGGGCGCGTGCCGTCGCAGTGGGTGCTGCGCGAGCCCTCCCTGCTCCAGCAGACCCTTCGGGAGCGGCTGCAGGCGAGCGTCGTGCTCGCCGACGAGTTCCGCACCGAGCAGCGCCGGACGGTGCGCGTCGTGATCCGCCAGGACCTCGCCACCGGGGGTCTCGTCGAGCAGGTCGTGCCCGGGAAGGGCGCCGACGTCGATGATCCGAGGGTCGCCGCGGAGGCTGCGGGGATGCTCGCGCGGCTCCGCTCCGAGGTGGGCCTCTGAGCCTGCCCCGCCACCTGTTTCGGGTGGCGAGGAGGCGATGAGGAGGCGATTTAGCGTGGGCCCGGACCCTTTGCTATGGTTGCCCGGCAGCGATCCCCTGTAGCTCAATTGGCAGAGCAGCCGGCTGTTAACCGGCAGGTTATTGGTTCGAGTCCAATCGGGGGAGCCCGCACGACGAAGGCCCCGACACGGTGTGTCGGGGCCTTCGTCGTGACCGGCTGGCTCGGCCGGTCCTCCAGCGAGTCAGCCGGCCCGGTTGCCCTCGTCGAGGGCCGCGCCCGCGGGTCCGATGGTCGCGTCGGTGACACCCGTGGGCACGCCCCTGCGAGGCGCGCCACCGCGTCGCTTGAGCCACCCCTCGACGGCCGCGGCCAGCTTGGTCAGCGCATAGTTGATGAGGATGAAGATCACGGCGGCGACGAGGTAGGCCGGCACGGTGTTCGCGTAGGCGGAGCCCATGGTCTTCGCGGCGTTGAGCAGCTCGGGATAGGTGATGACGACGCCGAGGGCGCTGTCCTTGAGCACGACGACGAGCTGTCCCACGAGGGCCGGGAGCATGGCCGTGAGGGCCTGGGGCAGCTGGATGGACCGCAGGGTCTGACCGGGGGAGAGGCCGATCGAGAGCCCGGCCTCGCTCTGGCCCTTGGGCAGGCTGAACACGCCGGAGCGGACGAGCTCGGCGATGACGGAGCCGTTGTAGAGCGTCAGCGCGAGGACGACCGCGGCCAGGGGAGCCGTCTGGGCGCTGACGAGGTCGCTCGTCGCGAACCACCCGTAGTAGGCGAAGACCATCATGAGCAGGACCGGGACGGAGCGGAAGAACTCCACGACGGCGCCGCACAGCCTGCTGATCCACCGGTTCGTCGACAGCCGTCCCATCCCGAAGACGAGGCCGAAGATCCCGGCGAAGACGACGGAGAGCGCGGCCGCCTTGATCGTGCCCCACAGGCCCGGGATGAGGTACTGGGTCCACACCTCCGGGTCGGTGACGAAGGGCGACCACATGTAGCCCTCGAGCTGGTTGGACTCACCCATCTTGCGGATCACGAGGAAGGCGACGCCGATGGCGATGACCACCCCGATGACGGTGAGGATGGCGTGCCGACGCCGGGCCTTGGGACCGGGCGCATCGAACAGGACGATCTCGGAACTCATCGCTTCACCGCCAGGCGCTGGGAGAGGTGGGTGAACAGGACGCCGAGCGGGAGCGTGAGGATGACGAAGCCGAGGGCGAAGAGGAAGAACGTCGGCAGGCTGGCCCCCTCG
>JBBRGO010000360.1:0-1990 GCA_038224055.1 Actinomycetales bacterium
GGGAGAGGCCCAGAGTAGTTGAAAATGAGCAGGAAAGGAGTCCTGGGTAATGCAGTTGTCCAGGTCCATACCATTATCCGTTGCCGCATTCCTCGTCATGCCCTGGGGAGTGCCGTTCGTCTCCGAAGTTCGAGCGGGAGAGTCGATCGAGACCCCCATCGTTGCCCCGAGCCCGACCGCTTCGACCGAAGAGTTGACGGCGGAGCAGGCCGAGGAGACGATCGGTGTCGCGCGGGTGGAGCCCGATCGAGGGCTCGTCGAGGACATAGAGCGCGTCGACCAGTTGTGAGCCGAGGGCATTCGACAGGGCGATCCGCTGTGCCTCGCCACCGGAGAGGGTACGCGTCTGCCGATCGAAGGTGAGATAGCCGAGGCCGACGTCGCGGAGGTAATCCACCCGTGCCATCACTTCGACCATCACCAGGTCGGCGACGATGCGTGCCGTGGCGCCGAGTTCGAGGCCGGCCAGCCACGTCGCGAGGTCGTCGACGGTGAGCACGGTGACGTCGGCGATCGAGGCACCGTTCAGTTTCACGGCGAGCGCTTCGGGGCGGAGCCGCGCGCCGTGACAGGCGGTGCATTCCTTCGCCAGCTGATACTGCCGCAGGAAGACGCGGATGTACTGCTTGTAGCGCTTCTCCTCGAGCCCCGCGAGGAAGGGGAAGATCCCCTGGTACCGGCCGCTTTTCCCGTGGAGGAGGACCTCGCGCACATCGGCGGGCAATGACTCCCACGGCGCATCGGCCGAGACGCCCAGCTTCTTGGCGGTGCTCACCAGCAGGGAGCGGCGTGCCTCGTAGCGCGGCTTGGTCCACGGGTCGATGGCGCCGTCGCGGAGCGAGCGCGTCCGGTCGGGGACGACCAGCGACTCATCGTACTCGAGCGTGGCGCCGAAGCCGTTGCAGGTGGGGCAGGCGCCGCGCGGATTGTTGAACGAGAAGAGTGCCGGCGAGACGGTGGTCCCAGGAGTGTCGCAGAGGCTGCACGACGGAAACGCGGTGAAGCGTCGGCGCGACCCATCGCGCAGTGCCAGCGCGACACCTTCCCCTTCGGCAAAGGCCATCGACAATGCCTCGGCGAAGCGACCCCGCTGCGCCTCGGTGGCGACGAGGCGGTCGACGATCACCAGCACTTCGTTGGCGGTGGTGAGGTCCAGCGTCGCCGGCAGGTCATCGAGGTGCTGTGGCGTCCCATCGACCTCGACACGGAGGAAGCCGAGGGCGCGGAGGTTGTCCACCGTCACGCTCTGCGCGCGGCGGCTCCCCGGCGGCAGCGGAAAGGCAATGCGCAGCCGTCCCTCGCCGTCGGCGAGGATCGTGGTGGCGGCGGACTGGGGCGTGTCCCGGGCGACCGGGCCGCCACACGCCACGCAGCGGGGTTCGCCGATGCGGGCCCAGAGGAGGCGGAGATAGTCGTACACCTCGGTCGCTGTTCCAACCGTGGAACGCGAGGACATCGCCGGGGCGCGCTGCTCGATGGCGACGGCCGGCGCGATCCCCTCGATCCGGTCGACCAGCGGCTTCGGCATCCGGTCGAGGAACTGCTTGGCGTAGGTCGAGAGCGACTCGATGTAGCGGCGCTGCCCCTCGGCATACAGCGTGTCAAAGGCCAGCGAGCTCTTCCCGCAACCGGAGGGTCCGGTGATCACGGTGAGCGCACGACGCGGGATCTCGACGGTGATCCCTTTCAGGTTGTGTTGGCGGGCGTTGATGACGCGAATGACGGGGCGAGGCACGGCGGAAAGGTAAGGGGTTCGGGGTGAACGGTGAACGGTGACAGACCCCTCCCTCGCTCTTAGCTTTCCCCCCAATGGCCTCCCTCCTCACCCCCACGACGCTGCGACGCGGCTTCGGTCTGTTCGTCGTCGTCTCCCTGGTCAGCTATGTCGGCGTCTTCGTCTACGGGAACGACGCGGCGTCGTTCCTGCCGTCGCTGGCGCGAATTCATTGGGGGTGGGTCCTGATCGGGGCCGGGCTCGCGTCGCTGGACT
>JBBRGO010000361.1:0-1939 GCA_038224055.1 Actinomycetales bacterium
GCCTCGGAGCGGGACCCGACCGGCTCGGCGCCGTGCTCGGGCTCGTCGTCGAGCAGGGCGAGGGTGCGCCGGGCGGTGAGCAGGACGAGGACCGCGAGGACGACGGCGCCCGACCCGACCCAGAAGGGGAGGTGGATCGACTTCTCGCCGAGCGTCCCGGCGAGCCAGGGCGCGGCGGCGCCGCCGCTGAAGCGGACGAAGCTGTAGGCCGCCGATGCCACGCCCCGCTCGACGGGGGAGACCTTCATGACCGTCTCGGTGATGAGCGTGTTGTTGATGCCGAGGAAGGCGCCCGAGACGATGACGCCGATGATGAGCACCGGCTTGCTCTCGGTGCCCGCCGCCATGACGGCGAGGATGACGGCGAAGCCGAGGAGCGCACCGACGATGCCGGGGAGCGTGCCGAAGCGGCGCTGGATCACCGGGGCGACGAAGACGGAGGTGATCGCGAGCAGCAGGCCCCAGCCGAAGAAGATGAAGCCGATCTCGTGGGCCCCGAGACCCAGCGGGAAGGGAGTGAACGCGAGCAGGGTGAAGAAGCCGAAGTTGTAGAGCAGGGCAGTGATCCCGACGGTGAGCAGGCCGCGGTGGCCCAGGGCCCGGAGGGGCGCGGTGATCGACGTCGGGTGCTCCGCGCGGGGTGTCGCCGGCAGCGTCGCCACCGTCGCGACGAAGGCGATGGCCATGAGGACGGCGACGCCGAAGAACGGCCAGCGCCAGGAGATGCCGCCGAGCCAGCCGCCGAGGAGGGGACCGGTCGCGATGCCGACGCCGAGCGCGGCCTCGTAGAGGATGATCGCCTGCTTCACCGATCCCGCGGCCGCGTTGACGATGGTCGCGAGGGCCGTCGCGATGAACAGGGCGTTGCCCAGGCCCCAGAGCGCGCGGAAGGCGACGATGCCGCCGACGGTGTCCTGGCTGCCGGCGAGACCCGCGCCGACGATGATGAGGGCGAGCCCGAGCAGGAGCGTGCGCTTGGCGCCGATGCGGCTGCTCACCCAGCCGGTGCCGAGCATCGCGACGCCCATGACGGCGAGGTAGCTGGTGAACAGGAGCGAGACCTGGGACGGGCCCGCGCCGAGCTCGTCGGCGATCGGCTTGAGGATGGGGTCGACGAGGCCGATCCCCATGAAGGAGATCACGCAGGCGAAAGCGATCGACCAGACGGTCTTGGGTTGGCGCCACATGGTGGGCATCAGTCCTTTCAGGGGGTGGTGGTCGTGCCGGGGTTGGTCGGGGGAGTGGTGTCGGCGGCGCGCCGGAGCAGGTCGTCGAGGACGTCGATGGCGACCCGCACTCGTTCGAGGGCGGGTCCGTCGAGCTGGTCGAGGGTCGGGGCGAGGGCGGCGAGACGGGCCTGTCGGACCCGCTCGAGGGCTGCCCGTCCCTCGTCGTTGAGGGAGATGACGCTGGCCCGGGCGTCCGCGGGGTCCGACGAGCGCTCGATCCAGCCTGCGGCGTCGAGACGCTGCAGCTGGGTGGTGACGGTGGGCTGGCTGCTGTGGTCGGCCGCGGCGATGGCGCTGACCCGTGAGGGCCCGAGCTCACCGAGGAGGGCGAGCAGCCGGGCCTGCGCGAACGGCACGTCGAAGGAGGCGTTGCGGCTGGCCCACCGGGTGAGGCGGGCCGCCGAGCGCAGCAGGTCGTTGCCCAGGGTGGTCGGTTCGCTCACGAGGAGGTAATTTACATAGGTAGCCTATGCAATGCAACGTCGGACCGGACGGCCCTCCATCCCGTCGAGTGGGCACTCTGTTCCGGGCGGGGGCGAGGGCGGGCGCACGTGCGCACTCGACGAGCTGGGGAGGGGTGGGTCAGGGGCGGACCAGGGCGTCGGCGATGTCGGCGAGGTGGTCGAGGTCCGACAGGTCGAGGACCTGCAGGTACATCCGCTCGGCGCCGACGGCCTCGAAGGCGGCGAGCCGCTCGCGCACCTCGTCGG
>JBBRGO010000362.1:0-1894 GCA_038224055.1 Actinomycetales bacterium
CTCCCGGACCGCGACGTCGAGGGGTGCGTTTCCCGGCGGGAAGACGGCGGCGTCGTCGACGAGACGGAGCAGCAGCGGCGACCTTGACATGGTCCGCAGGCTACTCCACTGTGGCAGGAACGATACGTCATCGTCCGTTCAACGGACGCGACGACGCGAACGACGCAGATGACGAAGGAGCGGTGACCGACATGGCGCACTACCAGGCGGCCGGCAGCATCCCCCCGAAGCGGCACACCCAGCACCGTCGTCCGTCGGGCGAGCTCTACCACGAGGAGCTGATGGGGGAGGAGGGGTTCAGCTCGGACAGCTCCCTGCTCTACCACCGCAACATCCCGTCGAGCATCGCGGCGTCCCGGGTCTGGGACCTGCCCGACCAGTCGACGATCCCCAACCACCCGCTGACCCCGCGGCACCTCCGGTTGCACGACCTCTTCGACGCCGACCGGGTCGAGACCACCGACGTCGTCACAGGGCGTCGACTCGTCCTCGGCAACGGTGACGTGCGCATCTCGTATGCCGTCGCCGGCGCGCCGAGTCCGTGGTACCGCAACGGGATCGGCGACGAGTGCGTGTATGTCGAGCGCGGTCGGGCCCGGGTCGAGACGGTCTTCGGTGCCTTCGAGGTGGGCGAGGGGGACTACGTCGTGATCCCGCGGTCGACGACCCACCGCTGGCTGCCGGTCACCTCCGAGGACGACCCGCTCCGTGCCGACTTCAGGGCCTACTGCATCGAGGCCAACAGCCACATCGCGCCGCCGAAGCGATACCTCAGCCGCTACGGCCAGCTGCTCGAGCACGCCCCCTACTGCGAGCGGGACCTCCGGTTGCCCGACGGGCCCCTCCTCGCGGAGGACGTCGGGGCGGGGGCGGACGATGAGACCGAGGTGCTCATCAAGCACCGCGGCACCGGGCCCGGAGGCGTCGTCGGCACCGCGCACCTGCTGCCGCACCATCCCCTCGACGTCGTCGGCTGGGACGGCTGTCTCTACCCCTACGTCTTCAACGTCCGCGACTTCGAGCCGATCACCGGCCGGATCCACCAGCCGCCGCCGGTCCACCAGGTCTTCGAGGGGGCGAACTTCGTCATCTGCAACTTCGTCCCCCGCAAGGTCGACTACCACCCCCTCGCGATCCCGGTGCCCTACTACCACTCGAACGTCGACAGTGACGAGATCATGTTCTACGTCGACGGCGACTACGAGGCGCGCAAGGGGTCCGGGATCGGGCGGGGGTCGATCTCGGTCCATCCCGGTGGGCACGCCCACGGGCCACAGCCCGGCGCGACGGAGGGCTCGATCGGCGCCGAGAGCTTCGACGAGCTCGCCGTCATGGTCGACACCTTCCGGCCCCTGGACCTCGGCGAGGGCGGGACGGCCTGCGACGACGGGGTCTACGCCCTGTCGTGGGCCCGAGGCTCGGCCGCGTCCGGGGACTCCTCGCGCCCGCACAGCGAGGGCTGACCGACGTGGCGACACCGGAGGGGCCGGGTCGGGGTGAGACCTCGCGGACCCTCGACCGTGGCCTGCGGCTGCTCGAGGTCCTGGCCGAGCGTGAGCACCTCGCCGGCCTGACGGTGACCGAGCTCGCAGCCGTGCTCGCCGTCGGTCGACCCGTCGTCTACCGGCTCGTCGCGACCCTCGAGGAGCACCAGCTCGTGACCCGCCGGGCCGACGGGCGGGTGCGGGTGGGTCTCGGGGTGACTCGGCTCGCCGCTGCGGTGACGCCGATCGTCCGCCGCGAGGCGCGGCCGATCCTGCGCGAGCTCGCCGACGCCGTCGGGGCCACCGCGCACCTCACCGTCGCCGAGGGGGAGGAGGCGCTCGCCCTCGTCGTCGTCGAGCCGACGTGGACCGACTTCCACGTGGCCTACCGGTCCGGGGCGCGCCACCCG
>JBBRGO010000363.1:0-1787 GCA_038224055.1 Actinomycetales bacterium
CGGTCTTCTCCGACGTGTACCTCAGCGACCTCCGAGCACGTATGCCGCACGCGGACGTCCAGCGGTACGAGAAGGCGTCGCACCTCGTGACCGAGGACGCCCCCCGGCTCGCCGACGACGTCTGGCGCTGGCTCGGGGACACTGTGCCACAAGCGGGTTCGGATGCCGTCAGCCCGTCGCCGACGCCGGGACCCGACCGCGAGCGGTCGAGCCAGGGGGACCCGCTGGATGCGGCCGCGCCGCTCTGGGCCGCCCTGTCGGCCCGGCTCGGGGACGACGCCACCGCCGTCGTCGAGCTCGGTGGGGACGGACGCCGGGTCTCCTTCGACCGCCTCGAGCGGACCGTGCGGGACCTCGCCGGCGGCCTCGTCGCGACGGGGGTGCGCCCGGGTGACCGGGTCGCGCTCCTCGTCCCGCCAGGCGCCGACCTCACCGCCGCGGTGTACGCGTGCTGGCGGGTCGGCGCGTCCGTGGTCGTCGCCGACGCAGGCCTTGGGGTCGCCCGGATGGGCCGTGCCCTGCGCGGCGCGGCCCCCGACCACGTCATCGGCATCGCCAGAGGGCTGCTCCTCGCCCGGGCCATGCGCGTGCCCGGGCACCTGGTCGCAGCGGGCCCGCTCGACCGTGCGACGCGGCGAGCCCTCGGCGCGCCCCTCGGCCTCGCGGACCTCGCACGCCTGGGCCGCGGGCATGCTCTCCCCCCGACCCCGGCCGACGACGCCGAGTGCGCCGTCCTCTTCACGTCCGGCGCGACCGGGCCTCCCAAGGGTGTCGTCTACCGCTACCACCAGGTGCGGGCGCAGCTCGAGGCGCTGCGCACGACCTACGGGCTCACCGGCGAGGACCGCCTCGTCGCGGCGTTCGCGCCCTTCGCCCTCTACGGCCCGGCGCTGGGGCTCGGCTCGGCAGTGCCGGACATGGACGTCACGGCGCCCGGCACCCTCACGGCGGTCGCCCTCGCGGAGGCCGTGTCGGCCGTCGGCGGCACGGTCGTCTTCGCCTCGCCGGCAGCGCTGCGCAACGTCGTCGCGACTGCGAGCGCACTGACACCACCGCACCATTCGGCGCTGGACGGCATACGGCTGCTCATCTCCGCCGGTGCACCCGTCCCGGTCACGCTGCTCCGTGACGTGCAGGCGCTCGTGCCGCAGGCGGAGCTCCACACCCCCTACGGCATGACCGAGGCGCTGCCGGTGACCGACGTCTCCCTGGCCGAGCTCGAGGCGGTCGGGTCGGGTGAGGGGATCTGCGTCGGTCGGCCGCTGCCGAGTGTCGTGGTCGGCATCAGCGCGTTCGACGAGACGGGGGGTGTCGAGGCCGAGCCGACCACCGACCCTGCGGTGAGCGGCGAGGTGCTCGTGCGCGCCCCCCACGTCAAGGACCGCTACGACCAGCTGTGGGCCACCGAGCGGGAGAGCAGCCGCACGACGGGCTGGCACCGCACGGGCGACGTCGGTCACCTCGATGACGACGGACGTCTCTGGGTGGAGGGCCGGCTCGTCCACGTCGTGCACACGGCGTCCGGGCCGGTCACCCCGGTCGGTCCGGAGCAGCGGATCGAGGGGTTCGACGGGGTCTCGATGGCTGCCGTCGTCGGCGTCGGGCCGGTCGGCACGCAGCAGGTCGTCGCCGTCGTCGTGCCGTCGGCCGGCGCCCGCCCGGGACTTGCCGGGCCCGAGCTGGCGTCGGCGGTGCGGTCGGCGGCCCGGGTGACCGTGGCCGCCGTCCTCGTCGCGAAGGAGCTGCCGGTCGACATCCGCCACGCGTCGAAGATCGACCGGGCGCGG
>JBBRGO010000364.1:0-1768 GCA_038224055.1 Actinomycetales bacterium
GACGCCTCCTCGACCACCTCGGCGGTGGTGCGCGCCGTCGTGTAGGCGCGGATGATCTCGGTGACCCGGCCGGGGTTGGCGATGCGACCACCCATCGATGCGAGCTCGGGGTAGAGCGCGAGGTCGGGCTCGCCGAGCAGCAGGCAGAAGTCCTGCCACTGCTGACCCGTGAACACGCAGAAGCCCACGAAGCCGTCGGACGTCGGCTCGATCGACGGGATCTCGAGCCGCGGCTCTGATTCGTACGTGCCGCTCATCGAACCCCACAGGGTCTGCACGTTGGAGCACGTGGGCGTGACGGCCTCGAGCAGCGAGAGATCGACGTGGTCGCCGTGTCCGGTCTGGCGGGAGCGGCGGAGGGCGGCGGTCGCGGCAACCGCCGCGTTGACCCCGCCGATCCACTCACCGATGCGGCCGCCGCCGTTGATGAACGGTCGTCCCGGCAGGCCGCGCGTCGACGTGCTGCCGCCCGCGGCGAGCAACGTGAACTCGGTGGCCTCGCGCCCGGCCCACGGACCGGTGTGGCCGAACGGCGTGATCGTGAGCAGGGTTGCTCGTGGGTTCGCCGTCAGCAGCGCGTCGACGCCGAGGCCACGGGCGTCGAGCTTGCCGGGCGCGCTGCTGTCGATGACCAGCTCCACCGTGGCGTAGAGCGCACGGACCTCGTCGTCGGTGAGCACCGCCGAGCGGGTCGACGTGTGCAGGAACGCGTAGAGGAGCCCGGGCCGCTCGCCCACGCGGTGCCGGCGGAGCGGGTCGCCCTCGGGCGGCTCGATCTTCAGCACGTCGGCCCCGGCGTCGGCCAGCAACTTCGCGCAGTACGCACCGGCGATGCCCGTGCTGAGGTCGAGCACCCGCACATCGTCGAGCGGGTAGGCCAATGCCGGTTCGTCCATGGCCGCCGAGCGTAAACGAAGGCGCGCCGCCCTCGTGATCCTTCGCTTTGGGTCGCCGTCTGCGCGCTGGAGCGCGCTTTCCGCGACCCAGAAGCGGGCCGCGGCGGGAACGGCGACCGGACGCACGCTTGTTGCGCGATTTGCACCCGTCACGGGGCATATTCGCGCAAGGAGGCGCGATCGACGGCGTTCTCGAGGGCGTCGGTGTCTCCCTCGAAAGGCTCGTCGGGCTAGTCTCGGCGCCGCAGCCACCCGGGGTGCTGAACTCTGCCGCCTTGGCACGAAAAATGCCCGAAAGATAGGCTCTCGCAACGTGTCGGACTTCCTCCGCAGCTACCTCACGGTCGCCATTTTCGGTGCGTTCGCCGCGACGCTCGTCGGCGGCATGCTCGCGCTCGGCAGCCTCGTGCGGCCCTCCAACAACACGGCCCAGAAGCTGCTCACCTACGAGAGCGGCGTCGACCCCTCGGGCGACATGTGGATGCAGAGCAACATCCGCTACTACGTGTTCGCCCTGCTCTTCGTCATGTTCGACGTCGAAGCCGTGTTCATCTTCCCCTGGGCCACCCGTCTCGAGGCCTACGGCATGTTCGGCCTCATCGAGATGGGGATCTTCGTCGTCATCCTGGCCCTCGGCCTTGTGTACGCCTGGCGAAAGGGAGTGCTGCGGTGGGCCTAGTCGAGAGCGGCAAGTCACCGAAGCTGCTGACCACGCTGCTCAACGTGAGCCGCAAGTACTCGCTGTGGATGTACCAGTGGGGCCTCGCGTGCTGCGCCATCGAGATGGGCGCGGCAATGGGTTCGCCCCGGTACGACGTCATGCGCCTCGGGGTCATCCCGCTGCCGGCCAGCCCCCGCCAGGCCGACCTGCT
>JBBRGO010000365.1:0-1761 GCA_038224055.1 Actinomycetales bacterium
AGACCCCCGGTCGCGGGCCGAACGAGAAGGCCGGTCTCCGCACCGGCAAAGGAGCCCCAGTGAGCGACAAGGTTGTCGCCGAGCTGCAGGAGCCGACCCCTGAGGTCGGCGACGGTGGCCCGGACATGATTCAGCTGTTGACCCCCGAGGGCCAGCGCGTGTCCCATCCCGACTACGACAAGTACGTCGCGAACCTCACGGCCGACGACCTGCGGAGCTTCTACCGCGACCTCGTCCTCATCCGCCGCCTCGACGCCGAGGGCTATGCGCTCCAGCGGCAGGGTGAGCTCGGACTGTGGCCCAGCCTCCTGGGCCAGGAGGCCGCACAGGTCGGCTCCGGGCGGGCGCTGAGAGCGCATGACTTCGTCTTCCCCACCTACCGTGAGCACGGCGTCGGCTTCGTGCGCGGCATGGACCCGCAGAGCTCGCTGCAGCTCTTCCGTGGCGTGAGCCAGGGC
Organism: Actinomycetales bacterium; assembly: GCA_038224055.1. Taxonomy (GTDB): domain Bacteria; phylum Actinomycetota; class Actinomycetes; order Actinomycetales; family Dermatophilaceae; genus JBDSSS01. The sequence continues at coordinate 459 of JBBRGO010000365.1, forward strand.
GGTTGGGACCCCCAGGAGCACAACTTCCACCTCTACACGATCGTCATCGGAGCGCAGGCGCTGCATGCCACGGGCTACGCGATGGGCGTCAAGATGGACGGCAACGTCGGCACGGGCGATCCCGAGCGCGACACCGCGGTCATCTGCTACTTCGGCGACGGGGCGAGCAGCCAGGGTGATGTCAACGAGGCCTTCGTCTACGCGGCGAGCTTCGATGCCCCCGTCGTCTTCTTCTGCCAGAACAACCAGTGGGCCATCTCCGAGCCGGTCGAGAAGCAGACCCGCATCCCGCTCTTCCAGCGGGCCCGCGGCTTCGGCTTCCCGGGGGTGCGCGTCGACGGCAACGACATCCTCGCGACGTATGCCGTGACGCAGCACTGTCTCGACGAGGCGCGGTCCGGCAACGGCCCGCTGCTCGTCGAGGCCTACACCTACCGGATGGGCGCGCACACCACCGCCGACGACCCGACGAAGTACCGCGTCTCCGCCGAGGTGGAGCAGTGGAAGTTCCGGGACCCGATCCTGCGGCTCAAGACCTACCTCGCACACGAGGGAATGGCCGACGAGGCCTACTTCTCGGCCGTCGACGAGGAGGCCGACGGTTTCGCAGCCCAGCTGCGGGAGGGCTGCGTGACGATGGAGACGATGGCCGGCGAGACGATGTGGGACCACGTCTATGCCGAGGACCACCCGGTGATGGAGGCGGAGCGCGCCGCCTACCTCGCCTACACGGCGAGCTTCGAGGAGGCGAACTGATGGCCGGGCAGCAGACCGACCAGGTCGGGCAGGCCGGGCAGGCAGGGCAGGCCAGCCAGACACCGCAGGGCGCCACGCTCGAGCGCGTGACCCTCGGCAAGAGCCTGACGAGCGGGATGCGCAAGGCGATGGAGCGCGATCCCAAGGTCGTGCTCATCGGCGAGGACATCGGCAAGCTCGGCGGCGTCTTCCGGATCACCGAGGGACTGCAGAAGGACTTCGGCGAGGCCCGGGTCATCGACAGCCCGCTCGCGGAGTCCGGCATCGTCGGCACCGCCGTGGGGATGGCGCTGCGGGGCTACCGGCCGGTGTGCGAGATCCAGTTCGACGGCTTCGTCTACCCGGCGTTCGACCAGATCGTCAGCCAGGTCGCGAAGATGCACGCCCGCGCGCTCGGTGCGGTGAAGATCCCGATGGTCATCCGGATCCCGTTCGGCGGCGGCATCGGCAGCCCCGAGCACCACTCCGAGAGCCCCGAGGCCTACTTCGCGCACACGGCCGGCCTGCGGGTCGTCGCCTGCTCGAACGCCGAGGACGCGCACTGGAT
>JBBRGO010000366.1:0-1751 GCA_038224055.1 Actinomycetales bacterium
ATCGGCGCCGACGCGCCCGTCGACATCGTCCTGACCGGCATGGCCTCCACCGACGGCACGATGGGCGTCGTCCCGGCCATGCTCGCCGAGCGGCTCGGTCTTCCGGCCGTCACCTACGCCTCGGAGCTGACGGTCGACGGCGGCGCCGGTGGCTCGGTGACGATCCGCCGCGACGGCGACGCCTCGACCCAGACCATCACGGCCACGCTGCCCGCCCTCGTGTCGGTCACCGACCAGATCAACGAGCCGCGCTACCCGAGCTTCAAGGGGATCATGGCGGCGAAGAAGAAGCCCGTCGAGCAGTGGAACCTCGCCGACCTCGGCCTCGACGCGTCGCAGGTCGGTCTCGAGGCCGCCTGGACCCGGGTCGCGGCGTTCGACGCCCGGCCGCCGCGCTCGCAGGGCGAGATCGTGCCGGACGAGGGCGAGGGCGGGCAGCAGCTCGCCACCTTCCTGTCCGAGCACAAGTTCGTCTGACCAGCAGCCAGCAAAGGAGAGACAGCCCCATGGCTGAAGTACTCGTTCTCGTCGACCACGTCGACGGCACGGTCCGCAAGACCACCTCGGAGCTGCTGACGATCGCGCGCCGCCTCGGCGAGCCGTCCGCGGTCTTCGTCGGAGAAGGTTTCGACGCCGCCCGGGAGACGCTCGCGCGGTTCGGGGCCGAGAAGGTCTACCGGTTCGAGGGCGCCGACGTCGTCGGTCACCTCGTCGCGCCGCAGGCCGAGCTGCTCGCGCAGCTCGTCGCGGAGAAGTCCCCGGCGGCCGTGCTCATCCCGGCCTCCCCGGAGGGCAAGGAGATCGCTGCCCGCCTCGCCATCAAGACCGAGTCGGGTCTCATCACCGACGCCGTCGACGTGACGGCGGGGGAGGGCGGCGGCGTCTCGACCGTGCAGTCCGTCTTCGCCGGCTCGTACACGGTGCAGGCGACGGTCACCCAGGGCACCCCGATCATCGCCGTCAAGCCCAACTCGGCAGCGCCCGAGGAGGTCGCCGGGGCGGCCGCCGACGAGGTCGTCGACTTCACCCCGTCCGACGCGGCCAAGGGCGCCACGATCACGGAGTCCAAGCCGAAGGCGGCCAGCGGACGCCCGGAGCTGACGGAGGCCGCGATCGTCGTCTCCGGCGGCCGGGGCACGGCCGGTGACTTCTCCACGGTCGAGGACTTCGCCGACTCGCTCGGCGCCGCGGTCGGGGCCTCGCGCGCCGCGGTCGACGCCGGGTGGTACCCGCACGCCTCCCAGGTGGGGCAGACCGGCAAGCAGGTCAGCCCCCAGCTCTATGTCGCGTGCGGCATCTCCGGCGCGATCCAGCACCGCGCCGGGATGCAGACGTCCAAGACGATCATCGCGGTCAACAAGGACAACGAGGCCCCGATCTTCGAGCTCGTCGACTTCGGGGTCGTCGGGGACCTGTTCACGGTCCTGCCGCAGGCCACGAAGGCGATCGAGGCCTCGAAGGGCTGAGATCGCGGGCCGGGAGCCGGCACGAGCACGAAGGGCAGGGGGCCCGGACCGCACGACGGCCCGGGCCCTCGCTCACGCGGGCGGGTCCTCGTCGGTGCGGCCGGCGCTCGCGCGCAGCCAGCTCCGGACCTGCTCGCGGTTGAGCGCGTAGGTGTCCGCGGCGCTCCCGAACGTCCACCAGGGCCCGCACAGGGCCTCGGCCGGCAGCCGGAGCGCGCGGTGGTCGCCGCGGCGCCACTCGACCCGGTCCCGGTCCGTGACGCGACGGACCGCCCCGGGCGGCAC
>JBBRGO010000367.1:0-1694 GCA_038224055.1 Actinomycetales bacterium
TCGCCCGTCGGCGTAGGGCTGTGCCACCTCGAGGATCTCCTCGGTGCGCTCGTCGAGGTCGCCGATCCCGAGCCGCCCCATCGCCCGTGAGCCCGGGACCCCGGCGAAGCCGACGAGCCGGTGCTCGGGGAACAGGGAGCGGCCCCCTCCGGGCAGCTGCGGGCCGGCAGGCGTGGCCCCGGCGCCCACACCGGTCGTCGTGGTGGGTGCGGCAGCCGAGGAGGCGGACGAGGAGTCGGGCGAGGACGAGTCCGAGCTGGCGGGCGAGGAGCGAACGGCGGGAGAGGGGGCCGGGGGAACCGCGGTGGCACAGCCGGCCAACCCGGTCGCCGCGATGACGAGGGCGGCGAGGACGGCCGGTGCACGGGTCACGGCGTTCCTCTCCGCGGGTCCAGGGCGGGGCCTGCCCACCGCCACGAGGACAGGGTAGGCGACAGGGCCGTCTGCGAGGGCTCAGCGCGCCCGGCGACCTGCGCCACCGAAAGGCCGTCGCACCCCGCCACCTCCGGTCGATACCCTTGGCTGGGCCGCAGCCCAGCGGCATACGCCGTGGCGCGACCGCACCACCACCCCACCCACCCCCAGAGGAGCACCCACCGTGTCTGCACAGATCACCGTCACCGTCGCCGGGAGCGAGCGAGCGGTCGCGGAGCGGACGACGGCGGGTGAGCTGCTCGAGCAGGTCGGGGCCGGCAGCCGCGACGTCGTCGTCGCCCGAGTCAACGGCGAGCTGCGCGACCTCTTCCACGTCGTGGCCGACGGTGACGTCGTGGAGCCGGTCAGCGTCCGGAGCGAGGACGGCCTCGCCGTCCTCCGGCACTCCACCGCTCACGTGCTGGCGCAGGCCGTCCAGGCGATCAACCCCGAGGCAAAGCTCGGCATCGGTCCGCCGATCCGCGACGGCTTCTACTACGACTTCGACGTGGAGCAGCCCTTCGTGCCCGAGGACCTCAAGGCCCTCGAGAAGGCGATGCAGCGGATCATCAACGAGGGCCAGATTTTCGAACGGCGCGCCGTCACCGACGCCGACGCCCTCGCGGAGCTCGCCGGCGAGCCGTACAAGTGCGAGCTCGTCGGCCTCAAGGGCGGCGAGGCGGGCGAGGCCGCCGAGGGTGCGTCCGTCGAGGTCGGCGCCGGCGAGCTGACGATCTACGACAACATCCGCCGCGACGGCACGCGCGCCTGGGGTGACCTCTGCCGCGGACCCCACATCCCGAGCACCAAGCTCATCGGCAACGCCTTCAAGCTGATGCGCTCGGCGGCCGCCTACTGGCGCGGCTCGGAGAAGAACCCCCAGCTCCAGCGGGTCTACGGCACTGCCTGGCCGACCAAGGACGAGCTCAAGGCCTACCTCGACCGGCTCGCCGAGGCCGAGCGACGCGACCACCGACGCCTCGGGGCCGAGCTCGACCTCTACTCCTTCCCCGACGAGCTGGGCTCCGGCCTGCCCGTCTTCCACCCGCGCGGTGGGGTCATCAAGCGCGAGATGGAGGACTACTCCCGCCGTCGGCACATCGAGGAGGGCTTCGAGTACGTCGGCACCCCGCACATTTCCAAGGACGGGCTCTTCCACACCTCCGGGCACCTGCCGTACTACGCGGACACGATGTTCCCGCCGATGGAGCTCGAGGGCGCGAAGTACCAGCTCAAGGCGATGAACTGCCCGATGCACAACCTCATCTACAAGTCCCGCG
>JBBRGO010000368.1:0-1660 GCA_038224055.1 Actinomycetales bacterium
GCATGCGACCTGGTGGCTCTCCACCACGGCATCGGTCCCCTCGGGCCCCAGGCGCAGCGGCCACCCCGCGTGCCGGACGTCCGAGGCGTCGAGCCGGTAGACCATCGCCCACTCGTGCAGGCCGAAGCAGCCGAAGCGCCCTGGACGAGCCGCGGTCCGGGTCAGCAGGTCGCGGACGAAGCGCACCGTGTCGCCGCGTGCCTCCAGGAACGCGTCGACGTCGAGCGTGACGACGTCGTCCTGCAGGCGGTAGAAGCGCCGGTCCCGGTGCGCCGCAGCCGCGCCGCCCGTGAGGCCGACTCCCACGCCGGGGTGCCACCGCCGCAGCTGGGCGGGCTTGAAGGCGTAGTACGTGAAGAGGAAGTCCTCGACCGGGTGCCGCCGCCCGTCCGCCCGCCGAGCCCGGTGGCCGGCCGTCGCGACATCGACGCGTGCCTCGTGAGCGGCCTCGCGTTCGCGCCAGTCCGTCACGCTGAGGATCTCCACCCGACGAGGGTAGGTCAAGGGCGGCTCGTCATGGTGAGGCCGACCTCTTGCCCAGGAGGGACACCGTGAGGACGATCGGAGGATGGGAACCTTCACGGTCGAGGTGAGCTGGGACGGCGTGCCGGTCAGCGGAGTCAACGTCGTCACGCCACTGCGCAGCTCGACGGAGGCCGTCACCGTCCATGACGTCGCCGGTGGCACCTTCCACGTGCCCGGCCGAACCGACAGTGCCGTGGTCACCGTCTCGCGCGGGGTCAGCGACGACTTGGCCTTCGACCTGTGGGCGCGGGGACCGGTGCTTCGAAAGGATGTCGACCTGACTCTCGTCAACACCTCGGACGGGCTCACCGTGACCTACCGGATGCCGGGCTGCTGGGTGTCCGGCTACGCGATCGAACCGGACCTCGAGACCGGAACCGTCGTCGAGTCGTTGTCGCTGAGCACCGGTCGCTGGTATCGGGTCACGCCGCCGGTCGCCGACCTCGCCGTGCACCTCGCCGGCGCGCGCTCCCGCCCCGTCGTCGCGCTCGACGTCGCCGCGCTCCTGTCGACCTTCGGGACCCAGGGGCCTGCAGAGCTCGAATCGATGTTGGCGGAGGCCGAGGGGGCCGGCGCGGTGCTGCTGCTCGACGAGGCCGACGCGCTCTTCGCCCGCCGCACCGAGGTGGGCGACGCCCACGACCGCTACGCGGACGTCGGTGTCGACGCGCTCCTCCAGCGGCTCTCCGCCTACCGCGGTCAGGTCCTCGTCGAGCCTCCCGACCCACGGCGGTGAGTCGCGCGAGGGTGGCCGTAGGGTGGGAACGTGCGTATCGCGAGGTTCACGACCGGGGACGACCCGGCATACGGCATCGTCCAGGGCGACCCCGGCAGCGAGGTGATCACTCCGCTGGCCGGCGACCCGCTCTACATCGGGCTCCAGCCGTCGGGGGCCGATCCCGTCATGCTCGCGGACGCGCGCCTCCTGGCGCCGGTCATCCCGCGTTCCAAGATCGTCGCGATCGGCAAGAACTATGCCGACCACGCCAGGGAGATGGGCGGCGAGGCACCGGCCGAGCCGATGATGTTCTTCAAGCCCAACACCGCGGTCGTCGGCCCCTTCGACCCGGTGGTCCTCCCCGCCGGCAGCAGCGAGATCTCCTACGAGGGAGAGCTCGCCGTCGTCATCAAGACG
>JBBRGO010000369.1:0-1651 GCA_038224055.1 Actinomycetales bacterium
GCTCGAGGGGCCGACGGGGGAGCGGATCGCGCGCTACTCCGACAGCCTCGCCCCCGAGTCGGCCTGCACGTCCATCCAGCTGCACGTCCAGGTCCAGCCCGAGCGCTTCGCCGACCACTGGAACGCCGCCCAGATCCTCGCCGGGCCACAGCTCGCCGTCGGGGCGAACTCGCCGTTCTTCCTCGGCCAGCGGCTCTGGGCCGAGACCCGGATCCCCCTCTTCACCCAGGCCACCGACACCCGTCCGGTCGAGCTGAAGTCCCAGGGGGTCCGCCCCCGGGTCTGGTTCGGCGAGCGGTGGATCACCTCGATCTTCGACCTCTTCGAGGAGAACGTCCGCTACTTCCCGGCGCTGCTGCCCGAGCTCTACGACGAGCAGCCCGAGGAGGTATTCGAGCGGGGCGAGGTCCCCGAGCTCAAGGAGCTCCGGCTGCACAACGGCACCGTCTACCGGTGGAACCGGCCGATCTACGACATCGTCGACGGGCGACCCCACCTGCGCGTCGAGAACCGTGTCCTGCCGGCCGGGCCCAGCATCGCCGACGTGATGGCCAACGCAGCCTTCTACTACGGGGCGATGCGCGTCCTGTCCGAGGAGGACCGACCGGTCTGGACCCGGATGAGCTTCTCCGCGGCCGAGTCCAACTTCAACGACGGCGCCCGGCTCGGCATCGACTCACGCACCTACTGGCCCGGGGTGGGCGAGGTCCCCTCGACCGAGCTCATCCTGCGGCGCCTCCTCCCGATGGCGCACGAGGGGCTCGAGCGCTGGGGCGTGTCGTCGGCGGTGCGCGACCGCTTCCTCACGATCATCGAGCAGCGCTGCCTGCTCGGCGTCAACGGCGCCTCCTGGCAGACGGACTGCGTCGAGCGGCTCGAGGCGCGTGGCCTGCCGCGGGACAAGGCGCTGCGGGAGATGCTCGCGCACTACATCGAGGGCATGCAGGCCAACGCCCCGGTCCACGAGTGGGAGCTGCCGCGCGCCTGACCGGGTGCGGCCGGGCGGTTCGTCCGGTCGGCGTGTTGGCGGTCAGGCGTCCTTCATCAGCCGCCACGGCGAGAGGTTGAACATGCCGATGCAGCGGGTCGACCGGTGGTGCGTGAGCACGCTCATGGAGCCGGCGTCGAGGATGAGGTGCGCACCGAAACGGGGGTCGAGGCCCAGGTAGGTCGCGGTGAGCACCCGTAGGGCGTGGCCGTGACCGAAGAAGGCGACGTCCCCGTGCTCGAGGTCGGGCCACACCGAGTCGATGACCTGCTGGCAGCGGGCGGAGACCTCCTCCACGGTCTCACCGGGGGTGACGCCGGGCTTCACGCCGTCCTCGAAGACCTCCCACGGGTGGCCGATCTCCGCGCTGATCTCCTTGGTCGTGATGCCCTCGTAGGCGCCGTAGTCCCACTCGCGCAGCAGGGGCTCGACCTCGAAGTCGCCCAGGCCCGCGAGCTCGGCCGTGCGGCGGGCCCGCTGGAGGGGCGAGACGAGCACCCGCTCGAAGGTGTGCCGGCGCAACACGTCCTGCAGCTCCCGGGCCGCGGCCTCACCCTCCGGCAGGAGGGGCAGGTCCGTGGTGCCGGTGTGCTGACCGGAGAGGGACCACTCGGTCTCCCCGTGCCGGAAGAGGTAGATGTTGCCGGGAACGACACCGTCGGG
>JBBRGO010000370.1:0-1640 GCA_038224055.1 Actinomycetales bacterium
CCGACGCCCTGGGCGGCCTGCGCGGTGAGCTCGAGGGACCGGATCCGGTCGGTCGTGTCCGTGGACTGGAAGGCGACGATGAGCTCGTCGGCGTCCGCGTGCACGGCGAAGTCGTCGAGGTAGGCCCGCACGTCGTCGACCGTGCCGACCGCCGTGTAGCGGAGCATGTCGGCGAGCTGGCGACCCTGGTCGGTGAGCAGGAAGCCGTCGACCTGCTCGTCGGTGAAGCTCGTGCCGGCCGGTCCCCGGCTGAGCATGCCGCGGACCCAGGCCCGGCGGCGCACGGTGAGCTGCTGCTGGGCGTCGTCGCCGTCGTCGGCCGCGACGGCGTTGACCGCGGCGAGGACGTAGGGCTCGGCGAGCTGCTCCGACGGCCGGAACTCCCGGCGGTAGGTCGCGACGGCCTGCTCGAGCGCGGCCGGGGCGAAGTGCGAGGCGAAGGCGTAGGGCAGGCCGAGGGCCGCCGCGAGCTGAGCCCCGAAGAGGGAGCTGCCGAGGATGTAGAGCGGCACCCGGGTGCCGGCGCCGGGGACGGCCTGGACGCCCGGGATGCGGGACTCCCCTCCGAGGTAGGCCTGCAGCTCGAGGACGTCCTCGGGGAACTGGTTCGATGCAGCGGCGTCGCGGCGCATGGCCCGAGCGGTCGTCTGGTCGCTGCCCGGGGCGCGCCCGAGGCCGAGGTCGATCCGGTCGGGGTGGAGCGTCGCGAGGGTGCCGAACTGCTCGGCGATGACGAGGGGCGAGTGGTTGGGCAGCATCACGCCACCGGCGCCAAGCCGGATCGAGGTGGTGTGCGCCGCGACGTGGGCGATGAGCACGCTCGTGGCGGAGGACGCGATCGAAGCCATGTTGTGGTGCTCGGCGTACCAGACCCGGCGGTAACCGTTCCGCTCCGCCGCCTGCGCCAGCGCGACGCTCGCCTCGAAGCTCTCCCGCGCCGTCCCTCCGGAGGCGATCGGGGCGAGGTCAAGGACGGACAGCGGGACAGTCATGCGGGTGCTCCTCGAGTCGGGTGTGGCGCGGGCCGGTGGCCCACCTCCTTCCCAACCCGCCGGGGCGTCGCCGTGTTCCCCGTCTACTGCCGACTCGGTGTCTGGTGTCGGGCCCACCCGGGCGGGGTAGGTCCTGGGTGACGGGGTGAGCGACATACCCCCGGACCGTGTCATCGAACGGGTCGGCCTGATGACCTGCGTGACCTGCCCGACGATGCGCTACCACCCCGCCGTCGGCGCCCAGAAGGCCGTGACCCTCCAGATCCCCCGCCGACGGCCGCTTCACCCTCGGTCTCGGCAGCGGTGGGTGCCTCAACGAGCACACCGTCGGTGAGGGCTGGCCGACCGTCGACGTCCGCCAGGACATGCTCACCGAGGCGATCGAGATCATCCGGGCCCGGGACCTGCCCGAGCAGGGCGTCGAGAGCGTGCGGCCCTACTGGGAGGCCGGCTTCACCGACATCGCCCTCGTGCAGGTGGGGGGCGAGGCCCAGCATGCCTTCCTCGACGAGGCGGCCGGACCGCTGCTCGAGAAGCTGGGGGCGGCCTCGAAGAAGGCCTGAGCGACGGATCCCCGGCCGACGGGCGGATCTCCGGATCCCCGGACCCCCGCCCACGAACGGCGGGGATCCGGGGGACCCCGAAGTG
>JBBRGO010000371.1:0-1626 GCA_038224055.1 Actinomycetales bacterium
TGCTCCTGCAGGGTGGTCCGGTCCCAGATCTCGATGTGCATCCGGATCCTCCGGGCGACGAGGTAGGACCCGCCCGCCATCCACGCCGCGCCGGGCTCGTCGTCGGCGCCCACCCACACGTGCTCGTCGAGCCCGGCCGGGTCCTCGGCCCTGAGATTGTTGGTGCCGTCCTTGAAGCCGAACATGTTCCGAGGGGTCGCCTGGGACGTCGACGTCGAGGAGGTCCGACCGAAGCCGAGCTGGGACCAGCGCACCGCGACGACCCCGAAGCCGAGGCGGACGAGGTTGCGCACGGCGTGAACGGCGACCTGCGGGTCGTCGGCGCAGGCCTGGACACACAGGTCCCCGCCGCTCCGAGCCGTCTCGAGCTGGTCACCGGTGAAGGCCGGCAGGTCCTCGAGCGCGGCCGGTCTGCGGTCGGCGAGGCCGAAGCGGTCGTCGAAGAGCGACGGACCGAAGCCGATCGTGACGGTCAGCCCGGCCGGCGACAGCCCGTAGGCCTCGCCCGTGTCCTGGGGCACCCTGCTCGGACCGCCCCCGACGAGTCCCCCCGGCGCAGCCTCGGCCCCGAGCGTCATCCGCTCGGCGGCCCGGGTCCACACCTGCAGGAGGGCGGCGAGCTCGTCCCGGTCCTTGGTCACCACGTCGAGCGCGACGAAGTGGATCCGGTCCTGAGCCGGGGTGACGATACCGGCCTGGTGCGTGCCGTGGAAGTCAGTCGGGGTCTCGAGCCCGCCCGGTGAGGCTGCGGCCTCCGCGGATGCGCTCGCCCGCCCTGCGGCATACGTCGCTCCGGCTGCGGCTCCCGCTCCCGCGACGACGGCAGCGGCCGCGACGAGCACCCGACGTCGGCTTGGGCTCGACTGCGTGCCAACGGGGTCGATCACGGGGTCGATCACGGGTCGATCACGGCGTCGCCACCACGCCGGGCACCGTGGCGACCACCTCGGCGAGCGCGTCGAGTGACACGGTGAGGGCCTTGAGGTCGGCGTCGGTGAGGGCCGGGTAGCTGGCGAACGCGCCGTCCACGCGGTGCGACTGCAGCAGGCTGCTCAGCTCGGTGAACCGGGCGTCGAGGGCCTTCTGGAGCGCGGGGTCACGCTCGGTGATGACCGGCCGCAGGGTCGCGAGTGCCTGGCGGGATCCCTCGAGGTTGCCGTCGAAGTCCCAGAGGTCGGTGTGGGAGTAGCGCTCCTCCTCGCCGGTGATCTTGCCGGTCGCGACCTCGTCGAGGAGGGCCTTGGCGCCGTTGGCGATGGACGACGCGGTCGGCTCGACGGTCGCGCTCCGGGCAGCGATCTCCGTGACGTCGGCGAGGAGCTGGTCGGCGACGGCGTCGGAGTCCGGCTGGAGGCCGTCCACCCACAGGTCCTTCTCGAGCCGGTGGTAGCCGGTGAGCTCCTGGCCGTCCGCGACGACGTCCTCGCGTCCGTCGATCCTCGGGTCGAGATCACCGAAGCTCTCGGCGACGGGCTCGATCGTCTCCCAGGGGTGCCGGGCTGGTGCGTAGAGAGCCTTGGCCCCCGCGACGTCGCCGGCCTTGACCGCGGCGACGAACCTCCCGGTCCGCGTGACGAGCTCATCTGCCTCCCCCGCCACGTAGGCGCGGTAGTCGGTGATGGCCTT
>JBBRGO010000372.1:0-1607 GCA_038224055.1 Actinomycetales bacterium
GTAGAGCCCGATGGCCGCCACGTTGAGAGCAGCGTGGGCCACCCCGACCCTTTGGGCGCGGCGGTCAGAGCGGTGCCACTCGGCCCAGCCGGACGCTGCGGTGGGGGCCACGCTGAGCAGTCCGATCCCGAGCAGCCGCTGGGCTGCCGGGCGAGCGGACGGGCCGCCGACGAGGTCGAGCACGCTGGCGGCGGTCCAGAGGCCCAGCGGCACGTCGGTGAGGGAGGGGTGCAGCGCGTGCCCCAGCCAGGCCCCGCGCAGCACGTCGCCCAGGCCCGGTGCGCCGAGCGGGGCGGTGACCTCGCCCAGGGCGTCGACCGCAGGGTCGAGCCGTTCGTCGTTCTCGAGCGCCACGGCGATCCGCGCGGGCAAGGGCAGCTGGGCGGCATCCGGTGTGTGTGGGGTCATAGCCCAGTCATACCCACCGCGAGAGCAGACCGCCAGACCTTCGCCACGTCTGTTTCACCGCCTGACGCGGGCTGACGGCCCCCGGGAGATCTCTCCCAGACTCGGGTCATACGGTGGGGGGATGGACTTTAGATACCTCGGCAACAGCGGACTCAAGATCTCTGAGATCACCTACGGCAACTGGCTGACCCACGGCTCACAGGTCGAGAACGACGTCGCGGCGAAGTGTGTGCGGGCGGCGCTCGACGCGGGCATCAGCACCTTCGACACCGCCGACACCTACGCGAACGGCAGGGCCGAGACGGTTCTCGGCGAGGCGCTGAAGGGCGAGCGGCGCGAGAGCCTCGAGATCTTCACCAAGGTCTACTGGCCGACGGGGCCGGGTGGCAAGAACGACACCGGACTGTCGCGCAAGCACATCATGGAGTCGGTCAACGGGTCGCTGCAGCGTCTGCAGACCGACTACGTCGACCTCTACCAGGCACACCGGTTCGACACCGAGACTCCCCTCGAGGAGACGATGCAGGCTTTCGCCGACGTGGTGCGTCAGGGCAAGGCGCTCTACATCGGCGTGAGCGAGTGGACCGCCGAGCAGATCCGCGAGGGCGTGAAGCTCTCGAAGGAGCTGGGGTTCTCGCTGATCTCGAGCCAGCCCCAGTACTCGATGCTGTGGCGGGTCATCGAGGACGAGGTGGTGCCGACGTGTGAAGAGCTGGGCCTGAGCCAGATCGTGTGGAGCCCGATGGGCCAGGGCGTGCTGTCGGGCAAGTACCTGCCGGGCGAGGCGCCGCCGGAGGGCTCGCGGGCCGCCGACGATAAGGGCGGCGCCGACATGATCAAGCGGTTCATGAACGACGACGTGCTGACCCGGGTGCAAGGCCTGAAGCCGATCGCGGAGGAGGCGGGCCTGAGTATGGCGCAGCTCGCGATCGCGTGGGTGCTGCAGAACGAGAACGTGGCGGCCGCGCTCGTGGGTGCGTCACGCCCCGAACAGGTGGCCGACAACGTCAAGGCGGCCGGAGTGAAGCTCGACGCCGGCCTTTTGGCGAAGATCGACGAGACGCTCGGCAACGTCGTCGAGAAGAGCGGGGCCAAGACCGCGGAGCAGGCGCCGCAGAAGCGCGTCGCCTGACCTGCGTCACACGAGTCGACTCCCGGGCGCCGCTCAGCGGGCCAGTGCTGGCCGGCTGAGCGGCATC
>JBBRGO010000373.1:0-1575 GCA_038224055.1 Actinomycetales bacterium
CGAGACGGACTTGCCCGACCCGGACTCCCCGACGATGGCGAGGGTCCGCCCGAGGCGGGCCTCGTAGGTGAGGTTGGAGACGGCCCGGACCAGCCCCTCCTCCGTGGGGAAGGCGATGGACAGGTCGTTCACGTCGAGGACGACGTCCCCGGCGTTCTTCGCCTCGCCACCCGAGGTGGCGAAACGGTCGGCGGTGGCAGTCACGAGAGCCTCACTCTCGGGTCGATGAACGAGTAGGCGATGTCGACGATGAGGTTGAAGATGACGACGACGGTGGCCGCGATGAGCACCGTGCCCATGATGACCGGGAGGTCGTCGTCGAAGAGTGCCTGGAGGGAGCGGCGCCCGATGCCGTCGACCTCGAAGATCTTCTCGGTGATCAGGGTCCCGGTGAGCAGCCCCGCGATGTCGAGGCCGAGGATGGTCACGACGGGGCTCATCGCGGCGCGGAAGCCGTGGTTGATGAGCACGCGGCGCTCGGAGATGCCCTTGGACCGCGCGGTGCGGACATAGTCCATCGACAGCGTCTCGATCATCGAGTTGCGGGTGTAGCGGGTGTAGGACGTCGCATAGACGAGGCCGAGGATGATGGCCGGCGCGAGCATCCCCGCCAGATACGGTCCGACCCCCTCGGAGAAGGAGTTGTACTGCGGGAGCACGTTCCAGAAGGTCACGACGTAGAGCGCGAAGAGCAGCGCGAGGATGTAGTACGGGATTGCCCCGAAGACCTGTGAGCCACCGATGAGCATCCGGTCGGCGGCGGTGCCGCGCTTGACCGCGGCGACGATGCCGATGGTGATGCCGATGACGAGGAAGATCACGACGGCCATGAGGGTCAGCACGATCGTGTTCGGGAAGCGGCTGAACAGCTCGTCGTTGACGGACCGGCCGGTGTGGTAGCTGAAGCCGAGGCACGGCGCGCCACAGTGGACCTGGTCGCCGGCGTACTCGAAGTCCCGCCCGATGAGCAGGCCCTTGAAGTACTCGACGAACTGCGCCGTCAACGGGCGGTCGAGACCGAGGTTGACGCGGATCGCGGCGAGCCGTTCGGCGTTGCAGCGGTTCTCGGGACACAACGCGAGGGCCGGGTCCGCCGGCCCCGCGAAGAAGATCAGGAACGTCGACACGAGCGTCGCGAGGATGACGCTCAGTGCCAGACCTGTCCGCCGCAGGATGTAGGTGAGCACGCTGTACCTTCCGGGTAGGCGCCACCAGTGGGGGCTCGGGATCATCCGAGCCCCCACCGAGGCAGTGCGGGTCAGTCACGGCCCTCGCGGTGGAGGGCCGTCACCGCCTGCTTACGAGTCGATCCAGATGGAGTTCAGCTCGGTGATGCCCTTGTTCGGGTTGTTCTGCACGTTCTTGACCTTCGTGCCGAACACCGAGTTGCCCTTGTCGTTGTAGTCCGGGATGGCGAGGAGGTAGTTCTCCATCAGCCACTTGTCCATCTTGCCCCACTCCGGGCCCTGCTCCTCGATCGAGAGCTGCTGGATGCGCTTGATCTCGGCGTCGATCTTGGCGTCGGAGAAGTTACCGAAGGTCGTGCCACCCTGCGAGAGGGCGATCGTGCCGACG
>JBBRGO010000374.1:0-1555 GCA_038224055.1 Actinomycetales bacterium
GCGGGCGCGGACGCAGCGTCCGGCACCGGCTGGGCGGTCTACGGTGCCGGACCGACCGAGCCGTCCCCTCGTCCGTGGCTGGGTGGACGGTGGGACGCCGTGCGTGCTCGTGCCCTCGCCGTCGAGGTGCGGGCGGCGGTCCTCGTGGCCTGCGACCTCGGATCGCCGACGGCAGGGCTGCCGCACCTGGACGGTGCTGCGTCGCTGGGCGCCGACCAGGTCTGGGTCGTGGTCGACGCCCGGCACAAGCCTGACGACACCCGCGCGTGGGTCGACCGGGTGCGGTCGCTGACCGACGTCGACGCCCTCGCGGTCGTCGGGGCCGGTGAGTCGCTCTCGCCGCACACCGTCAACGGGCTGCGCATTCCCGTAGGCTGGGTGGACGGGTCACCGGCACCACGGACGGTGCTGTGAGGCACCCCAGGCGACCGAGCTGGCGACCACCCACGGAAGGGACCCCATGCTCGTACTGACCCGCAAGCCCGGCGAGAAGATCATGATCGGCGACGACATCGTCATCACGTTCCTCGAGAGCCGCGGCACCGATGGCATTCGCATCGGCATCGATGCGCCACGGCACCTCGAGGTGAAACGCGAGGAGATCTTCGGGGCGGTGGCCGACGCCAACCTCGAAGCCACCCAGGCGACGGCCGACGACGTGCTGCGGGGTCTGCGAGGCCCCGTCGCTGAGCGCCCGGAGGACGACGCGAGACCCTCGACCCACTGAAGGGTCGCCGGACGAAGGGGAGTGTTTGCGCCTTTTTTGCTGATTCCGGATACGAGATGACATAGTGCCCCATAATGGACATGTCCCGGGGGTGCTGCCGCCCCTGTCGCACACGAGTGCGCCGGACGCCACGTCATCGAGTACGTCTGAGGGGTCCAGTGGAAACTACCGAGCGCAACCGGCTCGTCGCCGACAACCTTCCACTTGTCGGCTACCTCGTGTCCGACCTCTGCGCGCGATCCACGCACCTGTCCCGTGAGGACCTGGCCTCGGTCGGCGCCATCGGGCTCGTGCTCGCGGCCGACTCCTTCGACCCCAAGGCGGGGGTGCCCTTCGGCGCCTACGCCCGGCGTCGCATCTCCGGAGCACTCCTCGACGAGCTCCGGTCGATGGACTGGGCCGGCCGCGGCACCCGCCAGCGGATCACGGCCCTCAAGGCGATCAGGGAGACGCTCGCCGCCCAGCTCGGCCGCACCCCCACCCACGACGAGATGGCCGCCGCGCTCGGGTTGACCCGCGAGCAGGTGCGTTCCAGTCTGGCCGACGCCGCGCGCACGGTCGGCACCCTCGACGAGACCGCCGACGCCATCATGGCCGACTTCGCCGGGCCCGAGGACGCGCTTGTCGCCCGGGAGCGCACGGACTACCTCCGGGTCGCCGTCGCCGCGCTGCCGGAGCGGCTCAAGTACATCGTCTCCGAGATCTACCTCGAGGGTAGGGCCGTCAAGGACGTCGCGGCCGAGCTCGGGCTCACCTCCTCTGCCGTGTCGCAGCAGCGCAGCGAGGCCCTGCGGCTGATCCGCAGCGGGCTCGAGGCCCACTACGCCG
>JBBRGO010000375.1:0-1548 GCA_038224055.1 Actinomycetales bacterium
GCGCGACAGCGTCGACCTGCCGCCGAGCTCGTACGCCATCCGCGTCGCGGGGGTGGACGTGGCCAGGGGCATCGCGCCCTCCGGCAAGCTGCTGGCGCTCGGCGAGTCGCTCGACGCGCTGCCGGGTGAGGCCGTGATCGAGCCCGTCTTCGGGCTGGCCGGCAAGTGGATCCCGACCGAGCTGCGGCACAGCGCCGAGATGACCGGGGCCACGCTCATCGACCGCGTCAGCGTGCTCGTGACTCACCTGTCGTCGGTCGTCAACGCCCACGCGTCGAGGCTCCTCTCGCGGGAGGACGTCCGGATGCTCACCGACGGCGTCAAGAGCGTCAGTCCCGCCACCGTGGACGAGCTGACGCCCGCCCTCCTCTCGCTCGCCGAAATCCACCGCGTGCTGCAGGGCCTGCTCGCGGAGCAGGTGCCCATCAACGACCTCACCCGCATCTACGAGGCGCTCACGCTGCGGGCGAGGGTCGCCACCGACCCCGAGTCGCTCGTCGAGGCCGCTCGCGGCGCCTTGGGACCGGCGCTCGTGGCCCGCTTCGCTGACGGGGGCCACCTGCCGGTCATCACGATCGAACCGTCCCTGGAGCAGAGCCTCGTGCAGGACCTGCGTCCGGTCGAGGGCGGAACACAGCTCGTCGTCGACCCGGGCAGGCTCGACGCGGTACTCACGTCCCTCAGTGCCGCGGTCGCCGCGGCCGAGTCGGCCGGCAAGTCGGCGGTCCTCGTGTGCGCACCCGTTCTCCGACCCGCGCTGCGCAAGCTCGTGCCGCTCCCGCCGCGGGGCGTGCCCGTGCTCTCCTACGCCGAGGTGACCTCGGCCGACGTCAGCATCGAGACGATCGGGGTGGTGCGCCTTGTCGCCTCAGTTCCTGCTTGAGGGGCGGTCGCTCGACGAGCTCACGCGCGAGGCGACGGAGCTCTACGGCGCCGACGCCCGCATCGTGCGCGCCGAGCGCGTGCTCGACACGGGGGTGGCGGGGTTCCTCGGACGCCGCCACCTCGAGGTGACGGTGGAGGTCCCCGTCCCGTCCCGCGCCGAGATGTTCCCGGCCCGCGCTGTCGGCGCCACCGCGAGGGGACCGGTCCACGCGGCCATCCCGGCGCCCCACGCGCTGAGCGACCGGGCCGGCATCCTCGCGCTGCTCGACACCGCCGACAGCGACGAGGACGACGTCAACGCCGACCTCGTCGACCGGGCCTCCCCGCTCCAGGTGACGCCGCTCCTGGTGACCCCGTTGCTGGTGACTCCGGACCTGTCCACCGAGTCGACGGAGCTGACCGAGCTGCTGGCTCGCCTGGGTGAGGACCGGGCCGGTCGCTCGGTGCCGGTGCCGTTGTCTGCACCCGGCGATCTCGTGCTCGTCGTCGGCCTCGGTGACGCGGCCCGCCAGGTCACCGCCTCGATGGTGGCGGGCGCGGACGCAGCGTCCGGCACCGGCTGGGCGGTCTACGGTGCCGGACCGACCGAGCCGTCCCCTCGTCCGTGGCTGGGTGGACGGTGGGACGCCGTGCGTGCTCGTGCCCTCGCCGTCGAGGTGCGGG
>JBBRGO010000376.1:0-1540 GCA_038224055.1 Actinomycetales bacterium
TGGGGCCTGCCCGAGCAGGGCGTCCGGCTGCTGCCGATGACCGACACCCCCGTCGAGACCCACGTCGTCGTCGGCGAGGGCGAGCAGACCCGGGCGATCCACTTCCAGGAGTGGTGGGTGCGCCACCAGGCCTCGCTGCCCGCCGAGCGCTTCGTCGTGGCCGGGCTCGACGCGGCCGCGCCGGCGCCGGGGGTGCTCGAGGCGATCCGCGAGGCCGACGTCGTGCTGCTCCCCCCGAGCAACCCCGTCGGGTCGATCGGGATCATCCTCGGCGTGCCCGGTCTGCGGGACGCTCTGCGCGGCACCCGGGCCCCCGTCGTCGGTGTCTCGCCGCTCGTCGGGGGCCGGCCGGTGCGCGGCCACGCCGACGTCTGCCTCCGCACGATCGGCGTCGCCGAGACGAGCGCCGCGGTCGCCGGCCTCTACGCCGACTTCCTCGACGGCTGGCTCGTCGACGAGGAGGACCCGATGGTCGGCCGACCCGGCCTCGACGTCGTGCACCGGCCGCTCCTCATGTCCTCCCCCGACGCCGCCGCCGACCTCGCCGGTGCGGCGCTCGAGCTCGGGACCCGGCTGCGACCGGAGCGGACCACCGCGTGAGCGAGCCGGTCTCGGTCATCCCGCTGGACGGCATACCCGAGGTCCGGGAGGGTGACGACCTCGCTGCTTTGGTGGGTCTCGGCCTCACCTCCTCGGGGCTGCGGCTGCAGGACGGAGACGTGGTCGTCGTCTCGAGCAAGATCGCGAGCAAGGCCCTCGGCCTCGTCACCGACGACTCCGACCGGGAGAGGGTCATCGCCGGGGAGAGCGAGGCGGTCGTCGCCGAGCGCAACGTCGACGGGCGGGTCACCCGGGTCGTGAGGGCCAAGGCCGGTCCGGTCATGGCCGCCGCCGGCGTCGACGCCTCCAACACCGGCGGCCGCGGCGGGCTGCTGCTCCTCCCCCACGACCCCGACGCCGTCTGTGCGGCCCTGCACGCCGCGCTGACGGCCGCGCACGGCGTGCGGGTCGGTGTGGTGCTCAGCGACACGGCCGGGCGTCCCTGGCGGGTCGGGCAGGTCGACTTCGCGCTCGGCGCGCACGGGGTGCGGGTCGTCGACGACCTGCGTGGCGGGGTCGACGCCGACGGCCGGGAGCTGTCGGTGACGAGCCGGGCCCTGGCCGACGAGCTGGCGGCTGCCGCGGACCTCGTCAAGGGCAAGGTCGGCGCCGTGCCGGTGGCCGTCGTGCGCGGGCTCGTCGACGCACTCGTCGACGACGCGGACGCTGGTCACGACGGCGGCCGGAGCCTCGTGCGGACCGGGCCGAGCGACTGGTTCGCGATGGGCCGGGTCGAGGCTGTGCGCGCGGCGCTGGGGACCGAGCCGGGCAGCGCCGTCTCCGCGCGGGTCGGCCTCGAGCCGGCCGGGCCGACGACGCAGCAGGCTGCGGTGGGTCGTGCGGTCCGGGCTGCGCTGCACGGGCACGAGTCGGCCTCCGCCGACGTTGGCCCCGACTCGGTGACGCTGAGCGCCGAGACGGCCTACGACCTCGGTCTCGT
>JBBRGO010000377.1:0-1515 GCA_038224055.1 Actinomycetales bacterium
GTCCGCTCGACGAGGCCGCGCCCGGACATCTTGTCGAGGCGGTGCGTCATCGACGACGGTGCGACGTTCGAGAGGTCCGCGAGCTGGCTCGGGGTGAGGCAGTCCCGCTCCGCCTGCGCGAGCGCCGAGAGGACCGACCACTCCCCCTGGCTGAGGTCGACGTCGACGAGCTGCCGGCCGTACCACTGGTCGAGCTTCTTCGTCACGGCATACAACGCGGTGATGACCCGCTGGACCGACTCCTCACCGCCGGCGGCCACGTAGGTCGCGACGTCCGCCGCGTGCTCCTGCTGTGCCGTCCGTCGCTGCGCCGCCATGGGACCGCATTGTTCCACCTCGATCACCGGGTGCTACTGTTTCGAAGTCGAAGTTCGATCACGAAATATTTGACGACGAGGTTCTGTTGTCGAACCGTGCCCGCGCCGCTACCGCCAGAAAGGGTGTGAACACCATGCGCACCAAGCTGCTCATCCTCGCGTCGTCCATCGGAATGCTCGGCTGGGGGACCGTGCTGCCCTACCAGTACGCCTATGCCGCGACCACCCGTGGCTGGGGCCCGCTCGCCGCCGCACTGGCCAGCACCCTCTTCTCCGTCGGCGCCCTCGTCGCGGCGCCGTTCGCGGGTCGGCTCAGCGACCGCTTCAACCCGGTCCGCGTCGTCGTCGGCGCGAAGGTCATCGCGACACTCGGCGTCGGCAGCCTCGTCTTCGCGGACGGAGTCACCTCCTTCCTGCTCGGCATGTTCGTCTTCGGTCTCGGCCTCACCGCCTCGGTACCCGCGGCGTCGGTGCTCGTGCTGCGCTGGGTCCCCGGCACCGACCGGCGCAAGGTCTTCGCCTACAAGTTCACCGGCGAGGCGATCGGCATGGCGATCGGCGCGTTCGTCGCCGGCTACGTCGTCGACCTCGGGCGCACCGACGGCATGACCTTCGCCTTCGTCACCGCGGCGGCCGGCTTCGCGATCTCGGCCGCGCTCATCCACGTCGCCGGCATCGGGGCGCCCCGCACGGTCGACACCGACGTGGCGGCCGGGGACGCCGAGACGGCCGTCAGCACCCTCGAGGGGCTGCGCCGGATCTTCGCCGTGCCCGCCCTGCGCTGGACCGCTGTAGTCACCGTTGCCCTCGCCCTCGGCTTCTACGCGCAGTTCGAGTCCGGCCTGCCCGCCTACGCGCTCACCGTCCTCGACGTGAAGGAGTCGACGATCGGCCTCGCCGCCGCCGTCAACTGCCTCGTCATCGTCGCCCTGCAGGTCGTCGTCGTGCGGGTCACCGCCAAGCGCGGGGCCGCCGCCCTGCTCATGGTCGTCGGCGCCATCTGGACGCTCGCCTGGGTCGTGCTGTCCGTCGCGCAGTTCACCCCCGGCATCGCCTCGGCCCTCTTCGTCACGACCTACGGGATCTTCGCCGTCGGCGAGACGATGTACTCCCCCATCCTCAACCCGCTCACCGCGCAGCTCGCCCCGCAGGGTCTCGTCGGGACCACGCTCGGCACCTTCGGCGCGATCCAGACGAC
>JBBRGO010000378.1:0-1502 GCA_038224055.1 Actinomycetales bacterium
GCTGTCGTCCCTCGCTGAGGGTGAGGTGCTCTTTCTCGACGAGATCCACCGCATGTCCCGTTCTGCAGAGGAGATGCTCTACCTCGCGATGGAGGACTTCCGCGTCGACGTCATCATCGGCAAGGGTCCCGGCGCCACCGCTATCCCGCTCGAGCTGCCGCCCTTCACCGTCGTCGGGGCCACGACCCGGGCGGGGCTGCTGCCACCGCCGTTGCGTGACCGCTTCGGCTTCACCGGCCACCTCGACTTCTACGCCCCGTCCGACCTGGTCACGATCCTGCATCGATCCGCCAGGCTGCTCGGGCTCGAGGCCGACGACGACGGCATCGCCGAGATCTCGGTGCGCTCGCGTGGCACACCGCGCATCGCCAACCGCCTGCTGCGACGGGTTCGCGACTGGGCCCAGGTGCACGGCGAGCACAAGGTCACCCTCGCGGCGGCCCGGGAGGCCCTGGCCCTCTTCGACGTCGACGAGCGCGGCCTCGACCGCCTCGACCGAGCCGTGCTCGACGCCCTCTGCCGCCGCTTCAACGGGGGCCCGGTCGGCCTGTCGACGCTGGCGGTGGCGGTGGGGGAGGAGCCCGACACCGTCGAGACGGTGGCCGAGCCCTTCCTCGTGCGGGAGGGCTTCATGGTGCGCACCCCCCGGGGGAGGGCGGCCTCCGCCCTGGCCTGGCGCCACCTCGGCCTCACGCCGCCGCTCGACGCGCCGGGAGTGTGGGTTTCGACCCTCGCGCTCGACGAGGTGGGCGGGGGGCGGTTCGAGTCGTGAGCCCCGCCGATCCGCGCCGCCGTGCCGGTGCCGGTCTGACAAACGGCGCGAGCACCCGTAGACTCCCACCGGCACCCCCCGCCGCTGCGGCGGCACCTTCCGGTGCCCTCGGTCGTTGATGCGAGCAGCCAAGCGATCTCTGGTCATCGCTCATCCGCGGCACCTCGCCATACCGACCCACGGCGGCGTGTCTGCGTCCCGCCCGAACCTTAGAAACGAACCACGAAGGAATGCCTGATGGAAGCCGTCATCCTGATCCTGCCGTTGCTGTTGCTCGGCTGGCTCTTCCTGACCTCGAGCCGTCGCCAGAAGCAGGTGCGCGCGTTCGCGGCTGCGCTCAACGTCGGCGACAAGATCGTCACCTCGTCGGGAATGTTCGGCACCATCCGGCACATGGACGACGCCAGCGCGTGGCTCGAGGTGGCCGAAGGCGTCACCATCCGGGTCGACCGTCGCGCCGTGGCCCTGAAGCAGACCGAGACGCCCAGCGCCGTGACCGAAACCCACACGAGCGAGCCGATCGCCGATGACTCCAACGGCGAAGGACCCTTCGGGAACCGCGCCGCCGGTCAGTGAGGCCCACCCGTGGCTGGTAGCTCCACCAAACGCGTCGCAACCCGCAGCCTGGCGCTGCTCGTAGCGATCATCATCGGCCTCGGGGCTCTCACCGGCGGTCTCGCTCTGTGGGGCGGCGCGAAGATGACCCCACGTCTCGGCCTCGACCTCGAGG